>JANLTT010000176.1:0-3764 GCA_031363115.1 Gemmatimonas sp.
GGAGTCGGTCACAAGACGGCGTCAGTCGTGATGGCGCAGGCATTCGGCGTGCGGGCCGTGCGTTCCGGTTCCGTCCGACCACCACGCTGAGTGCGTCCGGCCCGTCGCGTCAGACCTTCGGCGCCGCTGACCAGTTATACACCCACCCGATGAGCCGGCCGAGCGCGTAACCGATGACGAACGCGTACACGAAACCGAGGAATGCGCCTAAAACCGTGACGTGATAGCCGGGGAGGTAGACGCTCAGCAGGTTGAGGTGCTGTCCGACATTCTCGCCACCTTTGATGACGAGGACGATGGTCGCGAGAAAGAGAGTCAGTCCGGCGAGCAGTCCGGTCGCGACACCCCACGCCTTCGAATTCAGCTTCAGCATTTCGCGACGAATCACCTGCTGTTCCTTCGAGGTCAGATCGGCCATTGGTCGGCGTTCCGGGTCAGATGTGGTCGAGCAGGTCGCGCGATTGCACGAGATCCGCTTTGGTACGGATGTAGATGATGAGTGCACCGACGAGGACGTTCCGGGCGAAGGCGAGGAACCAGCCCATCACGAACCCAGCAAAGAACGCCCAAGCGGCACCAATGAGGGCGCCGACCCAGGTAACGCTGTAGCCGCTGAAGTACTCTTGGAGCAGCCAGAGCGGAACGTCGTGGTCTGAGCGAAGCAGCACGACAGCCGTGGCGAGGAAAATGCCGAGTGCCGCGGCGGTTCCCGTCGCGACGCCGAAGGCTCGCTTGTGGAGCGGGAGAAACGATCGCGTGAGAGCCGTGACAGCGGCCTCGCGCCCAGCAGCTAGTTCGGCGGCGTTCATGCGGGAACCCTCGCGAGGACGACATGGGTCCGGCCCATCGGGAGCGACATGCCGGCGGCGACGAGCGCCCCTTCGACGCCCAGCCAGGCGCGCTTGATCTGCCAGAACATTCCTCGGCGCGGCATTGTCGCCAAGAGACCCACGTACCCGCTCTCCGCGGTGCGGCGGGCGCGCAGTTCGCGCGGAATCTCTGCGAGCCCGAGCAGTGCGTTGACTCGTCCGAGACGCACCACCTCGAAGCCCGCCGATTCAAGTTTGGATCGGAGCTCCCCTGACGCGTACTTGTGGAAGCTATAGGTCGGGTCGTCGGGGGTAAACGGCACCGCCTGTGCGTTCGTGCGGATCAGTACGACGCCGCCCGGACGCAGGACGCGGCGAATCTCGCGCAGCGCGGTCTCGTCACCTCCACCCAACGGAAGATGTTGGATGACGTCGAGCGTGATGACCATGTCAACCGATTGATCCCGCATCGGTAGTTCCAGCGCCGAGGCAGCCATGACCGACTCTCCTCCGGCCTCGCGGGCGGCGCGCAGGCCTTCGAACGAGAGGTCGAGGCCGACGGTTTGCCAGCCCGGGTGCAGTTCGCGGAACCACCGCATGGTCTGTCCCGATCCGCATCCAACGTCGAGCATCGTGCCCGCTGCGGGTAGGCTCGCTCCGCGCAGCAGCCGGGCGGCGAGGTCGCGCATGCCGGCGTTCCACCACGACGCGGCCTCGAGCGCCGCCATGTGCGTGTAGTACTCGGGGGCGAAGATCTTCGGCGCCGTCATGCGGAGCGTTCCTTGCTCAGCGAGGAAGGGATACGCGCGGTGATTGTCGGGCGACCCGCCGCGAGGTGCTGCGTGAGACCGATCGCGACGCATGCCGCACTGACGATGTAATACTGCCAAATCAACGGAATGGTCGCGACTGCGAACCAGATGCCCCGCCGTGCGGCGAACCAGGCGAGTTGGCGACGTGCTCCGAGAGTGACGGCCGCGAGCATGACCAATGCGGCGCCGAGTGCTCGCCGGTCGCCAAGTACGAGCCCGGCGACGAGCAGAAACGCCGCGAGCGTCGTGGCGACTGCTTTGAGTCGTTCACCGCGTTTCAGGTTGAGATTAGCGCTTGCTCCGAGCGCGCCACGTTCGAGCAGGAGGCGAACCCAGGGAATCCCGCGGTCGAAGAGGTCGGTGCGCAGCGAACCCACGAGTCTCCAGACCTTGAGATGCGCGCCTTGGACCTCCGGCGCGAGTCGGATGCGCCCGCCCTTCTGGCGGAGTCGGTACCCGAGTTCGATGTCCTCGATTTGCGGACGGGGAAAGCGCGTCGCGTCGAAGCCGCCGACCGCGTCGAAGGCGGCCCGCTGCACGGCGCCGCACCCCGTCCAAAAGGTGTCGGCCTCTCCTGCCCCTTCAAGGTGCACGTATCGGTGCAGCAGGTTGCGATACTGCGAGAGGAATCCGCGCGCCGGTGGGGCGTCGTCGTAGGCGCCAAAGACCGCCACGAGTCCGGGGTCGGAGTCAATCACGCGAGCAAATGCACGGAGCGCGTCGGAATGCACGACGACATCGGCGTCAATAAACACGACCCAATCTCCACGCGAAACCGAGACTCCCTGATTGCGCGCGTGGGCCGGCCCCCCAGCAGCCGGACCCAGCCGAACGACGCGATCCGCGAAGCGTTCGGCCATCGCCGCCGTCCCGTCGCGACTCGCGTCGTCCACAACGATGAGTTCCCACTCGGAACGCGGGAGATCGTTGGCGAGGACGGCGGCGAGCACGCGTGCGAGCACGCTCGTGCTGTTGTGTGCCGGCACGACGACCGAGAACCTTGGGGTGCTCATGCGGGTCCCCGTGGGACGACGACGCCCCGTCTACGTGGCATGAGGGTGGCGCGCGCCGCGCGTGCCGCGCGGCGCGCCCAGATCCAAGCGCGGGATCGCCTGCTTCCCCAGCCGTCGAAGTGCGCGCGGCGCGTGAAGTACCGTGCATCCAAGCGCGGCAGGGCGTGTCGGTCGTCTCCAGTCTGCAGCGCGCGGAACTCAGTCGTCACGCCCCAGTGATGCTCGCGTCTCGCCGCCGCGAGCGTCCGGGCACCGAATGCGCCGTACGGATACGCGATGCCCTCCGGCGCGCGATTAAGGCGTGTACGGAGCGCGCTGGCCGCGCCGTCAATCTCGGCTGCCGCATCGCCTTCGCTGAGCTCGTCCAGCCGAGCGTGCGTGCGCGAATGATTCTCCATCGAGACGCCACTCGCCGCGAGCGCCGCCAGCGCCTCCCAGCCAAGCAGCGGCAGCACGGGAATCCCCCGCGTCTGTCCGCCCCACTGGTTGTCCGTCCCCACGCGATCGGTCACGACGAAGAGCGAGACGGGCCACGCGCGCGCGCGGAGCGCAGGCGCCGCCTCGGTCGCGAAGTTGGCGATTCCGTCATCGAAGGTGAGCGCGACCGCTTGTGCCTCATCTGGGAGCGAGAGGAGCTCCGTCACCGAAACCACCTGCAGTCCGGCTTCGCTGATCCAGTCGAGCTGGCGACAGAACTGCGCCGGCGCGACCGAGATCGGCGAACCCGACTCGTCGAGCGAATGCCAGGTGAGAATTGCGCGCACCGTGGGTGATCAGGTGCGGGCGAGTCGCTGGCGCTGATCGTCCACCACATCGCGGATGATCTGGGCCAACGTGGTACGCGGCCGGTAAGCGATGGTGCGCTCGAGCTTCTGAACGTCAGGCACACGACGTTGCATGTCCTCGAAGCCCTCGGCGTACGCCTCCGCGTATGGAACGAGGCGAATCTCCGAATGGCTGCCGGCCTCGTCGCGCACGAGTTCGGCGAGGCGGTGAATCGTCACCTCCTCGTTCGAGCCGACGTTGAACACGCCGCCGACTGCCTCTGGTGTCGCGAGCAGCCGCAGCAACGACTCGACCGCGTCGGCGACGTGTCCGAAACACCGCGACTGTTGGCCGCTGCCGTACAC
>JANLTT010000179.1:0-1776 GCA_031363115.1 Gemmatimonas sp.
TGCTCCAAGCCAAGGGCCACCCGCAGGAGCGCGATTTCGTGCGCGCCGCGGCGGAGTTACCGAGGCTTTTTCATGCGTTGGCCGACCTCGCGCAGGAGAAACCGCCGCGCTAACTAAGGTTAGCGCGGCTCGCCGTCGACAGGCTTGTTGGCGCCCGTTGCCATGTGAATCGTCTGCGTCGGATAGGCGAAGCTCGCCCCGTTGCGCTCCATAATCTCCATCACGCCAAACATCAGCTCCTCACGAATCACGCGGTATTCGTCGGGGAGGCTCGTCTCGATCCAACAGAACAGCTCGACATCCAACGAGTACGCGCCAAATCCCCAAAGCCGCACGACAATGCGCTCCTGCGACATCTTCGGATGCGCGCGCAGCAACGCCTCGATTTCATCGCGCACCTGCTTCAGCGTGGTGCGCGGCGTGTTGTACTGCAATCCGATCATCGTCCGCCAGCGAATCCGCTCGCGCATCGCGAAGTTCTCGGAGCGCGTGTCGGCCAACTGCCCGTTCGGCATCGAGACAATGGTGCGGTCCAGCGTGCGGAGGCGCGTCGAGCGCAGGCCAATCGCCTCAATCTCCCCTTCGACGCCGTTGATGATCACCCAGTCGCCAACGCGGAATGGTTGATCGATGCCAATCGACACCGACCCGAAGAAGTGCTCAAGCGACTTCTGCGCGCCGAGCGCCACGGCGATACCGCCGATGCCGAGACCGGCGAGAATCGTCGCAATCGGATAGCCAAACTGCGAGATAGTGACCAGCACCGCGCCGATGAAAACAAAGACCCGCGCAATGCGTGCGCCGAGCGGAATCAGCGAGCGGAGTGCGGGATGCTGCGCCGTCCACGGTTCGCGTGCGAGATTGTTCTGCAACACCGTGATGGCGCGCAGAATGAGCCAGAAAAGCGCGACAATGGCCAGCGCCTGCTGCAACTCCACGACAAAGGTGCGCACCCCGGTGGGGAGAGCGAGCCATCCCAGCGCGCTGCGCGAGACCAGCACCGACCAGATAAGCACGATCGGGCCCCGCGCCGCCGTCACCAGCAGGTCATCCAAATCAGTTGCGCTGTGCATCACCAGCCGCTTCAGCACCGCCCGCGTCGGCCGGCTCAGCAACAGGCCGATGATGACGGACAGCGGCACAAGGATGAGCAGGGCGATCCACTGCCAGAGCAGGACGTCAAACGGACCCGGTCGCCGGAGCGGATCGGGCAACCGCTCGCGAATCCAGTTGTCGGGGAGGTCCTCAAATAGTTCGTCCACGACCGCGACCGTCGCCGGCGAGAAAATCCAACGCCGCTCATCGCCGCGTCCGGTCCGCGTCATGCGGATTGGAATCTCCTTGTCCGCCCGCGTCGTGATGATGCCCAGTTGTTCGCGGTCCGGCGGGAGTCCGTCGCCCGCCTCCCCCTCGGCACGCGGCGAGAGGCGTTCGACATCGAGCCCCAACCGCGCATCCAGCACCGACTTGAGTCGGCGCGCCAGCTCCTCCTCGCGCCCCACGTACTCAGGGGCCGACAGCGCCATGAACGTCGCCGCCTTCGCGAAATCCGCCGCACGTCCCGCCGCCTCGAAGGCCATGACCGCGGCGCGGGGGGAGGCCGAGTCCACTGACGGGACCGGGACTGAGTCCGGTGTCGTCGCCTTCGGAGGGCCGAGAAGCTGGGCCCCGAGAACCGCCGGGGCGAGTAAAAGCAGGAAAGCGCGACGAATCAGAGACATCCCGCAAAATCGGCCCGCGGGACGGGCAAGGCAACCCGCAATCTCGCTATCTTTC
>JANLTT010000197.1:0-17485 GCA_031363115.1 Gemmatimonas sp.
CCCCCCCCCCCCGCCTCGATCAATCGTGGAGCAGTCCAGCGCTTACGCGCAGACGGGCTCGCCTTCGTTCTCACCCGACGCAACCTTGCTGCCGACCTTGATGCGGCAGGTCTGCGTGGTCGAGGTGTGCGAAGCACCAGCTTCCCAGCCGAGGCCCGCATCCGGGGTCGCCGTCACGGTGACGCCGGCCGAGGTGTTGTACGAGGTGCCAAGGTTGCCGATGCTGCCGTAGGCGGTGTTGTCCGAGAAGTACGCCTCTTCGGCGGTGACGAGGTTACGGAGGTCAGCCTTCATCGAAGCGATGTATGCCTTTTCCTTCGTGTTCGCGAACTTCGGGATCGCGATCGCGGCCAAGATGCCGATGATGACGACGACGATCAGAAGCTCAATCAGGGTAAAGCCCTTCTTGTTGTTGCTCAGCATTCAGAAACTCCGATGGTGGGAAGGTGACGTACGGTGGTTTTCACTTGCTATAGACGGCAAAGGTCGTGCCAAGTAACAAACTCAGCGCCAAGTGCTTACACCGCAACAGGTTGAATAACTCGGCCGCGGCACCCCCATTGGGGCAGGGGGGCGAATTGACAGGGCTATTGCAATCCACGGCGGCGCTTCCACCAGTTGTTGCTCGCCGCGGAGTCGGTGGCCGCCAAGGCGGAATCGGCCTGGACAATAAGAAACCGGAAGGCCGCGGCCGATCGCCCGGTTTGCAGTCCCCCAAAGGCGGCCTGCCGCGCCTCGTGCAACCGCCCCAGGGTCAGCAGGCAGCTGGCGTACCCGAAATACGGTGTGGGCTTCCGTGGCTCAAGGCGCAAGGCGGTCTGATACAACGGGAGCGCAGGCTCACACATCCCCCGCTCCTGATAGCGTAAGGCGAGCCCCAAGGGAGGGCCGTCATGCTCAGGCCAGAGTTGCATCGCCCGCCGCATCATTTGCTCGCCCTCGAGGAGCCGCCCCTTTCGAAGCAGGTCGTCACCGAGCCAGTAGTGCCCACGAAAGTTCGTCGGGGCGTCCACCACGAGCGAGGTCATCAACGTCTCGTTGTCCTTCCACACGTGCTGCCGCTCGGCGCTGTGTGCCGCGCCCAGGGCAATCACCGACGCACCCGCGACGACACTCGCCGTGCGCCACGTGGGCGACCGCCTCGACAGGACACCCTGCAGGCGCGAGACAAGCGCCCCGGCAACAAGTGCCACGCCCACCGTCGCGAGAAAGAGCGTGCGTTCCGCGAGCAGGATTCCCGTGGGCACGAGGAGATTGGCCACGAGCGCGAGAGCGAGCGGCACCCAGAGCAAGCCGAGCGCAAGCGCGCGATCGCGCCGCCATGCCCACGCGCTCGCCACGAGCAAGGCGAGCAGGAGCAATGCGCCGGGCAGGTGCGCACCGTTCGGTGTGGGGTGCATCGCGACGAACTGGGGGGAGTAATCGGCGTACAGCCGCACGGGCCAGACGAGCAGGCGCACGACTTCCGGCAGAAGGGCGAGCATCACCCAACTCCGCTCGGCGGCATCGAGCCCCTTCAACGCGACGTGTGGGCGGTCGCCAGCCAATCCGCCGACGATCCCGCTTCGCACGGCGAGCCAGAGCAAGGCGAGTGTGGCGCAGAGCCCGAAGAGCACGCGCACGCGCGCCCGCGCGTCTGGCGACATCTCCGGGGACATCGCCGGCGCGTCTCGAAGGACGGTGACCTCGAGCAAGATCAAGAAGGCGGGCAACAACACCGCGTGCTCTTTCATGCCCAGCCCCAGCGCGTAGCAGGCGACAATCGCGGCAATCGTTGCCGCAGAAAGTGCCCCCGCGCGGCGGCCGCGCACATACAACACCCCCGCCAGCAGCACGGCCAGCGCGACCCAGAGTTCCAACTGCCCCACAATGTTGCCCACGGACTCCACGTGCACCGGATGCACCGCGAAGACGAGTCCCGCCGCGAGCGCGCCCACCGGCGGGAGTACGGCGCGAGCCAAGGCGAGCACCGCCACGCTGACCGCGAGATACAACGCGATGCTGGTGGCGTGGAAGATGACGGGTGCACCGTCGCCGATCACCCACTGCAGCGCAAAGCTCGCGAGCCCCAGCGGTCGCCAGAGCGTGTCGTCGGGCGGCAACTGCCAGTACGCCGTGGTGAGCAGCGCGAGCGGGTCACGCAACGTGTGCAGTCGTTCACGCACCTGAATGACCAGCACGTCATCGAGCGTGAAGCCGTTGCCCAGCGACACGAGGGATGCCACAAGCGCCGCGAGGAGCACCAGCGCCGTTCCCGTCGCGCGCGGGTGGTCGGCCCACACGCGACGCGACGCCTCGGTCATCTCGTGAGACTCGCTCGCGTGATGTGCCAGAATGCGGCAACGCCGTCCTTCCACCCGATCTTCTTCCCTTCGGCGTACGTGCGGCCCGAGTAGGAGATCGGCACTTCGTAGATGCGCGCCTCGCGCTGCGCGAGCCGCGCGGTGACCTCCGGCTCGAACCCAAAGCGATTCGCCGTCAGCGTCAGCGAACGCGCGAGATCGCCACGGATGGCCTTGTAGCAGGTCTCCATGTCCGTGAGGTTGAGATTCGTCATCATGTTGCTGAACGTCGTCAGCACCAAATTCCCGACGGAGTGCCAGTAGTAGAGCACGCGATGGGGGCCGCCGAGAAAGCGCGAGCCAAAGACGGCATCGGCGCGCCCGTCGAGGATGGGGCCGAGCAACACCGGCCACTCCGCCGGATCGTACTCGAGGTCGCCGTCCTGCACGATGACGACATTGCCCGTGCTCGCCGCAAGCGCCGTGCGTATGGCCGCACCCTTGCCGCGATTCACGTCGTGCTCGAGCAGGAGATCAATGCGCCCTTCGGCCTTGAGGCGATGCAGGATCTCCGTGGTACCATCGGTGGAGCGATCGTTCACGCAGATGACTTGCTTGCGCACCGGCACGGCATGCACGGCATCGAGGATGGTCTCGATGGTGTGCATCTCGTTGTAGACGGGGATCAACACGGACAGGACGAGCTGCTCGGCGGCGAGGGGCGTGCGCGACACGGCGCGAGTGCTCGGCGGCGGATGTTGGGTCATTGGGGATCAAGGAGAAAGGCACGGACTCCAAGGCCCGTCGCGGTGAATTCACGGAAGTGCCGCGCCGGGTCACGCTCGGCGCGAAGGAAGGCGGGAAAGATGGGCGAGTCGGAGAGGAGCACATACGCCTCGGGCTCGAAGGCGCGATCGAGCACGGCAATTACCCCGGCCCGCTCGGAGATGGACTTTTCGGCGAGATGGTCCGTCACGTTGAGGATGTCCAGCGAGATGGCCCGCTCCCCCGTGTACAGGGCGAGCACCGGCGCGATATCCGACGCGAGCAGCTTGCCGCGCAGGCGCGGCTCACCGATGGCGTAGCGCACCGCGGGCAACATGCGATCGGTCATCCGCTTTGATGCGCTCCCCGCCCATCCCTTGGTGAGTCCACGTCCACTGTACGTCGCGTGCCCGACGGCGAGGAAAAGGGCGATGCCGATGACACCCCACGCCAGCGACGGGCGCGTGGTGGCTCGCACCGCACGAATCGCAAGGAACAACCCGTGGCCCGCCACCAACACGAGCAGCGGCCACGCCCCCCAGAGGAAGCGTTCGATTTGATACGGCCAGGCAAACACTACGCAGAGATACGCACCCGTCGTGAGCGCCAGCACGCGTGTCCGGCGATCAATGAGCCCCGCGAGCACGCCGATGACCGCGGCCACAATCACGAGCACCGCGGCAGCGGGGCGTGCCACGCGCACGGAGGGACTGAAGAAGATCCCGAGAAAGCTCCAGGCATCCACGACGTTTTTGCGCACCACCGCAAGCACCAAGGCCGTGCCCCCGTCACGATAGCCGCCAACCACCCATTCGAGATACGGCCCGTACGAGCCGCGGAGTGCGTCAGGAAAGCCGGGCGCATGCTTCCACACAAACAGTTGCCACGGCACAAGAAGCGCGACAGTGACCGATGCATAGATCAACGCTTCGCGCCATCGGCGATCCCACAGCAGCACGAGCACCACCGCCGGCAGGATGACGCCACCGACCGTGCGCGTGAGCACCAGCACCGCCGCCGCGACTCCTGCCAGCACCGCCCACTTCGTGCCGCCTCGCTCCACAAGCACGCTCGCGCTCAGCAACGCGGGAAACAGTGTGGCAAGAAAGAGCGGCTCGGAAAGCAGCACGCTCGTGAGCACGAGCGTCGGCACGCTCACGAATCCCAGCAACACCACACCAGCCGCCGCCAGAGGCGACCATCCCAGCACGCGCATTGCGAGACGCATCGCGCCCCACGCGGCCACGCTGAGGACCACGGGATTCACGACCTTGAACCACATCGTGCTGTCCGGAAATGGCGGCGCGATCTTCCAGACGAGCGAGAGCAGGAGCGGAAAGGCGGGGGGATAGTGAATCGCCGGCGGCGTTCCGGGCAGTTGGGGATACACAAAGCCCTGCCCTTCAGCGATGGCCTTCGCGACCAGCGCATAGATGGCGTCGTCGAAGAAGACGCCAATCAGGTGCGGCGTGATGTTCGCGAGCGCCACGAGGAGCACGATGAGCGCCACAAAGAGCGGCAGCAGCCGCGCCCGTCGTGCGGCGGCGGGATCCATTTCGACGTCGAGCGACCCAGCCACGGGCATGCGCTCGGGCATGCTCACGGGTGCGCTCACGAATCAACTCCGTACCGCGCCAGCTTGCGATGCAGCGTTGATGGATCGATTCCCAGCATCTCCGCCGCGCGCGTCTTGTTCCCTGCCTCGCTCTGCAGCACCCACATGATGTAGGCCTTCTCAATGACTTCGAGTGTCGGGTTCGGGGCCGTACGTTCGGCAATCAACGACTCCGTGCGACGCTCCGTCACCCGCTCGGGCAGTGCCCCTGCGGCAATGACGGGACCGGACGTGAGGATGACCGCGCGCTCCAGCGCATTTTCCAGTTCACGCACATTCCCGGGCCAGTTGTACGCAATCAGGGCCGCCGCGGCCTCCTCGCCCAACCGCTTCGCCGGCTCACCGCGCTGCTGTCCACTGCGCTCGAGGAACGACGCTGCAAGCAACGGGATGTCCTCCCGGCGATCGCGGAGCGGAGGCAGGTGCAGGGCGATGACGTTGAGCCGGTAAAAGAGATCGCGCCGAAAGGCGCCGCGCTTGATCTCTTCCTCGAGGTCACGATTGGTCGCCGCAATGATGCGCGTATCAATCGGCTGCGCCTCCGTTGCGCCAACCGGAATCACCTCGCGATGCTGCAAGACGCGCAGGAGTTTGACCTGCGTGGCCGGCGTCGTCTCGCCGATCTCATCAAGAAAGAAGGTGCCGCCAGCCGCCGACGTGAAGAGCCCGTCCTTGTCGCGCACGGCGCCCGTGAAGGATCCCTTCACATGACCGAAGAGTTCACTCTCCAACAGTCCTTCGGGCAGCGCACCGCAGTTGATGCTCTGGAACGTGTGCTCCGCACGCAGCGACAAATCATGGATGTAGCGCGCGACCACCTCTTTGCCCGTGCCGGATTCTCCCGTCAACAGCACGGTCGACTCCGTATGCGCCACCGCCTCCGCCAGATGGAGGGCATCGAGCCACAACGGGTGATTGCCGATCGGTGCGCCCGCGGTCCGACGGTCGCGCCGACGAATCTCCTTCTTGAGCGACTTGTTCTCCAGCCGCAGCTGTCGATGCTCGGCGGCGCGGCGCAGGATTGCCAGCAGCTCGTCGTTGCGGAACGGTTTTTGGATGTAATAGAACGCGCCCGCATTCACCGCCTGCATCGCCGTCTGCAACGTCGCCTGTGCGGTCATCAGGATGACGGGGACCTCGGCGTCATGCGCCCGCGCGGCCGCGAGCACCTCAACCCCGCTCACCTGCGGCATCCGCACGTCGCTCAGGATGATGTCCGGCGTCAGCGCAGGGATGCGCTCGAGCGCGGCCTTCCCGCCATGCGCCGTGTGTACATCGAAGCCCTCCGCGCGCAGGAGGATCTCCAGCGTCTGCAGAATTCCCGATTCGTCGTCCACAATCAGGATGCTCGGCTTGCGTGCGGCTTCGGTCACGACTCAACTCCGGAATGTTCGGGGGCTGCGGGCAAGAGGACGGTGAATCGTGTCCCGTCACGATCACTATCCACGAGAATCACCCCACCATGCGCTTCGACCGCGCGATGGACTACGGCGAGTCCCAACCCGCTGCCGCCAGGTTTGGTGGTGATGAATGGTTCAAAGAGCCGATCAGTGATCTCGGCGGGAATGCCGCCGCCCTCGTCGCGCACTTCAAGGGCGAGTGCGTCGGTATGGAAGGGCAACCCAGACGGTTGCTGCGCCGGCGTGAGCCGCTTGAGCGACAGCGTCACGGTGTCGGTACCGCTCGACGCCTGTACGGCATTGAGGGCGAGATTGAACACCGCGCGATGCAACAAGTCTTCATCGCCCTCAACCTCGGCCGGCGCAGGAGGCAAGTCGAGCGTCAGCCGCACGGCCTCGCCGCGATCGGGATGCGTTCCCGCGAGGGCCGCGGCCCCCCGAACAATCTCGCACAGATCAATGCGTTCGCGGCGCGCCGCCTGCACGCGCGCGAAATCAAGAAACTCCGTGAGCAGCCGCGAGAGGCGATCCGATTCGCGGACGATCAACGCCCCGAGGGTGCGATCGTCCGCCGAGGCATCGTCGCGCGTGGAGATCTGCTCGACGGCGCTGCGAATGCTGGCGAGGGGATTCTTGATTTCATGTGCGAGCGACGCGGAGAGCTCGGCCACCGCCTCCAACCGCTGCGCGCGAAGGCGCAACGTCTCGACGCGTTTTTCGTCGGAGATGTCCTGGAGAATGACGGTCGTCGCGCCACCCACCTGCCGCAGGTCGCCACTGACCGACGTGGTCGTGATACCGAGCGGGACATCACGTCCATCGCGCACGAGGATGCCCTCGGAACGATTGCTCGAGCGCCGCTCGCCGATGTGGGCGGAGATCGCTTCGGCGACGGTCGGTGCGCGCATCTCCAGCCGGTCCAGCACCGGCGTCCCAAGCATCGTGTTGAGCGGCATCCCCAGCATCTCCGACGCGGAGGGATTCGCATAGAGGAGCCGCCCGAGATCATCAACGGTGATGATGCCGGCGCGGATGTTCGTGAGGATGTCCGCCGCGCGCAGCTGTACACTGGCGAGTTCGGCCTGGAGTCGCTCGCGCCCCTCACCGGCCTCCTGAAGTCGCGCCGCGATGTAGCCGGTGCCGACCGCGACGAGCACGAAGACGACGAGTTGGAGCAGCAGCGGCGTCGAGAGGGCGCCGCCACTCACGAGGAAGGCATCGCCCACGTAGAGGACGCTGCCGAAGATCGCGAGGAGCAGCGAACTGCCGATCGGCAACAGGAGCGCGGCCGCGGCATTTACAAGGATGTAGAGCGCGGCGAACTGCGAGTCACCGCCCCCCGTGATGTGCACGATGGCCGTGATCAGCAGGAGGTCGTGCACGAACTGCACGTAGAGGAAGCCCGCGCCGGCCCGCTTCCGATTGACCTCGGTGCGCACGTACGAAATCGCCGTGAGCCCCATCGTGCTGACGAAGGCCCCGGCGGCAATCAGTGTGCCGGTGGGGTCGGCGAAGAGCGCGAAGAGCAGTGCCCACGTGAAGTTGGCACTCGCCACCGCGAGCCGACCGACGTATATCCAGAGGAGGAGTCGCCGCGGTTCGAGAACCGCGCGATACCGCTCACTGGCCCCCTCTCGTCCGATTGCCAAGCCATCCTCCAAGTCTTGCAATTCGCAACGAATGGAAGGTGGCGAAAAGTCTGGCAATCTGCAACGTTACGGCACTATGGCATCTGCTGAAATCTGGGACGTGGAAGGCCGCCTCGTGGTGAATGCGCGCGTTCGGATTCCCGCCGCCGAGCTCATTATGCGCGCATCGCGTGCGGGTGGACCGGGTGGGCAGCACGTGAACACGTCGTCCACGCGCGTCGAGGTCGCGTGGTCGATGCGGACCTCCAATGCCCTCTCCGACGCAGACCGCGCGCGACTGGAACTCCGCCTCGCGTCGAAGCTCGACTCGAGCGGTGAACTGCGGGTCGTCGCCGCCGACACCCGAAGCCAGACGCAGAATCGCACCCTCGCACTCACGCGGCTCGCGAATACCGTGCGCGAGGCGCTCGTCGTGCCGAAGGTGCGGCGCGCGACCAAGCCGTCCCGCGGCCAAAAGATGGCACGCCTCGACGAAAAGAAGCGGCGGTCCTCAGTGAAAAAGGACCGCCGCTTTCGGAACGACGATTGAAACGCTGAACACGCGCTACAAGCTCAGCACGCTCGTCACGCTCGTCACGCTCGAGTCGAGACGCTCTCCCTATTTAATGTTGCGCGCGCCACCCGGACGCACCGTCACGCCAATCGTGATCGTCAGCAGGTCCGCGCGCGTGTTGTTCGGCGAGATGAGAATGTCGCCGGCGCCATTCTCCGTAATGTCCCCCGGCGTCAGGTAGCGCACGCTCTCGCCATTCCACGTGTGCCGCACGCCAATATCGAACGACGAGCGACCGACGCCAAACGGGATGTAGATGCCGCCGTAGACGATCTTGGCCAGCGTGTTGTCGACCGAGTTCGTGGATGACGCAAAGGGCTCGGCCTGCGAGTTGCTCCCGGAGACCTGCGACGCGGTGGTGAACGACGAGAACCCAATCATGCCACCGACGTACGGGCGCACCGACTCTCCCGGCACGCCCAGTTGCAGACCCACTGCCCCACCGACGATCGCATTCGTGGTCGTGACATCCACGTTGATCAGTCCGAGCGCGCCGCCGCCCAGTGGAACACGCCGACTTTCGGCCCCATAAATCTGCAGGTCAAACTGCCCGCGGATGCCGATCCAACCATTCAGCGCGTAGATCCCGCCAATGCCAAAGCCGCCGGCGAGATTGACGTTCTCAGCGAACTCTCCCTGCGGAATGCCCACCTGCAGGTTGATTGGGGCGGAAAAGCGCTGCGCCTCGACGGCGAGCGGGAGCGCGACGACCGCGAACAGCAGGCGTACGGGGCGGAGCACGTGTACGACGCGATTGATGAACGACAACATGTCGAAGCGGGGTTAGGGGTGACGCAAACCCTACGGACGCGAACGGTCGGAGATTCGACCCGCGCCAAGTTGGGGAGTTCCAAGGGCCACCGCGAGGGTCCCCAGCGCCGTGGCCCGGCGGGCCACCAACGCCGCCACCCGCAGCCGCTCATCGAGCACCGCGCGCTCACGCAGGTTGACGATCAACAGCGAACTCTCGCCCGCAGCGAAGCGCTGCTGCTCCGCCGCGAGCAATCGCTCCTGCAGAACGAGCAATGCGGCCTGCCGCGCCACTTGGGCATCCACCACTCGCAGCTCGATCAGCGCGCGCTCCGCATCAATCTCCACTTCGCGCTTCACCCGGTCCCGCTCGTAGAGCAGCGACCGCGACCGATCTTCGGCGGCACGCAGTCGGCCAAGTTCGCGCCGCGCAAACAGCGGGATGCGCAACGAGCCGCCGAATTTGGTGTCGGTGCCATCGGCGCGCGGCAGGCTGATGTCGCCAATCGAGCGCCCCGCGGAGAGACCGCTGAGCTCCACGCTCGCCGACGGGAGCAGTGAGACCGCGGCAAGACGACGCTGCGCATCGGCCTGGCGCCAGCGCGCCGTCGCTTGCTGCACAAACGGATGACGCGCCACCAGAAAGGCGAGCGCATCGCCACTCGGCGAGATGTTCGCCTCACCGGAGAGTCGTGCCTCGGAGGCGGGAATCACCGAGGCGTCCAGCCGATCGGGCGAGCCATCGGGTAACCAGAGCCAGCCCGCGACCGAGAGCCTCGCCGACTGCGCGGCGGCCACGGCATCGAGTCGCAGCAGTTCGCGCCGTTCGACTTCGGCGAGCGCCTCGACGCTATCAATCGGCGCGGCGTCGCCCTCCATTACGCGGCGACGCAATGCCTCGAGCCGAAAAGCCGCCAGCGCGACGCCATCTGCGGCGATGCTCGCGCGTCGCTCCGATTCCGCCCACGTGCCCCACGCGCGCGCCGCACTGAGCAGCACCCGCGCGAGGGTGGCATCGAGATCGGCGTCTGCGGCCCCCTGCGCCAACTCCGCCTGCCGCATTGCGGTCCGGCGTTCGTCGGTGAGGAGTCGCGTACCAATCGGAATCGAGAGACCGGCGGAGAGCAGGCCACCGGACGGCGTGGCGCGCTCGGGATTGATGATCTGTCCCGCCGCGCGCTCCCATCCGGCCTTGAAGTCCACGCCCCACGGCGTGGGAATCGTCAGCCGCGCATCGAACTCGTCGTAGTACCCGATTCCCTTGAACCGCTTTGTATCCCAGGTCGCGGAGAGCGAGGGATCAAAGGCGCCACGTGCCGCGAGCACCTCGGCATCAGCGACCTGTCGCGCGAGCGCCGCCTGACGCACCTGCGGATGCGTAGCGCGCACGCGTCCGAGAAAATCCTCGAGTGTGAGCTCGGCTGCTCCCTGCGCGCTGAGCGGCAGTGCCGCGCAGAACCCCGCCACGCACACGAGCGAGCGGAGAGCGCTCCAACGCCATGACTGCATCACCACGAGTGCGTCACGGCTTCGACTTTTCGCTCGAGGCGCCGCTGGCTGATGGTGCCTTGCCGCCGGCCCCCGCATCCGGCAGCGCCGGCGGAAATCCATTGAGGAGACGCCAGACCTCGAACCAGACGCGCACGTTGCGCAGGAGCGCCCAGGCGCGTGCGCCGGATCCCATCAACAGTTCCTGCGGCCACGCTTCATCGGCGGGATCGGCCTCGACCAGCACGCGATAGTTGCCATCCGCCGAGGCGACTTGGTCAATGACCGCCACGCGCCCACCGAAGGTTCCGACCGCCACACTCGGCCACCCGCTGAACTGCATCGCGGGCCAGCCCGCAAACTCGATGCGCACCTTGTCGCCAATGCGGAGCAGCGGCACATCACGCGGCGTCACCTGCACCGCGACGGCCAGCTTCGGATCGGAGGGCTGCACGGTCGCGACCGCCTCGCCGTCCTTCACGATTTCGCCGATGCCGGCACGGAGCGCCTGCACCACGATGCCATCACGCGGCGCGCGCACGACCAGCAGCCCCTGACGCTCCTCGAGATTCGACTCACCGGTCGCGAGCTTTGCGATCTCCGCGTTGCCTTCGGCCACTTCGGCAAGCGTCGCGCGACGATCGCCATCCACCTTGGCAATCTTTTCGGTGTAGTCGGCGTCCACGCCGGCACGATCCGCGCGCGCGGTGCCCAGCGCGGCCTCCTGCTCGAGCGCGAGGGCATGCGCGCGCTGCGCGCGCTGACGCGCCTGCTCGAGCTCAAGCTGTGACCGCAGTCCCGCGCGGACCAGGTTATCGGTGCGTTGCACCTGCACCTGTGCGAGGGAGTCCTCCAGTTGCGCCGCCCCAAGCGAGGCCGTGAACTGCGTGATGCGGTTGTCGGCACGTATGCGCGCGAAGCGCCATGCGCTGTCGAGCGCACGCGCCTGCACCGCCAACGCCTCCGCCTTTGCGCCCTTCTCCTGCACCGCGAGACGCTTGCCGTCCAGTTGTTGCCCAAGTCGCTCCAACGTCAGCGGATCGAGATACGCCTCCTTCACTTCGGAGAGCGCGACGATCGGATCGCCGGCCTTCACCGACTGTCCTTCCTCGATGAACCACTTCGCGATGCGTCCGCCCACGGCGGCCACCGCCTGCTGTGGGCGCTCCTCCGGCTTGAGGGCCGTCACCTGCCCGCCCCCCTGCACGTTCTGCTGCCACGGGAGAAAGGCAACAATCACAATCACCACGAGGATGGCCAGAAGCCAGCCCCCGAACGAGCGGAACGAGGGCTGACGCGCGAGCAGCTTCACCGACCCCAATGAGGCCGCGTGCTGTTCAAGCAGGTCGTTGGTCGCTGGCATTAGGCCACGCTCCGCGTGGCGGGCACGAGTTCGCGAATGTAGATGTCGTCGGTCAGCTCGCGCCACGGGCCCACCGCGTGCTGCGTGCCTTCTCGCAGGACGATCACACGGTCACAGGCGAGAAAGACCTCGGGGTCGTGCGAGACAATCAGCAACGTCCACGGCACGTCGCGCGCGGTGAGCGCCGCAATCAGCTCGTGGCGTGCCGCCGGCTCCACCGTGGCCAACGTTTCGTCCAGCAGCAGGAGCCGCGGCCGCGCGACAATCGCGCGCGCCAACAACAGCCTCGCCCGTAACGTCGACGGCAACCCACGTCCCGCGCTCACCATTGGCGTGCGCAGCCCCAGCGGCAGCGCCTGCACGTCATCCGCCGCGCCCACGGTGGCGAGCGCGCGCATCACCTCGGCGGGGCCAAGGTCCGCGCGCCCGAGACTGATGTTGTCCTCAACCGTCCCCTCAAAAATCTCGTTCGCCCCAATGAGCATGCCGATACGATCACGCAGCGCACTTGGGTCGAGATCGCGCATGGTCACGCCACCGATGGTCAGCGTGCCGGAGTAGCCGGGCAGCATTCCGGCGAGCACGCCCAGCAGCGTGGATGCGCCGGAGCCGTCCGACCCGGTGACCGCGATGCGCTCCCCTGCGCGAATCTCGACCTGCAATTCCTCAAGCGCCGCCCGCTCAGCCGTTGGGTAGCGGTAGCTCACACCATCGAGCTTGACCTCGAGGCCCTCGGGAACATCCGCGAGCACGAGTCCGCCGACCGACTCCAGCTTGAGGTCGGTGACGCCGCCGAGCTTATAGACCGCCGTGAGCACGTCGTAGATATCCGCCAACGAGGCCACGAGCCTCTCGATTCCGGCGAGCACCGTCACGATCACCAGTTCCGCCGCCACGAACTGCCCGAGCGTGATCTGCCGCTGAATCACCAGCATGCTGCCAAGAATGAGCAGCGCCCCCGTGACGATCGTCTTGAATCCAACCGCCGCCATCGCCTGGAAGACGAGCACCTTGAAATGGCGCTGCCGGTACTTGAGATAGCCGCTCACATGTTCATCCATGCGCGCGAGCGCGGGCGTTGCCCGACCGGCCGACTTGAATGTCGAAACCGAACGTGCCACTTCCTCGAGCCAGTGCACCGCACGGTACTTGAACTTGCTCTCCATCAGACTCGTCTCGAGACCACGCGGCCCCGTGTAGCGAATCATCAGCGCCAGAGCCAACACCAGCAGGATGCCAAAGAGCGTGAAGTACGGATGATAGAACGTGAGGAGCAGCAGGCCGAAGGCCACCTGCAGCAACGCCGTGGTCGTGCCGGTGAGCAGCTTCCCCA
Source organism: Gemmatimonas sp. (assembly GCA_031363115.1). Lineage (GTDB taxonomy): Bacteria > Gemmatimonadota > Gemmatimonadetes > Gemmatimonadales > Gemmatimonadaceae > Pseudogemmatithrix. Next base: position 13,199 of record JANLTT010000197.1, read on the forward strand.
GGCTCTTCTGGATTGTGAGCACTTCGAAGAAGCGATTCATGCGTTCGGGGAGATCGCCCGTCAGCGACTGCTCGACACAGACGCGCGGCACGCGCAGCGAAAACTCGAGGGCAATGCGCGCGAACAGGCGCTGCTGGATGCGCTCCACCGCCGCCAACTGCAGCACCTGCAGCACGCCCGTGATCGCCGTGGCAAGCACGACCCCTGCAATCAGGATGATCACCGGTTGCAGGAAGAGCCCACCCGAGACAAGACCGATGATGGCCTGCACGCCGAGCGGCAAGGTCAGACTGAAGAGACCAACGAGCGTGGCATACGCGTACACCAAGCCGATGTTGCCCTTCTCCAGCAGCAGGAGTTCGCCGAGTCGCTCGACCGGTGTCTTGACCTCAGCGTCACCCTTCGCGCCGAGTACCGCTTCGGGGAGCACGCGCGCGGGGAAGAGCACGCCCAGCACGCCCTTCGGCCCGGCGAGTCGCACGAAGGCCGCATCAGGCGTGAACAGCTCGGCATCGCCAATGCCGAGCGCCGTGACCACGCGGACGGAGACGCGCGTCTGCTCGATGCCATCGACGATGGCGCCGAGCACGCCATGCTCCGGATGCTGTGCGAGTAGGACGAGGGGCGCGGTGGCCCCGTGAAACGCCCCTTCAAACTCGTCACGGCTGTACGACTGCCGCAGGAATGCGACGCCGCAGCGCCGACCGCTCTCCACCACGCTTTCGGCGAGCTCGGCGGCGGTGGATTCAGGCAGTCGGTTTCGGCGAAGGTCTTCACGCCACGCAGAGCCCGGATCATCGAGACCGAGTCCAGTGGCAACGTGCTGGCAGAGATGCAGGGCGCGGGGAATCATTAGTACTTAAAGACGCGGGGATACCATGGGGAGTAAAACTATCGGCGTTACTGACGTCCGAGTACCCCCGTTGTTTGTCTGGGTTTCAGGGAATCAACGCTTTGACAGCGTCAGGGAGTGCCAAGTCTTGCAATCGGACTGCGTCTAGCTCTACCACCGCGATTCGGATGATGACGTCAAAGTCCGGCTGCCGCTGCACGATGGTGGTCGCGATGCGCAGGGGCCCAAAGCTCCGGTAGTCGCCGTAGAGGGTTTTCTGCCGCACGCGGCCCAGCCCGGTCGGGATGTCCATTGCTCCTCCGGCACTGAGCCCTGTTTCGCGATCGAAATATTCGTACAGGGTGTCTCCGCTCGGACGCACGAGGCGCACCTGCCAGGTGGGGCGCCCCTCGAACTCCACCGCACCCATCGTCTCAGCCGAGGCAAAGCGCGCGAGATCATGGAGGTCGCCAAAAAAATCCGCCTGCTGCTCGACTTGTGCCCGTTCCCCTCCCTGCAGGAGCCGAGCCCCCTCGCCGGGGCGCATGGACCAGGCCACCGTGCCATCGAAGCCCTGCACGATCTCACCCTGATCCCCCAGCACGGTGCGAAAGACAAAGAGATTCGGCTTTCGCTTGAGGATCTCGAGAGGCGCATCGAGTCCGGCGGCAGGAATGGAGAAGCGTCCGAGGAGGCGAATCGAGCTCAGTCCTTCCAGTGCGGCACGTCCGCCCACGAGCGAGTCGTGGCGCGCCGCGAGGATGGCCGCACTCGGTGCATCGGCCACCGACGTCACTTGCTCAGCGGGCACCGCCGCGGCGCGTCCCGGGCGACGCTGGGCACTCGCATTGGTGGTGGCGAGCGCGGCGGCGGTCAGGACGAGCAGAGCGACGCGATGGTGCCGCCTCATGGTTCGACGGGGAGCCCCGCCTGCAGGGCGAGCATGATGCGTTCGATGTTCGAATCCGTTCCGCCGGTGATGATGGCAGCGAGGTTGTTGTTCGTGACGAACACCATGGGCGGGGCGAAGGGTGAGGTCGTGCCGGGGGGCACGCCGGTCTCGGGATCGAGCCGGTCGGTTACCGCGCGACGCGCGGTGCTATCGGCGTAGATCCAGACGTACACCTCTCCCCCGCCGGCGGCCAGCGCGATGGGAGCGCGATTCATCCACGGTGTGGCGGGAGGGGTCCCTTCGCGCGCACGCGGCAACACGCCCGTGCGGCTCAACCGGTCCATGAGGTGCGCCTCGGACCAGAGCCCCGTCGCGGGGAGGGCCGCCGCCTGCGAGGCCGTAGCCTGTCCCGCCGCAATCGCCGTGCGCTCCGCGGCCTGTTGCTCCACCGCGGAATCGCCGCCGCATCCGGTCACGCCCACCAGGGCCACCACGGCCACCACGGCCATGAGCGCCCCGCCCGCGATGTGCGCCGTTAGCTTGTTCAGATGACCTCGCATGCCGATGACGCTCCTCTCAGGACCGATCCGGTCCGCGTAGACAAATGGCTCTGGGCCGCGCGCTTCTTCAAGACGCGCACACTCGCCGCGGAGGCCGTGGATGGTGGCAAGGTGTACGTGAACGGCGAGCGTGCCAAGCCCGCCAAGAACGTGCGCCCCGGCGATGAGGTGCGACTTCGCAGCGGTCCCTACGAGTTTGTACTCCAAGTCCGTGGGACCGGCGACAAGCGCGGCTCCGCTCCGGAAGCCCAGCGTCTCTACGAGGAAACCGCCGCCTCCCGCGAGGCGCGCGAGAAGCTCCACTGGCAGCTCACCAAGGCCGCGCCGGCCATGGAAGCGGCGCCGGGACGCCCCACCAAGCAGGATCGTCGCGCCCTCGAGAAGTTCCGGAACCGATAACCCCCGCCGATAACCCCGCGCCGATAACCCCGCGCCGGACACCGCCGACCAGTGGCGAGAACCGCACCCCTCCGATTACCATTCGGTCTCGAAACCCCGAACCGCATGGAGTAGCAAATGTCGGCCAGTGGCGAGCAGTACGATCCGAACAAGTTGGGATGGGGCTTTGCCGCCGTGATCATCGTGCTCGCCATCGTGGCGAACGTGACGGCGTTCTCCATCCATAAGGCGACTTACCTCAAGCCCGATAAGCCGGCGGCTGCGAGCAACGCGCACTAAGCAACACCGCGCGCATGGCTTCACTGCACGGTTCACATAGAGAGTCTTCAGCTAGACGAAGAAGGGCGCGAATCCTCGGATTCGCGCCCTTCGTGCTTTCCCGTTACCGCATGTAACCGCGGGTCACCGCGAGTGCATCAGTTCTTGTGGCGGAACGTGATGCGGCCGCGGCTCAGATCGTACGGCGAGACCTCAACGGTCACGCGATCGCCCTGAAGGACTCGGATGCGGAAGCGCCGCATCTTCCCGGCCATGGTGGCCAGCACGTCGTGCCCATTCGAGAGCAGGACCCGAAAGGTCGCGCTCGGCAGCACTTCGCTCACGGTCCCTTCGAGTTCAATCGCTTCTTCCTTCGCCATATGGTCCGGGTGGGGGTAAGCACCAAATCTAGCGGGGGGCGGTTGTGCGGGACAACGGGGCACCCCAGCGGCTTTGATGCCCCCGCGAATGCCTTCGCCGAGTGCGCACTCCCTACCGACCCCGCGAGGCCGCCGCCGCGTCACAACCCCGACCGCCGCTCGCCGCGTCGGCGAGCCGGCTGACCACCTCGCGAATCGTTGAGGCACCGGCATCGGCGTCATACCATCCCTGCTTCGTGGCCGCGAACTCGGCCGTTCCGCCCCCCGCCCTCGCCTCGATCGCCAGCGTCTGCAACGCCGCGGGACGCTCAATCCAGCACCCGACCTCGGCTCCCGTCGCGTCGAGCAACACCCCCGTGGGCGTCGCGGCGCGGCCATCGGGGGTGGGTCGTGCCGCCATGATCTCGCGCCCCGCGCGCGGCGAGATGATGCGCATCTGGAGCGTCGGCACCTCAGCCACCAGCTTTGCCAGGTACGGAATGGTGTTCACGGAATCGCTACACGCGTCCACGGCGATCACCAAGAGACGAAAGCCCGGCGGGAGGGCGCGCGCCCGCGCGAGCGCATCGGCGGGAATCACCGCGCTCTCCCAGTTTTTCAGCCAAACGGCGCGGCGCGCCCGTGCGGCGGCCAGAAACGACTCCCACGTCTCGCCGGAGGCGTAGGCCGCCGCGAGCGTCGAGTCGAGCGCGAGTCCGCCCGCGACTGCATCCGCAAACTCGTCCGAAAACACCGCGGCCTGCGCCACGGTCGGGCGTTGCGTGTCCACGCAACGCAGGTCATTGGCAGGGATGGGCGCGAAGGCCAGCAGCAGCATGGGAAGGAGCACGATTTTGCCTCAGTGCGAGATACGAGGAAGATGCTCGTGCCGTGCCTGCCTTGTAAACGCCCCTGCTCCGCCATTACCCTCCGCCGATGGATCCCCTCGAGCTCACCGCGGTTGTCTTTGGCATTGTGAGCGTGTGG
>JANLTT010000204.1:0-14459 GCA_031363115.1 Gemmatimonas sp.
GTTGCACGCGCTCGATCTTGGCCTCGCGATGCTGCAGCACGAGTCACCGCCGGACGAACGCCCCGTGCTTGAGCGCGCCCGCACGCGACTGCAGCGGGCAATCGGTGAGGTGGCGAGCGCGGGCAACAACGGACGACATGCCTCGCTCGCCAACGAATCCGTTCAGGCGCAGGAGATTCGTCGCACGTTGCAGCAGTGCATTCGCGAGCGCCGCGTCGCACGCATCACGTATCGCAGTGCGACTGCCGACGCCGACGACGTCCGCCCCGTGCAGCCGCTGGGCGTAGTCTGGGCGCGGGGGAGCTGGTATCTCGCCGCGTGGTGCAAGAAGAACGAGGGGCTGCGGGTCTTTCGGTTGGATCGCATTCGGGCGGTGGTCGCCGAGCGGACGCGCTTCACCTTCTTCGCGGAGTTCTCGCTCGAGTTGGTCCTCCGCGATGGCAAGGTGCTGATTGGCGAAGAGGGCGAGGCGATGACGGTGCGCTACAGCCCTCGCATCGCACGCTGGATTGCCGAGCGCGAAGGGCTACCGCTCGCCGAGGACGGCAGCGTCACGGTGGAGATGGAAGCCATTCAGGAGGAATGGGCGGTGCGGCATGTGCTCCGCTACGGCCCCGACGCCGAGGTGCTTGCGCCTGTGTCGCTGCAGGAGGCTGTGCAGCGCGCGCTCCGCGATTTGTGCGATGCGTAGCGTCGGTGCGGTGTTCGCCGCACTGTGCTTAGGGTGGCCCAGCGTCAGTGAGGCGCAGGGCACGGCTTGGCAGACCGTGCATCAGTCGGCCGTATGGCTCAATGCCACCGTGGATCACGCCATCACGGAGCGCACCGCACTCTGGTTTGACGCCAACTGGCGTCGGATGGAATGGGGGAGTGAGCCACAACAACTGCTCATCCGACCCGGTGTGCAGTTCACGCTGCGCCCTGGCGTTCGAGTTGGAGCGGGCTACACCTACGCAGCGACCGCACCCTACGGTGAATCACCGAATGCACGTCCCACGCGCGAGCACCGGGGGTGGCAACAGCTGGCATTGGCTCACCGCGTGGCGAGGGTAGGACTCTCGTATCGTCTGCGATTGGAACAACGCTGGATGGGATCCATCGCGGACGGCCCCAGTCCCTTCGTGTATCAAGCGCGTGCACGCTTCCAAGGCCGCGCGCAGCTTCCGCTGGCGACACTCCCCGCCGGAACGCTGAGCGGCTTTGCCTACAACGAGTACTTTCTCCCCGTCGGGCACTCCGATGCGGAGCAAGTGCGCCTGCAGAATCGTGCGGGCTTTGGCATGAGCATTCCGCTCGATGCGCGCCAGCGCATCGACGTCGGTTACATGCATCACTGGAATCGCATCACCCCGCGCGCGACGCACGAGATCAACCACACGCTGGTGATCGGTTGGGTCTGGGTCAGCGGCCCGTGAGCGAGCTCGCTCAGTAGATCGCGAGGTCCCGCGCGGAGTCCAGCGTGCCGGCGTAACCCGCTGCGCGCAGTTCGCGCATGAGTCCGGCATCGTCAGTGCCCCAGAAGAGCTGATGATACAGCACGAGCTGCTTCGGACGCGCGCGCACGGCGAGAGCCGCAAGTTCCACCGTCGAGGTATGCGCGTTCCTGTGATAGCGCTGCCATTCCGGTGGACGTGCGACGAAGCGTTCGGCGGAATAGACCTCGTGCGCCATCACGTCGCAGCCATTGCACGCTGCCACCACGGCATCGCTTGATCGCGTGTCGCCGGAGATCACAATTGAACGCTCGGCGCTCTCGAAGCGATAGCCGAAGGCGAGCTCCCAATCGCCGTGGGGCACGGCGAAGGCGTGCACGCGCACATTGCCGTCATCGAGCACCATGCCGGGCGCAATCTCGTGCACGTTCACGCGCCAACCAGTTTCGTTGGCGGGCTCGAGCCCATCAATGCGATTCCGGATGTCGGCGGCGTACGCAGCAAGCAGGTGCTCCACCATCGCCTTGGTGCCCGGTGGGCCGTACACCTCAAGCGGGACATCGCGTTCCAACGTCCAGGCGCTGAGTATCACATCGGGGAGTCCAACCGTGTGATCTGAATGCAGGTGCGTCAGGAAAAGCACGCGCAGCTGCTTGGGTTGCAATGCCGTGACCCCATGCCGCGACGCGGCCGCCGAGGCGCGCCGCACAATGCCGGGTCCCGCGTCAACGAGATACGAGCGTTCGCCCCGCACGATGGCAAGCGCTGGGCCGCTACGTTCCGGATCGGCGTTGGGGGTCCCGGTGCCCAGTACGACGAGCTGCATGCGTGATGCGTCGGGTGGTGCATCCTGCGCAGCGAGTGGGGCAATGCAAACGAGCAGAGTAAGGCTGGCGCGCAGGAGAATTCCCGCGCGCCGGCGCGGCACTCGCATTTACCGCACCCCGAGTTCGGACTTGGCGCCCGTGCCGTGTGCGACGAGTTCCATCACATAATTCACCTCGTCGTCCGACTCCGAGACGCGGTACTTCACCCAACCACCCGGCACCTGATCGGTAATCCACCACTCCTGACGTCCACCCGGCGAGCCAAATCGCACCCGCTTGGCGGTGAAGCTCCCGGCCGGCGTGCGCAACGTTTCGGTTCCGACCGTCGCCCCTTCCACGCTCTCCGGCGTCGGACGCGTGCCGAACATCCCCCACGTGTTCACCGTGGACATGTTCTGCGGCACCATCATCTCGTTCGGCTCGCGGTCGCCCGGCATCTTGCCGCGCATGCGCACGAGTTGCTGCGTGCCTTCCGTCATGCGCTTGAAGAGCCCCTCGAGCACGATCGTGTCGGCCACCACGCGATTCCCCTCGCGCGACGAGGTGATGCTCTTGAAGCGCCACCATTCGCCACCATCCGCGGTCACCATCAGGAACGCGCGTTCGACCGTCTGCTTCTCGTCCTCGTCCTCGCCCTGCATCTGCCAGCGGGTCCACTGGCCTGGCTGGTATGGCTTGTCAAAAACACTCGCGCCGGTGCCGTACATCATCGCGAACATGTGGTTCACATACATCCACGATGCATCGGCGGTCCACTGTCCCGGCATCATGCGCGCGCCGGCCGCCCCGCCCATTGCCACGCCGAGTGAGGTCATTGCGTCCGCAATGGCACGGGCATCGGCGCTGGTCACGCTGCTGCCGCCAAATACATTCGCAAAGCGCGCCGCACGCGAATCCACGGCTTCAATCTCGGGTGGGGTCAGGCCTGCACGATCACCATTGGCATAGATGCGCTCCAAGCGGGTGCGCAGCCGCGAGAACGACGTCACCGTAAACCCCGACGCCGTCGCGGCGTCAGACGTCGCCTTATCGGTCGTCTGCTTCTTCTCCTTCGCGATATCCGCTTCGCTGTTCGCGCCACACCGCGCGCGAATGCCGGCACGGGCCGCGAGTCCGCCGAGGCGACTCCCCGACATCGAGCCCGCCGCCTCAAAGGCCGTCTTGCACTCGCGGAACTTGCGAATGCGCTCTTCGATCTCGGCGATCTTCGGCTCCGCCGCCGTGAGCAGCTCGCGCTCACGATCATGCGCGGTGACAAAACGGTCCAGAACATCCACCGTCAGCGCACTCTCCTGCGCCAGTGTGAGCGAGGGACTCAGGAGCAGGCCGATGACGGCCACAAGGCGGGCAGCACGGAAGGACATGGTTCTGGTCCGATTGGGAGGTGACTATATGTTGTGCTATGCCACCGCCGCACGAAAGGTGGCGGACTACCCAGACCTGTACGGAGAACCCCTATGCGCCGTTTCGCACTCGCGCTTTCGCTCGTTGTTGCGCCATCGAGCCTGCACGCCCAGGCTCACGAACACACGCCGGGCATGACCCACGAGACACCGGCCGCCGCGCCCAGGGAGCTGCCAAAGGAAGGAGGGCAGGCTGCCTTCGCGTCAATCGCCGAGATCGTGCGCATGCTCGACGCCGACCCGCGCACCGATTGGTCGAAGGTAAATATCGAGGCGCTACGTCAGCACCTGATCGACATGAACGAGGTCACGATGCGCGCCGCGGTGCGCGCCGAGGAAACCGCTGGGGGCGCCATCTTCACGGTGACCGGCACCGGACGCACCCTCGATGCCATTCGACGCATGACCATGTCGCGCGCCGCCACCGGCACCCCTGACGGCGCCGTGAAGATGTCGGTCGTGGAGATCCCCGGCGGCGTGCGCTTCACCGCCCTCGCCGGCAATCCCACGGATGCGCGCGCCGTCGCACGCATTCGCGGACTTGGCTTCATCGGCGTGGTGGCCCTTGGCGATCATCACGCCCCGCATCACCTCGGCATCGCCAATGGGTCAATGACGGCGATGCATGGACAGCATGACGAGTAGCGGACGAACCCCCGACTAGAGGTCGTCGTCCTCGGCGTCCTCGTCGCCCTCGTCGCCCTCGGGCAACGTGGGATCCATCCAGAACGGCTCCCAGTGGTGCCCGTCGGGGCAATAGAAGCTCCAGCTGTACATGACGCCGTGGTCCTGGGCCGGCATCGCCGGGCGACCGCCATGCGCGAGCGCGAGGCCGACCATCGCATCCACGGCCTCACGACTCTCGCAGGTGATGGCGAACATCCCCTCGTTCACCGCCGTGGTGTCGGCAATCGGACGCGTCGTGAATCCCGAGAACGTCTCGTGATTCAGCAACATGACACGAGCCATCTCGCTGAGCATCAGGCAGACGGAGTTCTCGCCGGTGAACTGCTCGTCGAAGTCGAAGCCGAGCGCGCTCCAGAACTCGTGCGCACGCGGCACGTCCTCGGTTGCGAGATTCACGAACAGCATCCGCGACGTCATCAGCGTACCAGCGGCTTGAACTTCAGGCGGTGCGGCTGGTCTGCATCCGCTCCCTTCCGGCGCTTGAGGTCCTCGATGTACGACTGGTAGTTGCCCTCGTACCACACCACTTCCGACTCGCCTTCGAACGCCAGGATGTGCGTCGCCACACGGTCCAGGAACAACCGGTCGTGCGAGATGATCACCGCGCACCCGGAGAAGTCGAGCATCGCCTCTTCCAACGCGCGCAGCGTATCCACGTCGAGGTCATTCGTCGGTTCGTCGAGCAGCAACAGGTTGCCGCCCTGCATCACCGTCTTGGCCAGGTGCAGGCGATTGCGCTCACCGCCCGAGAGATTGGCCACGAGCTTCTGCTGATCGGCGCCCTTGAAGTTGAAGCTGGCGGCGTAGGCGCGTGAGTTGAGCTCGCGCTTGCCCACCATGATCTGCTCGCGCCCGCCGGAAATCTCCTCCCACAAGGTACGCTTGCCTTCGAGCGTGCGCTGCTGATCCTGGTACGAGATGCTTACCGTCTCGCCGACGGTGAGCTCGCCGCCGTCCGCCTTCTCAAGGCCGTTGATCATGCGGAACAGCGTCGTCTTGCCGGCACCGTTGGGTCCGATGATGCCGACGATGCCCGCGCGTGGCAGGTCGAAGTTGAGGTTGTCGAACAGCAGCTTGTCGCCGTAGGCCTTCGAAAGCTTCTTCGCGCGCACCACGTCGTTGCCGAGTCGCGGCGCCGGCGGAATGACGATTTCGTTCTGCATCACGCGATCGTTCTGCGCTTCGCTCGCCAGCTGCTCGTACGCCTGCAGACGCGCCTTGCTCTTGGCCTGACGCGCCTTGGGCGCCATCCGCACCCACTCAAGTTCCTTCTGCAGCGACTTCTGGCGTGCGCTGGCCTGCTTTTCTTCGCGCGCGAGACGCTCCTGCTTTTGCTGCAGCCAGCCGGAGTAGTTGCCCTCGTACGGCACACCCTTGCCGCGATCGAGTTCAAGGATCCACTGCGCCACGTTGTCGAGGAAGTAGCGATCGTGCGTGATCGCCACGACCGTCCCTGGGAAGCCTTCAAGGAAGTGCTCCAACCACGCCACCGACTCGGCGTCCAAGTGGTTGGTGGGTTCGTCGAGCAGCAGCATGTCCGGCTCTTCGAGCAGCACCTTGCACAGGGCCACGCGACGCTTCTCACCGCCGGAGAGATTCGTCACCGGCGAATCCGGCGGCGGCAGGCGCAGCGCGTCCATCGCGACGTCGATCTTGTTGTCGAGATTCCAGAGATCGTGCTGGTCGATGTATTCCTGCAGCTTCGCCTGGCGCGTCATCAGCGCATCGAAGTCTGCGTCAGGCTCGGAGAACTTCTCGGAGATCGCGTTGAACTCGTTGAGCGCATCACGCTGCTGCTTGACCGCGAGTTCCACGTTGCCACGCACATCGAGGTCCGGGTTGAGCTCCGGCTCCTGCGAGAGGTAGCCGATGCGCGTGCCCTTATGCGCCCACGCCTCGCCCTGAAATTCCGTGTCCACACCGGCCATGATACGCAGCAGCGAGGACTTGCCCGAGCCGTTGGGGCCGAGCACGCCAATCTTGGCGCCGGGATAGAACGAGAGCCAGATGTCGTCGAGAATGATGCGCGAAGGCGGAATCACCTTCTTGAGCGCCTTCATCACGTAGATGAACTGCGGGGCCATATGCGGGCAGGTGTCGAATGGGAGAGATAAGCCGTGGCTTCAACTGCAACCTCCAAATCTACTCTCCCAGCCTGAGCGCGCGCCTCCCCACGGGGCCACGCCGAGCCTACGGCTTGAGCTTCCGCTCCAAATACTCCGAAATCAGCGCATTCACACGCTTCTGGTTCTCGTGCCGCATGAAATGGTGCGTGTCGTCCACAATCGTGACCTCTTCCAACTCGACGCCGCGCGCGCGAAGCCGCTGGACCAGATCGACCGTCTGGCTGAAGCGCACATTGCGGTCGTCATCGGCATGGATCATCAGCACGGGCGACCTCCAGGTGGAGACGTTGCTCACCGGCGACGATTCCCACGCGGTGCGTCCGAGGGCTTCGATTGCGCTCGTGGGACGCTCGAAGCGCCAGGTATTGGCGCCGAAGCGGTTGCCCGCGTCGCTCGTCATGTCATGCACGCCGTGAATATCCACCCCGGCGGCAAAGAGTTCGCTGTCGCGGCCAAGGGCGAGGGCCGTGAGATAGCCGCCGTAGCTGCCACCGTAAATGCCAATGCGCGCACCATCCACAAACGACTGCGCGCGCAGCCACTCACCGGCGGCCTTCACGTCGAGGTACTCGCTTGCACCGGCGATTCCCGCGCGCGGGGGACGCTGGAAGTCGTGCCCGTAGCCAATGCCGAGTCGATAGTTCACGCTCAGCACCACGAAGCCGCGGCTCGCGAGATACTGGTTCTGCGCGTACGCGTTCCAGTAGTAATCGCCGTAGTGCCAGCCGAGGAGCATCTGCCGCGGCGGGCCACCATGCACGTATACAACGGCGGGCTTCTTCCCCGCCGCGCCCCCTGCCGGCTCGAAGAGCTGCGCGTGGAACTTCACGCCATCGGCGGAGGTGATGATGACCTGCTTCGGCACGACGAGCCGGCTCGTGGGAAAGTCGGCAGGAACCTGCTGCTCACCCATGGTGGTGCGCGCCGCGTTGGCGCCGAGTACAAAGGGGACTGGCGGCTTCTGCGCCGTGGCACCGATGGCGGCAACACGACCACTGGCCGTCGTCACCGGCATCCACTCGAGCCCGGTGCCCGGCGTGAGGACTTCGAGCTGCACGCGATCGACGGCGGCGCGCACGACGTGACGACGGTCGATGTCGCCGGCGGTGGTACCGGTGTTACCGCTGTAGAGAACATGGCGGCCATCATGGGAGAGCGTGACGTGTTCCGCCATGTGGTCGCCCGGCGTGAGCAGGAGCGGCGCATCCTTGCCGCGCGCGCTCACGGAGTACAGGTGCGACCAGTTGTCCTGCATGCTCATGAAGACAATCCGATCACCGGCGGCCCAGAGGAGATTGGACCCACCATGCGTGCTCGGCAGACTGCCGCGCAGGGTGTTGTCGCTCGCCCAGCGTTGCGTGGCTTCACCCGTGCGCGCGTCGGCAATCCAGATGCTCCACGGGTTGGGCTGGATCTCAAGCGAGTTCACGGCCGCGCCGCCGGCACCGGGGCGCCGCACGAAGGCGAGGCGTGCACCATCGGGCGACCAACGCGGCGAGTCGTCGCGGCTTGTGGTAGGCGCGATGTACTGGATGGGGGTGCTGGCGTTGGTATAGATCGCGATGAAGGCGTGATCACCGCGGCCAGACACGAACGCAATGCGCGAGCCGTCGGGAGAGAACCGCGCGTCGCTCGCGCTGCCGCGCTGATCAAAGAGCCGCTTGGCCGGCGCGGATCCGTTGATGGGCACCTGCCAGAGCTGCCGCCCGCGCACGAAGACCACGACATCGCTCTTGGGCGAGATGACGGGATCGATTCCTTCGCCGAGCGAGACCGGCGTACCCCCCGCAAAGGGAATGGCCCAGAGCTCCACCTTCACCGGCTCGGTCGTGCTCGTGGGGTTCACCGGAAGTGCATCGTCCCAGTTGGAGCCGAAGTCACCGCCCCGCTGGTAGATCACCCATTGGCCGTCCGCGGAGATCTGCACAGCGTTGAGTTCCTGCCCGTCGTCGGTGGTGTACGCGGTGAGGCGCCGCGCAGTGAACGACGGCCCCTCGGCCACCCAGACGTTGCGCTGGCCCCGCTCGTTGAGCGTCCACGCGAGACGCTCGCCGGTCGCGGCCGAAGTGAGGTTGGTGGCGTAGGGCGCGCTCATCACTTGGTCGAGCGTGAAGGCGGCGGGACGCTGCGCGGGCGTCCGGGAGGACGGTTGAGCGGGAAGCGCCACGGCGACGAACGCCAGCAACGCAAGAGCACGACGGAGCATCAGCAGACTCGGCGACTGGGTGATGCGAGAGTGCCGCGGACGTGCGCGGCACCCTTGCATCGGTATTCTATCGCTTCCGCCCGGCCTGCGGATTGCTCGGCGAACCCCTCAGGCGCGTCCGCCCAGACCAAAGAGCAGCACCACCGCCGTCAGGCCGATGGTCAGCGGCATCCAGGAGGCCGCCAAGGTGTTCGACATCGCGGAATAGATTGCACGCATGCGATTGAGCATGGCACGGCTCCGGGGAGGGTATGCTGGCAGGACGAGCGGGCGGCCTTGGATGTTTCCGGCCTCGCCGCGTGCTACCCGCGTGGTGGCCTGTCTGTTCGCGAGCGTGCGGTTCTCAGCCGTCCTGCTCGCGGGCCTGGCGCTCGCCGCCTGTGCCGCGCCCTCGCCAGCGCTTCCAGCGCCGGTCGTCGCCCCCGATGCGCCGCCCCTGCCGTACGTCACGATCCTCGGCCGTCGCGCCGGTCCCACTGTCGCGCTCGTCGCTGGCGTCCACGGCGGAAAAGTCGCCGCGGTCCATGCGCTCCAGTCGCTCCAACGCACCCTCGGCGCGGATCTGATTCGCGGGCGCGTGATCCTCGTGGCCCCGGCGAATCTCGCCGGCTATCAGGCCGGCCTCGCACAAATCAGCCCCGACGATTCGCTCAACTTGAACCGCGTCTTTCCCGGTGTCGTCTGCGGCGAGCCCACCGAGCGACTCGCTTCGCGCATCATGCGTGAAATAGTAGCACACAGCGACTATTTGGTAGACATGCACGGCTCGGACGGCGACGAGGCGGTCGGGAGCTTCGCCTATGCCGCCCACCCAGGCGTCGATCTCCGCGTGGACTCCGCGGCCCTGCACCTCGCCCGCGCCTGGGGGGTGCCCGCCATCGTCTGGGACGACGCCGGCCCACGCACCCGCGAGACCGCCCGCTTTCTGCAGACCGCCGCCCATCTCTCCGGGGTCCCCGCCATCACGGTGTTCGAGGCTGGCGCCACCCGCGAGGATTCCGTGTCCACGCGACGCTTCATTGAGGGCGCGATGGCTGTTCTCGCAGATCTCCAGATGGTGCGCGCCTGGCCACGGGCCCGAGGACGCCCCGCAATACCTCCCACGGCAGTCCGCGGCACAAACCCGCGGGTCCTTCCGCGCCGCGCCGTCACCACCGCCCCCACGGCGGGTAGCTGGTCCCCTCTCGTGCACCCTAGCCAAGAAGTCGCCCTGGGCGAACTTCTAGGTGCCTTCAACGATTCAACCGGAATACGTGTGGAGCTTCGGGCCACCAGCCCGGGCCTCGTGCTGCATCAACGCCTCGCGGGATCCGTCTCCGCTGGAACTTCGCTCGTCATTATCGGCGTGATTCCGTAGGTCATCAATCGTTGGCTCAGTAAGTCGCTTGGTAGTTCGTTCAGTGGCTCGCTTGGTAGTTCGTTTGGTACTTCGTTCAGCAACTCGTTTAGCCGTTCAGTCACACCACTCACGGACGTCATGGATTTCTCCGGCCTCACCGCACAGCTCTCCTCGAGCCCACTCACCGCCCTAGGACTCGTCTTCCTCGGCGGCGTGCTCACGAGCCTGAATCCCTGCATCTATCCGATGATCCCGATTACCGCGGCGATTGTCGGCGGACAGACGGTCGGCGAGACCAGCCCGCCGCGGTGGCGCACCGCGATTCTCACCTTCGCGTACGTCTTCGGTCTCGCCTCGGTCTACTCGACCCTCGGCATCATCGCCGGCGTCACCGGCACCATGTTCGGCACCATCAGCACCAACCCATGGCTCTACTTCGCCATGGCGAACATGATGATCTTTGCCGCCCTCGCGATGTTCGATGTCATTCCCATTCGGCTCCCAGCGGCACTCGCCGAGCGGGCCGCGACCGCGGGCACGGCCGGACGCGCGAGCGGGGCCTTCGTGATGGGCGCGATGTCGGGACTCGTCGCGGCCCCCTGCGGCGCCCCCGTCATGGCCGCGATTCTCACCTGGGTGAGCTCCAAAGGGAGCCCCACGCTCGGTTTCGTGTATCTCTTGGTGTTCTCACTCGGCATGTGCGTCCTGCTGGTAATTGTCGGGCTCTCAAGTGGCGCGGTCTCTCGCCTGCCGCGCGCGGGCAATTGGATGCTCTGGGTGAAGAAGGGATTCGGCGTCGTCATGCTCGGCGTCGCGCAGTACTACCTGATTGAAATGGGAAAACTCCTCATATGAAAACGATGCTTCGTCGCGCGCTGGTCGCGCTCACCTTTGTTGGCGCCACGGCGGGCCTCGGCGCGCAGGAAGTCGGACTTCCGCTTGGCACCGCCGCCCCTGCCGCGGCGGTCGAGACCCTCACCGGTCAGGCCGCGGATCTCAGCAGCGTGGTGGGTGGTGGCAAGCCCACGGTGATTGAGTTCTGGGCTACCTGGTGCAGCAACTGCCGTGAGCTCGAGCCGACCATCATGGCCGCGCAGCGTCGCTACAACAATCGCGTCCGTTTTGTTGGCGTGGCGGTGAGCGCGAATCAGTCCGACGAGCGCGTGCGGCGGTACGTCGCCGAGCATCTGCAGGGCTTCACGCACTTTTACGATCGCCGCGGCAATGCGGTCGAAGCGTACGACGTCCCCGCGACGAGCTATGTGGTGGTGCTCGACAAGACGGGTAAGGTCGTCTACGGCGGCACTGGCGGTCGTCAGGATATCGAAGGCGCCATCGCAAAAGCCTTGCGGTAAGCCGTTGCGCTAAAGCGCAGCGCCTCGCGAACAATCGCTACTCTGCGCCCGTCAGCGGCGCATCGAACAACAGCACTGGCGCTTGCGGCTCCTGCGTGTGGTACACACGCAGGAGCCGAATCGTAAATGGCTCCGTGATGCTGACCGCCATCATCTTGCGCAGCTTCGTCGCCGTCAGCTCTGGGTACAAATTGAGCGTGCAGTGCGGCGTGAAGGGAAAGCGCGCCTGCTGAAAGGGCAATCCACAGGTGGCAATCTTCTCGTGCAACGCACGAAGTGGCCCGTGTGGATCCATGCTCAACGACACAATGTTGCGTCCCACAAAGCGCTCGGGCGGACCAAAGCGCACCGTCACCGGCGCGGTCGTCGCGGCCAAGGGGAGAATCGCGCCCTTCAACGTCGCGAGCGGGGTGTCGGTGGGAATCGGCCCCACGCCGGACGATCCCGTGAGCGTGATATGCGGCGGCAGGGCGCGCGCCATCTTGGGATCGAACTCCATCTGCAACGCATGAATGCGCGTGGCGAGTTCGCCCTCCAACTCGGCGGTGATGAAGATGCCCTTCATCTGCGCGTCACCGCGTCCGCATCTTGACGCCGACGTTCATGCCGCCGTACGGTGACGGCGAAATCGTCGGACGCAGCAATGCCCGATCAATCGGATTATTCGGCCGCGTGGCGTGCCATCGCGTGATGGCCCACCCCGTCACCGTACCAATGCCTGCGCCAACCGTGACATCGCTCAGCCAGTGGCGATCATCATGCATGCGCGCGTATGCAGTCGCCGCCGCCGCACCGTACGTCAGCACCCCAACCGTGCGCGCGTGCCGCGGCGCGCGAAGGCGCACTTCGCCCGTTACGGCAGAGGCAAAGGCAAAGGCCGCCGTGGCATGGCCTGAGGGCATGGACGAATAGCGGCCATCGCGGTACTGCGCGCCGCGAAAGAGCTTGAAATCGTCCGGCGCGGTCGGGGAGAGAAATGGGCGCGCGCGCCCGAAGGTCATCTTGAGCAACGACGTCACCGTTCCGCTCACGGTGAGCGCCTCGATGGCTCGCAAGCCGCTCGCCGCAATCGTGGCGTTCTTGGTCACGAGCCCCCCACCCCAGAGGGCGAATCCCAGCCCCAGCACCCCAGGCTGGCCCCACGCGTTCCCAAACTCGGTCACCGCCTCCAACGCGCGATTCCCCTGCGGGCCGGCCCCGCGGACGGCATCGCGCGCGGACTGGTCTCCCAAGTACGCGAGGCCGCCAAGGGCCGCCACCACCGAGAACCGCTTCGTCTCGACCATCGAGAAGGCCGCCGGCGGACGCTCCGGTGCCACCGAATCCCGTGGTGCACCCTGCGCCCGCACAAGCCGAGGGCCCACGGAAAGCGCCGCGGCGAACGCCAACAACGAAATGCGGAGGGAGGGCATAGGCCGTAAACTACAGAGCAAGTACGCCGTTCTCCTACCGGCACCATTCCCCCGCCCTTCCGCACGTGCAGATCCGTCCCCTCCAAGACCTCGCCGACCGACGCCAGTGCGTTGCCCTCCAGGAACTCACGTGGGGGGCGGACTTTCTCGAGAAAGTCCCGCCGATGATGCTGCAGATCGCCCAGGAAATGGGCGGCGTCGCGGCTGGTGCCTTTGACGACGACGGCAAGATGCTCGGCTTCGTCTTCGGCATCAGCGGAGTGAGGCGTGGTCGGCTCGCCCATTGGTCCGACATGCTCGCCGTGCATCCCGATGCACGCGGCCTCAGGATTGGTGAGCGACTCAAGACCTTTCAGCGCGATCAATGCCGCGCGATTGGCGCCGAGACGATCTACTGGACCTACGACCCGCTCGTCGCACGCAACGCGCACCTCAACATGAATCGGCTCGGCGCGCGCGTGGATGAGTATGTGGAATCCATGTATGGCGATGGCACCGGCTCTCCGCTGCATGGCGACATGCCGACCGACCGCTTCATTGTCGCGTGGGCTGTAGAGCCGGCAAAAGCGGCGTTGCCGCTCGACGAAGTGCCGAACGGGCTGCCGCTCGCGGTAGGCGAGAACGCCCACGAAGGTGAACTCGTCAACGCGCCGGAAATCGGCGTGCGCGTTCCGCGCGACATCACCGCCCTCGGGCCCACCGACCCCGCCGCGGCACGGCGCTGGCGCTTCGCGACCCGTCGAGCATTTCAGCACTATCTTGCGCAGGACTACACCGTACGTGGCTTTGTCGCGGACGAACGCGGCGGCACGTACCTCCTCGTTCGCCGAGCACGTCCATGATTCGCCTCGATCGCATCGTCATGCGCGAGATTCGTCTCCCGCTGCGCGAGCCCTTTCGCATCTCGTCGGGCGAGTGGAATCATCGCCGCATTCTCCTGCTTGAGCTCTTCGATCAAGCGGGCGCGAGCACGTGGAGCGAATGCGTCGTTGATGACTCGCCGAACTATTCATACGAAACCATCGACACCGCGTGGCCCACCATCGCGCGATGGCTCGCACCGCGACTCCTCGGCCGCACCATCGAATCGCACACCACCGTGCATGACTTTCTCGAGCGCGACATCCGCGGCCACAACATGGCCAAGGCCGTCCTTGAGATGGGCTGCTGGGGACTCGCCGCCACGCAGGCCGGACTTCCGCTCGCCCGCCTCCTCGGCGGCACGCGGACGCACATCGCCACCGGCATCTCACTCGGCATTCAGAAGGATCTGCCGACCTTGATTGGCAAGGTGACCGAGGCGCTCGCGCTCGGATACCAGAAAGTCAAAATCAAGATTGCACCGCGTTCCGACGTGGAATGGCTGGCCGCCGTCCGCCAGTCGTGCGGCGACGACGCGCACCTCATGGCGGATGCGAACAACGCCTACACGCTCGCTGAGGCGGACCGCCTGATTGCCCTCGATCCGCTCAACCTGATGATGATTGAGCAACCCCTCGCGTGCGATGACCTCGTGCGGCACGCTGAGTTGCAGAAGCGCATGCGCACTCCACTCTGCCTCGATGAATCCATCACCTCACTCGATCGTGCGCAGGACATGGTGACGCTCGGTGCCGGACGGATCATCAACATCAAGCCGGGGCGCGTGGGCGGCTTTGCCCAGAGCATCGC
>JANLTT010000208.1:0-4639 GCA_031363115.1 Gemmatimonas sp.
GGCGACAGAGCGGGAAACGGGACTCGAACCCGCGACCCCAACCTTGGCAAGGTTGTGCTCTACCAACTGAGCTATTCCCGCAGCACGAAGTCAGAGACCCCGAGTTTCCTACGTTCCACAACCGCCCGTTACCAACTCAAACCGGGCGGGGAGTGGAGGCGAGGGGAATCGAACCCCTGACCTCTTGAATGCCATTCAAGCGCTCTCCCAACTGAGCTACGCCCCCGTTTGCCACCACGCCATACCTGCTCAGCGCGTCCGACAGGAACCGCGGAAGCTATCCGCGAGTATATCAATGGTCAAGGTACTAGACTGGCGCGAATGGCTGAAAGAAGTACATTAGGTCTCGCTCAACCCCCTCGAATTCCGCCGGGCCGTTCCACTCGCCCAGGATCACATAGTTATGGCCACCGAAGTCAAGAAGCGTAAGCGCCGCACCGCCCCAGCCGGGATTGCCCCGAGCGAGCCGGAGCGCGACATCCTCGACCAGTACCTCTACGAGGTCTCCACCTATCCCCTGCTGAAGGGGAACGAGGAGATCGAAGTCGCCCGAAAGATCCGCGCCGGCGATCAGGACGCGCTCCAGGAGCTCGTGAAGCGCAACCTCCGCTTCGTCATCTCCGTCGCCAAGAAGTACCAGAACCGCGGCCTCCCGCTGATCGACCTGATCGGCGAGGGCAACGTCGGCCTGCTCACCGCAGCCCGGAAGTTCGATCCCGATCAGGGCGTCAAGTTCATCTCGTACGCCGTGTGGTGGATCCGTCAGGCCATCCTGAGCTCGCTGGCGCGCCAGGGCCGCACCGTGCGCGTCCCGCTCAATCGCACCGCCGACCTCTCGCGCATCATCAAGGCCTCGGAAATCCTCCGACAGAAGCTCCGCCGCGAGCCGAGCCCCGAGGAGCTCTCCAAGGTCACCGGCCTCTCGGTGGATGTCGTGCAGTCGCTCGCCGCGCTCAACACCGGCGACGTCCGCCTCGATGCCCCGATGGATCCCGATGGCGATCGCTCGTTGATCGAGCGCTTCGTCGCCGACGAAATGCCGGACACCGAAGAAGAGGCGATGAATCGCTTCCTCAACGATGAAATCGAGCAGGCACTTAACACCCTCCCGCCGCGCGACGCGAAGGTCCTCCGCCTGTACTTCGGGCTCGAGGGCGGCCGCGAGCACACGCTCGAGGAAATCGGCTCCATGCTCGGCGTCACCCGCGAGCGCGTCCGTCAGCTGCGTGACCGGGCGCTCAAGCGGTTGCGCGAGGGCGATGTTGGGCGCGCCCTTGGGTCGTTCGCGGCATAAATCGGGCGGATGAAGGTGGAAGGATGAAGGGGGGCGGCCCGTGCGGGCCGCCCTTTCTCATTCAGGGAGCATTATTTGTGATGCTCCCCCAGCGGACTCCGGCGGCGCGCCCCATATTTGCAGTGCAGCCTCCATCCTCCATCCTCCATCCGCCCCACGCGTGATCGTCTTCGACGACATCTACAAAGCCTTCGGCGACAACGAGGTCCTGCGCGGCTTCTCCCTTGAGGTCAAGGAGGGAGAGACCATGGTCATCATCGGGTTCTCCGGCACCGGAAAGTCGGTCGCCATCAAGCACATCGTTGGGTTGCTCGAGCCGGATTCCGGTCGCGTCTTTGTTGATGGCTCGGATGTCAACAAGCTCACGCGCCAGGAGCTCTACAAACTCCGCGCGCAAATCGGCTATGTCTTTCAGTTCGCGGCCCTCTTCGATTCGCTCACCATCGCCGATAACGTCGCGATGGGACTGCGCAAGCAGGGGCTGCTCACCGAGAGTGAGATCACCGAGCGTGTGCGCGAGGCACTTGAACTCGTGGACCTCGACGCCGATGTCGGCACGCGCCTCCCGTCGGAACTTTCGGGCGGCATGCGCAAGCGCGTCGGCATTGCACGCTCCGTCGCGTTGCGCCCCAAGTATCTCCTCTACGATGAGCCGACCACCGGCCTCGATCCCGTCACTAGCGCGATCATCGACGACCTGATGGTCCGCATGCAGAAGCAGCTCGGCGTCACCGGCATCGTCATCACGCATGACATGCGTAGCGCCTACACCGTCGGCACGCGCATCGCGATGCTCTACGAGGGCACCGTGCGTCAGGTCGGCACGGTGGACGAGATCAAGCACTCGCGTGATCCCATCGTGCGGCAGTTCATCGAGGGCCGTGCCGCGCCGGAACTCACGGGCGCCCTGGCGCCGTGAGTCGGCGGAAGAAGCCCCGCGAAGAGGTCTCCGCTGGCGGGATTGTCTTCCGCCGCGATGGGGAACGCACGTTCTACCTCCTCATCCGCGACCCCTATCGTAACTGGGGCTTCCCGAAGGGACATCTGGAGGAGGGCGAAGAGCCCTCCGCTGCGGCCGTGCGCGAGGTGGGCGAGGAGACCGGACTCGGTGGGCTCGAACTCCGCGCGGCCGTCGAAACGATTGACTGGACCTTCCGTTTCCGCGGCCGGCAGATTCACAAAATCTGTCACTTCTTCCTCATGGAAACCGGAGAGCGTCGCACCACGCCGCAGTCCGCCGAGGGCATCACCGCCTGTCGCTGGGCCTCGTACGAGCAGGCCACAAAGATGATTTCGTACGACAATGCCCGCTCCGTACTCGCGCAGGCACATGCCCTCCTTCAGGGGACCGCTTCCGGCGATCCGGTCCCCGCGGTCTAACCGTGCCGGAACGCTCGCTCGGGCCCCTCGCCCTCCCGTCGGTCGTGGCCTACAGCCACCGCGAGCGCACCCGCGACACCCTCAAGCGTGCCATCCCGCGCCGTCGGGGTCGGCTCACCCTTGTGCGCACCAAAGCCGACCTCCTCGCCTCGTTGCACACGACGCTGGTGGACGCCGTCATCGTGGATCTCGGACAACCCAACGACGACACGTGGAGCGTCGCGGCCGTCGCACGAGAGTTTCCGAGCATTCCCTTCGTGGGCTTCACCGCACTGCGGCCCAACGAACTCTCGTCGCTCGCGCGCGCCTGCCTCTTGGAATTCGCCGACTGCCTCGCCGAGGGCGTCGAGGACGAGGTGATTCGCGAACTCGTGGTGCCGCAGAGCTTCACGGTGCGCTTCGCCACGGCGCTGCAGGGGGCGGAGCAGGGTCTCGGGCTCACGACCCCTCTCCAACTCGATGCCTGGCGTCGCGTGGTCGCCCAAGGCGGACGCCCGGTTCGCACGGAGGCAATCGCCGAGGGCATCGGTCTCACACGTGAGCATCTGAGCCGGCGTTTCTCGGCGGATGGCGCGCCGAACCTCAAGCGGGTGATTGACCTCGTGCGCCTGATGGCGGCGGCGGAGCTTGCGAAGAATCCTGGGTACGATTTGCCCGATATCGCGCGTGTGCTCGAGTTCGCGTCGGCGTCGCATCTCTCGGCGGCTTGTCAGCGGCTATTTGGGGTGAAGAGTTCGTCGCTGGCGCGGTTGCGGCCTGGGGATCTCATGGACCGGTTTGTGAAGCAAGGTCGGGGGCGGTCGAGAGGGTAGCTGTTTTTTGCCACGGAGACACGGAGACGCGGAGAGAGCTTGGCGCACGAGACCTTCTAGGCGCGTAACCCATTGTCTCTTTTGTTGTTAACTCCGTTTCCCCTGTAGTTCTCCGTGCCTCCGTGTCTCCGTGGTAACCGCCGTTTCTCGCGGCGCGCGCAGACGCCCGATTGCCACCGAGCCCCCACCCAAGTCACGGCTCCCTTCGTGACTTCGTGGCGAAAGCCGCCCAAAGCCATCGCGCACACAAAAGCCTGTTGCCATACCACGCGGTTTGTGATTATTTTCACAAGCTGTACAAGAACCGCGTCGCGCTCACCAATCGCGCCGCCTCCAACATCTGCTTCTCCCACGCTTTTCCTCTAGACCGATATGGCTTCCCAGACGGCGCTGCGCCCCGGCGAGATCAAGGACATCCTTCTCCGCGAGATCGAGGCTGCTGACCTCAACAATCTCGACGTCGAAGAAGTGGGTTCCGTCCTCGAAGTGAAGGACGGTATCGCCCGCATCTACGGCCTCCAGAAGGCGATGGCCGGCGAGATGCTCGAGATCAAGTCCTCCGAGACCGGTGAAAACATCACCGCCCTCGCGCTCAACCTCGAAGAGGACAACATCGGCGCCGTCGTGCTCGGCGACTACCTCAAGTTGAAGGAAGGCGACGAGGTCCGCCGCACCGCCCGCGTGCTCGAGGTCCCCGTCGGACCCGCGATGATCGGCCGCGTCGTTGACGCGCTCGGTCGTCCGATCGACGGCCAGGGCCCGATCAACACCACGATGTCCCGCAAGGTCGAGTCGGAGGCGCCGGGCATCATCGTCCGTCAGCCCGTCGGCGAGCCCATGCAGACCGGCATCAAGGCCATCGACGCCATGATCCCGATCGGCCGCGGACAGCGCGAGCTCATCATCGGCGACCGTGGCACCGGCAAGACCGCCATCGCCATCGACACGATCATCAACCAGAAGGGCCAGGACGTCATCTGCGTCTACGTCGCGATCGGTCAGAAGGCCTCGACCGTCGCCAGCGTCGTCGAGAAGCTCAAGGAAGCCGGCGCGATGGAGTACACCATCGTCGTCGTCGCCTCGGCCTCTGACCCGGCCCCCATGCAGTACATCGCGCCCTACTCCGGCGTCGCGATCGCCGAGTACTTCATGT
>JANLTT010000212.1:0-6651 GCA_031363115.1 Gemmatimonas sp.
GTTGATGATCGCCTGATCGGCAACACGCCGCGCGCGAACATCGAACTCCCCGCCGGCGCGCACACCCTGCGCGTCTCGCGACAGGGCTTCACCTCCGTCACCCGCTCCGTCACGATCAAGGCGGGCGAGACCGTTCGCATCACGGACATCGTCCTCACACCCGCCACCCCGTGAGTCGCTGGCGCTCTGCGCTTCAACCGTCCGTGATGACGAACGCGATGGCCAAGGCGACCAATGGCGTAATGACTTGGCTGAAGGTTGGGACGCTCCTCACGTTGATCATGCTGTTGCTCGCGCCCACGCGCGTACTGCATGCGCAGGAGCCGGTTGATCCGCTCGCCCCCGCGCTCACCTCGTTCAACGATCTCGACTACGACATCGCGGCCACGCGCTTGCGCGCCGCACTCGCGCTCACGGGCGCGCAGCGGCTCCCGGATGCGGATCGTGCCCGCGCCCTCATGTACCTCGGCGCCACGGAGAACTTTCGCGGCGTGCGCCCCGGTGCCATCGATGCCTTCCGCTCCCTGCTGATCCTTGATCCGCGCTATCGGCCGAGCGAGGTGATCTTCCCGCCGGAAGTCATCGCGCTGTACCAGGAGACGCGCATCGGTGTCCGCGCCACCAGCGCGCAGATTGCACCGCTCTCCGAGATTGCGATCCCCACCGATCGCCTCCCAATCAAGATCTTCGCCTCCTCGCTGCACGATATCCGCGTGCGCGTCACCACCTCGCTCGGCGCCCCCGAACGCATTCTGTACGAGGGCGTGATTGGCGACTCCATCCTCGTCTCATGGGATGGGCGCGAAGCCAGCGGTGCCGCTGGACGTCCGGGGCGCTACCTCCTCCGCATCGCCTCACGGAGCGCGAGTGGCAGTCCCGAGCGTGAAGTGCAGATCCCGCTCGAAGTCGAGCATGTGCCGATCGACACCCTCCCGTGGCCCGAGCCGCTCAATGCGCGCTCACTGCGCCCGGAGACAGTCGTACGCGCGAATGGCACAAAGCAGGTGATCACCGGACTCGCTGGCGCCGCTGCGGTGGTGCTCCTCCCGACGCTGGTTGGTGCAACCGACGCTTCGTCGCTTCGCTACGGCGTTGCTGCGGGCATCAGCGTGGCGGGCATCATTGGACTCGCCACCGCAACCCGCCCGCAGCCAGTCCCCGAGAACATCGCCTTCAACAACACCCTGCGCGCTGAATGGACGCAGGAGCTGGAGCGCATCAAGACAGAGAATCGCACGCGCCTCGCAACGGTGCGCCTGCGCGTGCGCGCCGAGCGCGCCGTCACCGTGGAGATTCGGTGATGCGTTTGCGTTCTTCTGTTGCCAAGCTCTTCGGTGTCACACTGCTTGCGCTCCCCGCTGCCGTGAGCGCGCAGGAGTTGTCGCCGCTCATCCTCGGCGCCGATGCCACCACGCTCCGCGTCGTGCGCGATGTCGCTACCTCGCAGTTGCTCGAGGGTCCGGTCTTGGGGGCGAAGGCCGCTTTCTCGTTCCGTCGCCTGCAGGTCGAGGGGCGTTACGCTGAGGGCTCGCTCGTTCCTTCCGGTACACTCGGCGCCGATGATGAGAAGTTTGTGGATGCGCGCGTCGTCGCTCGCGTCAGCGTCACGCCTTATCTATCGCTCGGCGCCGGCCCGCACCTGCGCGCCTTTGTGACTCCGGTTGGGACCGCGCGGTGGACACGCATGGAGCTGCACGCGCGCACCGAAGGGGAGCTGATCAACGGACTCGCGCGCGTGCGCGTGGACGCCTGGTTCGCCGCGAGCGCCAACTCGAATGTGCAGGGCGGCGGCGACGGCGCGATGGGTGGCGAGGCGGGACTTCTCTTGCGCATTCCCAATACACCGACCGCAGTCCACCTGATGTACACGGCCGACCAAGCGACCTTCGTCAATGGCGGCACCGAGTTCGTGGAAGGGATTCGCATCGGGCTGGTGCTCGACCGCATCCTCTCGGCGCGACGGGCCGCGCGCTAGATTTCGCGCACCCGCTCGCTTCCGCCTCGCACCCATGCTCGCACTCGCCCTCCGACTGATTCCGCGCGCCCTGCTCAGCCCGACCACGGCCTGGGCACTGCTCGTCGTCGCATGGCGCTTTCGGCGAAACCATTGGTACGCACGCTTCCCGTTCCTGCCGCTCCCCGCGCAGGACTACGTGCGCTGGCGCATGTACACGGCGTATGGTGCGCACGATGCCGTCCCGCCGGTGGACGATGTGATTCGCTACGCGCGCTGGGCAGCGCGCTTCCCGTAAGCGCACAGGCATGACCTTCGAATCCCGCTTGAAGGCGCAGGCCCTCGGGCTCGGGTTCAATCTCGCCGGCATCGCCACGCTTGGGCTCGCGGAAACGCACGACGTCTTCGCCGAGTGGATTGCCGCCGAACGACACGGCGAGATGGATTACCTCGCACGCGGCGCTGAGTTGCGAGCCGACACCACGCGCCCCGAGCCCGGCATGGTCTCCGCCGTGGTCGTCACGCTCGACTACGGCGGCAAGCAGCCCGATGGGCCAATCGCGCGCTACGCACGCGGCACCGACTACCATCGCGTGATGTGGGATCGCCTCGACGAGTTGCTCGCTTGGGTGCGCGCTGAGCGCGGCGCCGAAACCAAGGGTCGTGCCTACGTGGACACGGGGCCGATTCTCGAGCGCGATCTCGCACGCAAAGCGGGGCTCGGCTGGTTCGGCAAGAACACCATGCTCATCAATCCCGAGCAGGGGTCGTTCTTCTTCATCGGCGCGTTGTTCCTCGATCTCGCGCTCACGCCCGACGAGCCCTTCGCGCAGGAACACTGCGGCACCTGCACTCGCTGCCTCGATGCCTGCCCCACGCAGGCCTTTGTGCAGCCCGGCGTGATGGACGCACGCCGCTGCATTTCGTATCTCACCATCGAATCACGCACGCCCATTCCGGCAGAGTATCACGCGGCGATTGGCGAGCACCTCTACGGCTGCGACATCTGTCAGGATGTCTGCCCGTGGAACGTGAAGTTCGCGCGGGCTGAACCCGACCCTGCGTTGAGCGCCCGTCCAGCCTTTGCCGGAAAGGACGCCGCCACCCTCGCCACGGAACTCGTGCACATGACCGAGGGTTCGTATCGGGAGACCTTCAAGCACTCGGCGATGAAGCGGGCCAAGCTCAGCGGCCTGCAGCGCAACGCCGAAATCGTCCTCGCCAATCTCGGCCGCACCCCGAACTGACCTACCTATGCTGATCGAAGTCTGGAGCGATGTCGCCTGCCCTTTCTGCTACGTGGGCAAGAAGCGGCTCGAGACCGCACTCGCACGGTTTCCGCACAAGGATGTCGAGGTCGTGTACAAGAGCTTCATGCTCAATCCGTCGCTCGAGACCAACCCCGACATCTCCATCGCCGATTATCTCTCGGAGTCGAAGGGGCTCGACCCGCGCATGGTGCAGCAGATGAACCAACGCGTCTCGCAGATGGGCGCGGCCGAGGGGATTAACTTCGTCTTCGACAAAGTCGTGGTGGCGAACACCGGGCGTGCGCATCGGTTGCTGCAGCACGCTCAAGGCCTCGGGAAGGGCGCGGAAGCGCAGGAGCGCATCTTCCACGCGTACTTCTCCGAGGGGAGCAACATCGACGACCCCGCTACGCTCGTCGCGCTCGCGGGTGAGCTCGGCATCAGCGCCGAGAGTGCCCGCGAGGCGATTGAAAGTGATGCCGTGTCGTACGACGTACAGCGCGATATCGCCGAGGCACGCACGTTGGGAATCACCGGCGTACCGTTCTTCGTGATTGACCGCGCCTTCGGTGTGTCGGGAGCTCAAGAGGTCGCGGTCTTCGAGCAGGCGCTCAACAAGGCGCTGAGCGAGCCGCAGGAGTCGGTCGGCCGTTAAGCCCGCAGCGTCTTCAGCGCGGCGGTCCAGCGGCCAAGCTGCTTCACGAGATTCGCCGCGGCCTTGTCCTGCACTTCACCCGGCACAAACAGCCCCGTCTCCTTGTTGACGAGCTGACCGGCGAGCGGAATCGAGACCGCCTCACTGAGCGGCATCATGCTGTTGGCGGTCGTGATGATGCGCAGCTGATTCGCCGAGCGCAGGCCGGCGGAAATGCCGCCGTAGCTCAGGAGACCGACCGGCTTGTACGCCCACTCCTGGGCCAAGAACTGAATCGCGTTGATCAGCGAGGCCGGCGGCGAGAAGTCGTACTCCGGGGTGACAAAGACAAAGGCATCGGCGCGGTCAATCGTCGCGCTCCAACGCTTCGTGTGCTCGTGCTCATACTTCCGGAAGCGCGGATGATTCGGCTCATCCATCAGCGGAAGCGCCATCTCCTTGAGATCAACGCGCTCTACCGTGAATGCGCCCTGCGCTTCGGCGAGCGGGATGAACCAATCGGCGATGCTGGCGCCGATACGGCCGGGACGAACGCTGGCAATGATGACCTGCAAAACTGGTGTGCTCATTCCGTATGAACACAGACCAATCACAACTCGTTCCGACTTACGGGCGTGGCGCGGGACTACGCGGTTGCACTGCGCGCGGCTGCCGCACCGGCCGTGTGGCAATCCAATCGTGCACCACCCGCCCCGCCCAAGTCGCCGCCGAGCTGGTAATGATCCGCGTGCCGATCAACACGAGCGCCTCGGTGTCATCCCGGCGTTCGGGTCTCCAGAGCACCGATGTCGACGCGCCCACGACGATGCCGGCGATTAATGGCAGATTGCGACGGCGAACGCCGTTGCGATCAAAGCCCGTGAAGGTGCGCTCGTAGGCGCAGAGGACGATTCCTTCGCGCACACAGACGGCGGTGTATGGCTTCCAGCCATACGCCGCCTCGAGCGACTTCTTCGTCGCCAGCTCGACCACCGTGAAGCCGGCCACATCGGCCGCACGGGTACCGTAGCCCCCGATCGTGCGCGGCCACACCGTGGGACTCTGCACGGTCTGCATCGCCCCCGCTGTGGCGAGGACCAGCCCCACGCCAAAGGCGAACGCGGCAAGATCAGGCATTTAGACTGGGGCCATCACATTCGCGCCCACGGCCTTCCGCACGGCCGGCGCAACGACCGTCCCATAGAGCTCAATCGCCCGCATCATCTCACGATGCGGCATGGAGCCGACACTCATCTGCAGCGTGAAGCGCGTCATGCCGAAAAGTTCATGCTCCCATAGAATCTTGTCCACCACCGCCTGCGGATCGCCAATTAGCACCGCACCCTTGGGCGAGCGCTCCGCGTCATACTGATACCGCGTCGGCGCGGGCCAGCCGCGCTCACGCCCAATCTTCCCCATCTGCAGCATATACGGATGAAAGGCCTGCTCGGCGGCCGACGCGGTCGTGTCGGCGATGTAGCCATGCGAGTTGATGCTGAGTTGGAGCGCTGCGGGCGAGTGCCCCGCCTTCGCCCACGTTTCACGGTAGAGATCGGTGAAGCCCACATACCGCTCCGGCGATCCACCAATGATGGCCAGCGCCATCGGAATGCCCAACGTCGCCGCGCGCACCACGGACTGCGGCGTGCCGCCGACGGCAATCCAGACCGGCAGCTGTGGCTGCACCGGCCGTGGATAGACCACCTGCTCCTTCAGCGACGGGCGGAAGCGCCCGCTCCAGGTCACACGCTCGTTGCGCACGAGATTCAGCAGCAGCTCTAGCTTCTCGGTGAACAGCGCGTCGTAGTCGTTGAGGTCGTAGCCAAAGAGCGGAAACGATTCGATGAAACTCCCACGTCCCGCAATGATCTCGGCGCGCCCGTTGGAGATGAGGTCGAGCGTCGCGAATTCCTGAAAGACGCGCACCGGATCGTCGGAGCTGAGCACCGTGACCGCACTCGAGAGGCGAATACGCTTCGTTCGCGCGGCAATCGCGGCAAGCAAGACAGCCGGCGTCGAAGCCAAATAGTCGGCACGATGGTGCTCGCCGACATTGAAGCAGTCGAGGCCGACTTCGTCCGCGAGATGTGCTTCCTCGAGCAGATTCGCTACGCGCTGCTCGGGCGGCAGGAGCGCGCCAGTGCGGTCCGGCGTGTGCTCAACGAAGGTATAGAGTCCGAGTTCCATGAGTGGGTTCTTGAAGGTGCTCGAGGGTTAGCGGCTGCTCTTGTAGATCATATCCACCAGTTCGTCGTACATCGCGTCGGCTTCGGCGCCCCCGGCATTGATTGCCGTTGCGGCACAGTGCTTGAGATGGTTGCGCATCAACTCGCGCCCCACCGAGCGCAATGCCTCTTGCACCGAGGAGATCTGCGTGAGGATGTCCGCACAATACCGATCCTCTTCAATCATCTTGTGCAGGCCCCGCACCTGCCCCTCGACGCGACGAAGGCGCGTAAGATTGGCCTTCTTGATGTCGGGATCCACCGCGACCGCCTTGCGCTCTCCGTCGGCGTCGTGCGTTGCACAGTGACAAGCGGCTTTCATCATCGGGAGGGGTTTCTTGGTCGTCGGCATCAGTGCGTCTCCGCAATGCGCGCCCGCCGGAGGCGGAGCGAGTTGGTCACCACGCTCACCGAACTGAACGCCATCGCGGCGCTGGCGAGCACTGGAGTGAGCAGCAGCCCAAAGGCAGGGTACAGCACCCCCGCGGCAATCGGAATGCCAATCACGTTGTACACAAAGGCCCAAAAGAGATTCTGCTTCATCGTCGTCATCGTGCGACGCGAGAGATCAATCGCATGCGCGGCAGC
>JANLTT010000213.1:0-5913 GCA_031363115.1 Gemmatimonas sp.
CCCTCGATGCGCACCCGCACGGTGTCGCCGAGTGAGTCCACGGTGGTCGTCCACGGCGTCTCGGAATTCGCGGTCTCCGTATCGCCTCCACACGCGACGGCAATCGCCAGGAGCAGCAGCTGGGGCGTACGCATCAGGTCAGCACCTCGGCCATGGTGAGAAAGTTCTGCAGCA
This sequence comes from Gemmatimonas sp., assembly GCA_031363115.1. Classification (GTDB taxonomy): domain Bacteria; phylum Gemmatimonadota; class Gemmatimonadetes; order Gemmatimonadales; family Gemmatimonadaceae; genus Pseudogemmatithrix. The sequence goes on from JANLTT010000213.1 coordinate 175, forward strand.
TGCGACGACCATCGGCGGTGCCAATGGACTCGGGATGAAATTGCACGCCCACCACGGGATGCGTCCGGTGACGAAGCGCGTGAATTTCCGTCGGGTCGTCGGTCGCGGTGGCAGTGACCTCTAGCGCGGAGGGGAAATCGCCGTGCCGCACCACGAGCGAGTGATAGCGCATGACCTCAACAGGCGAGTCGATTCCCTCAAAGAGTCCAGTCCCATCGTGCGCGATTTGCGACGTCTTGCCGTGCATCACGCCGCGTGGCGCGCGAATCACGGTGCCGCCGTACGCCTCGCCGATGGCCTGATGCCCGAGGCAGACGCCGAGGATCGGGATGCTCGCGCCGAAGCGCTCGATCACGGGGATGGTGATGCCCGCATCGCGCGGCGTGCCGGGGCCGGGGCCGAGCACGATGGCACGCGGCGCGAGCGCGGCGATTCCATCGAGCGTGATGGTATCGTTGCGTACGACTTGCGGCTCGGCCCCCAACTCGCCGAAGTACTGCACGAGATTGAAGGTGAAAGAGTCGTAGTTGTCGATGACGAGAAGCATAGTGTTCGATGGACGGCGAGCGGCTGAGGTCGGTTGCTTCCGACTCTTTACCCGCGCGGATGAAACTGCTTGTGCACCTGCCGAAGATGCTCGCGATCGATGTGTGTGTACAACTGCGTCGTTGAGATATCCGAGTGGCCGAGCATCTCCTGCACCGCACGAAGATCGGCCCCACCTTCCAGCAAATGCGTGGCGAAGCTGTGCCGCAGGGTGTGCGGAGTGATCGGCTTCTTGATTCCGGACATCTCGACGTACTTTGCCAACACCGTCCACGCCGTCATGCGACGCAACGGCGCCCCGCGTGAATTGAGGAAGAGCTTCCCCTCCCCTTTTCCCTTCTCGAGCTGAGGCCGCAACTCGCGGAGATACATCGCGACGGCGCCAGAGGCTTTGCGCCCGATTGGGACAATGCGCTCCTTGCCACCCTTGCCGAACACGCGCACCACAAGCTCGTCGAGCAACACGTCCTTCACGCCGAGTGAGCACCACTCGCTGACGCGCAGTCCGGCCCCGTAGGCGAGCTCCAGCAAGGCGCGGTCACGAAAGGCCAAGGGCTCGTCAAGCGAGATCGTGCCAATCAGCTGTTCAATCTCTCCGACAGAAAGCACATCGGGCAATGAGCGCCAGCCGCGCGGCGTCTCGAGACGCTCGCTTGGATCCGCCTGCACCACGCCTTCGGAAAGCAAAAAGCGGTACCAGGTGCGAATGGCCGAAATGCGCCGGCGAATCGTCGCGGCCGACATGCCGAGGTCCTTCTGCGCGTACACAAACTCGCGCAAATGCGACGCATTCAGGCCCTCGACGCCTGCCACCTGATGCCGCTCGATTGCCCAGCCGCCGAGCAGCGAGAGATCCCGTAGATACGCCTCACGAGTGCGCGGACTCGACCCCTGCTCGAGATCGAGGAACTCCGCGAAACGCTCCAGCAAAAAGCGTCGGGTGATGGTGGCGGCGTCGGGGGTGCTCACCCGGGGGAATCTACGCCGCGGTCAATCCGTCGCGCGGGCCTTCCGACGACGCCAGAGCCACCATCCGCCGCCGCCGAGGAGCGCGGCGAGGCCGAGCGCACCGACCCCAGCTCCCTGCGCGAACTGCGTGAGCGCGGCCTTCACGGAGTCCCAGTCGTTGCCGACCTTGAAGGCAATCCAGGTGATGGCGCCGTACCAGATTGAGCACGCGACAAAGAGAATCAGCGCGAACTCCCAGAGCGGCACCCGCATCGCCCCCGCGGCGGCCGGCGCCATCGCGCGCACGCCCGGAATGAAACGGCTCAGGAAGAGCGCGATCCACCCGTACTTACGATACGCCTCTTCGATCCAGTGCTCCCGGCGTTCGGCGCGCTCCTCGGTCTTCTTGAGCCCCATGCCGCCGAGCTGGTTGGTCAGCCAATCGGCACCGTATCGGCGCCCGATGTACCACGGCGCGATGTTTCCAATCACGCTACCAATCACGACAAAGGCCGTCGTGGGAAACCAGAGGCCACCGCCGCGCGCCGATAGGAATCCGAGAAATGCCACGGCAGCGTCTCCGGGCACGAACGGAATGACGCCCTCACTGAACGCGGCCGCGAAGACGAGTCCGTAGAGCTGATCCGGTGTCAGCCCGCCGAGCCAAGCGAAAAACGGCTGCAGGAACTCAGGCAAATTCGATAAGCGTGGCAACCGCGATGCACGCGATGCCTTCTCCTCGGCCAATCCACCCCATGCTCTCGTTCGTCTTTCCCTTCACCATGACGTCCTTCGCCGGAATGCCGAGGGCGTCGCCGAGTTTCTCGCGCATGGCCTCGCGGTGCGGACCAACCTTCGGCATTTCCGCAATCACGGTGATGTCGCACTGCACCGCCTTCCAACCGGTGGCGCGTACACGCGCAACGGCGAGTTTAAGCATCTCGATGCTGTCGCGTCCGGCGTTCTCGTTCTTGGTGTCGGGAAACATCTCGCCGATGTCACCGAGCCCCGCCCCGCCGAGAATGGCGTCCGTCAGCGCGTGCGAGACGGCATCCGCATCGCTATGGCCAGAGCAGCGTACGGTCGCCGGAATAAGGACACCCGCGAGCAGCACGCCGTGACCTTCCACGAAGCGATGCGAATCGTAGCCGATGCCAACACGTACAGGAGCAGCGTAGCTCATGCGGCGACCGTTGAGGTCAAGGGCTCGATGAGCGTGTAATCCTGCCGGCGACGGCGTGGCTCAAAGCCTGCCTCGCGAATCAACATTTCCATTTCGTCCGTCGAGGTTCGGTGCGTCGTGTTCGCAGCCGACACGACGTTCTCCTCGAGCATGAGCGAGCCGAAGTCGTTGCAGCCGTAATGGAGCGCGGTTTGCCCGACCTTCATACCCATCGTGACCCAGCTCGCCTGGATGTTCGGGATGTCCTCGAGCACGGTGCGCGCGAAGGCCGTCGTGCGGAGGTACTCCACCGAGTCGGTCTTCTGCATGTGCGACATCGTCGGCGTGTTCTCGGGCTGCAGCGGCCAGCAGATGAAGGCCGTGAAGCCGTTCGTCCGCTTCTGCACTTCCTGGAGCCGCAGCAAGTGCTCCACGCGCTCGGCGTTGGTTTCGCCGATGCCGTACATCATGGTGCACGAGGTCTTGAGGCCCTCGCCGTGTGCGATCTCCATCACTTCAAGCCAGCGATCGGCACCGGCCTTCTTCTTGGCGACGTTGTCGCGCACGCGCTGCACGAGGATCTCGCCACCGCCGCCCGGAATCGAATCCAAGCCGGCCTTCACGAGCTCCTGAATCACGGTGCGGGCGTCCATCTTGTACAGCGTCGCCCAGAAGTCCACTTCGCTCGGGCTGAAGCCGTGCACGTGAATCGGGTGATTGCGCTTGATGTACTTGAGCAGTTCGAGATACCACTCGAACGGGATGTACGGATTGTGTCCGCCCTGAATGAGGATCTGCACGCCGCCGAGCGCCTTCACCTCGTCAATCTTGGCGCCGATCTCCTCGTAGCTGAGCGTCCACCCCTCGCCATCCTTCGGGCGACGGTAGAACGCGCAGAAGCCGCAGTCCGCGACGCAGACATTCGTGTAATTGATGTTGCGGTCCACGATGTACGTGACGATCGGCTCTGGATGGAGCCGGCGACGCACGGCATCGGCCGCGGCCCCGAGCTCGAGGAGCGGGGTCTTTTCGTAGTACTCGAGGAGGTCGGTGGCTTCGGACATTGCACTGCGGATGAAGGGGGGAGGACGGAGGATGAAAGCGCACGTTCACCGCCGCATCCTCTATGCAAAATAACCCGAATTCACTCTATCGCGTTCCGGTGCGCACGGCTGGCAAGAAGGCCAGTTTCCCCTGCGGAACCCGTCCAGCGAGCGCCAAGCGGCGGAGGAACTCCGTCAATCCCTGAAGATCGGGCAGGTGCAGGCGCCAATCGAGATCGTTGAAATACTGGCGGCACTCGCGTGTGGATACGCCGGTGGCCCGCGCGGCCTGCGCAGCGAGCTCATCGAGGTGCGCCATGCCCCAATCGCGCGAGGCAATCAACGCGCTGTGCACCCTGAGGGCCTCGGCGACCGGCGTGGTACGCTGGGCAACCCACACGGCAAAGACGAACGGGAGTCCGGTCCACTTCTTCCACTCGGCACCGAGGTCGTACACGTAGGGATACCGCCGCCCGTGCCCCTGCGCGACGGGATGTCCCTCGCTCTGCAACATGAGTGCGGCGTCGCCAATCACGAGTCGCGCCACCACGTCCTCGGAGCTGCTGTTCACCAGTGCCTCGCGTTCGGCGTCGCCCGGCACATACGTGGGGGTCGCGCGCCAGACGTGCTCAAAGAGCAGCTCCAGCAGATGCACGGAGGTCATGGACGAGCGGCTCACGAGCACCGGCTGTCCGCTCAGTTCCTCCGCGGGGCGATTCGAGAACAGCATCACGCTGCGGACGGGGCCGTCGCACGAAATGGCGAGGTCGGGGAGCAGGAGGTAGCGCTCCCAGTCGCGCGCATACTCAACGGCCGAGACGACGCTGACATCGAGCGTCCCCTCGGCCATCATGCGATTCAAGGCCGTGGGAACGCCATCCACCAGAGTGGCAGCGAGCGGAACCACACCCCGATCAACGCCCCCGTAAACCGGGAAGCAGTTGATGTAGGGGATTCGGCCAACCTTCATGGAACGGCAACTTCGATGGAGGACGAAGGATGAAGGCTCTCCATGCCCTCCACTTCCGCATCCTCGTCGCCGTCAAACGTCCGGATGATCTTGTAGAAGGAATCGCGCTCGGCGGGCACCTTTCCCGCTCCGCGGATGAGCCGCAGCAGGTCCGGCAGCGCCATCGCCTGCTGCGTCTGCGCGCCCACGGCGTGGTAGATCTTCTCGCGCACCACTGTCCCCTCGAGATCGTTCACGCCGTAGTGCAGCGCAATCTGCGAGAGCGCGGTGGAGACCATGATCCAGTGACTCTTCACGTGCGTGAAGTTGTCGAGGAACAGGCGACCGACCGCGAGGTTCTTCAGGTCGTCCACGCCGCTGGTCGCGATGCCCTGACGGTTGAGCTTTTTGCCCAGCTCATTGTCGTCGGGGTGATAGGCGAGCGGGATGTAAGCGAGGAAGCCGCCGGTCTCGTCCTGGAGATCGCGGAGCATCTGGAGATGCTCCATGCGGTCGGCATACGTCTCAACGTGGCCGTAGAGCATGGTGCAGTTGGTGCGGATGCCTAACTGATGCGCGGTGCGATGCACGCCAACGTAGTCGGCCGCGCCGAGCTTCTTGCGGGCGATCTCTTCTCGTACCGCGGCGCTGAAGGTCTCTGCGCCGCCGCCGGGCATCGTGTCGAGACCCGCTTCGCGGAGCGCCGTGAGGACTTCGGCCCACGAGAGCTTCTCGATGCGCGCGATGTGCGCGATTTCAACGGCCGTGAGCGCCTTGATGTGCACATGCGGCAGCTCGGCCTTGAGCGCGCGGAACATCGTCGTGTAGTACTCGAGCCCGGCCTGCATATCGAGCCCGCCGACGATGTGGAACTCGCGGGTGAGGCCATTCTTCGCCTGCCGCGCCTCGGCCATCACCTGGTCGAGTGTGTAGCGGTACGCTCCCTCCTCCTTCGGCAGCCGCGCGTAGCCACAGAAGTGGCAGGTCGTGCGCAGCGTGCAGATGTTGGTGGGATTGATGTGCTGGTTCGCGGCGAAGGTCACGCGGTCGCCGTGCTTCGCGCGGTTCACCGCGTCGGCCAAGAGGCCGAT
>JANLTT010000222.1:0-1664 GCA_031363115.1 Gemmatimonas sp.
AGCTCGGTGTACGCCCCGCGGGTGCGGAGGGTCACGTTAACCAGCTCGGTCCCGCGGTTCCGCCAGAACCAGCCGTGCGCGCCGTCGAACTCGGCCACGAGCGACCCCGCGTCCCCCTCGACGCCGGTCCCCTTCTTGTAGCTGAAGTAGCTGTTGGGGGCCCCGGTGGAGTCGCCGTGCATGTCGTAATTCACCTTTCCGCCAGCGACGCTCCACTCGTACTCGGCCCGGGCGCCCTTGGGCATCACGAGCTTCACCTCGCGCCCCTGGTTCGGGGCGAGGGGGACGACGGTCACGTGCGTCCACTGGGAGTCTGGGGCCACGGCGGCGGCAGTGGCGGCCGTCCCGACCGCTTCGGCAGCGGCAGATTCCTTCGCCAGCTCAACTTTCAGCTGCCCCATCTCGGTGAGCCCGAGCACGCGCCCGGCCCCCGTGATGTCCACCCCATACTCGGCGGGGAGCACCGCGACGACGAGCAGCACCATCGCGACGACCATCGCGACGAGTGTGGACTTAAGCAAGCGCGACGACGACGGCAGCTCGTTGACGTTCGGCGTATCAGTGATTGGCATTGCGAGTTCCTTAGGCGATGTCGAGGATGAAGTAGCCCGCAAGCTGATAGCCCGCGAGGAGGAAACCGGCCGCCATCATCGCCACATTGGCGGTATAGGCGTGCCGGATGAAACTGGGAGAGCGACGCCAGTAGGTCATCGCAATGAGAATGGCGCTCAGCGCGAGCAGCTGCCCGAGTTCCACGCCCACATTGAAGGCGATGAGATTCGGGACGAGGCCATCGGGGGAGACGTTGTAGTCGAGGATCTTGGTGGCCAACCCAAAGCCGTGCACGAGGCCAAAGCCGAGCGTCGCGACGCGGGCATCGGGCTGCGTGCCGAACCAGCGCGGGAAGGCGCCGAGGTTGTCGAGCGCCTTGTACACAATGGAGAGACCAATCACCGCGTCCACGAGATACGCACTCACGCTGATTTCCGTGAGCACGCCGGCAATGAGCGTCACCGAGTGGCCGACGGCAAACAGCGTCACGTACAGGCCGATGTCCTTCAGCCGATACAAGAAGAAGATGACGCCGAGCAGGAAGAGCAGATGATCGTAGCCCGTCACCATGTGCTTGGCGCCGAGGTAGGCGAATGGCACCATCAGCACGCCAGAGACTTGCTGGATATAGCCCTTATCCCCCGCGGTGACGCCATGCGCTAGCGCCTCCGCGGGGAGTCCGGCCACAAGCAGCAGGGCGAGGCCGAACAGCAGCGAGGGAGAATCACGAAGCGTCAGCAACCAGGAAGAAGCACGAAGCGTCACGAGGGACGAACCTCCAGTGAAGGGGAGTCAGCAAGCTCATCAACGGACTCACCCGATGTACGATCCCCAAAGAGCCAGTAGAGCGCGGGGAGCACGAGCATGTTGAGCGCGGTAGCCGAGAGCAGTCCACCGAGAATCACGATGGCCATCGGCGTCTGCAGCTCGTTGCCGGGCTCACCACCGCCCAAAGCGAGGGGAATAAGCGCCAAACCTGCCGTGAGCGCCGTCATGAGGATTGGTGAGAGCCGCTCCAACGAGCCGCGCACAATCACCTCGCGGAATGGCACCCCCTCAGCGAGCAGGTGCTTGTAGTGCGACACCAACAAAATGCCGTTGCGCGTGGCGAT
>JANLTT010000091.1:0-20384 GCA_031363115.1 Gemmatimonas sp.
TCTCGCGCAGATGGGAAAGAGCGCACCCGCGGGCACCGCGCTTGCGGCGCTCGAGGCCGCCTTCCCGATGCCTGTCGAAATGGTTGATGCGATGAAGCGGCAGATCGAACTCTCCTTCAGCGGCATCTAACGGTGACTGACCCAACCCCTCCCATTCTCCATCGCGCGGCACTTGAGCGCGTGCTGCAACGCGCCGCCGAGTTGCAGGCGGCAAGCACTGAGGTCCCGGAGACACTCACCGAAGCGGAGCTCGTCTCACTCGGCGCCGAAGTGGGGCTGAGCGCCGAGACGCTGAAGCAGGCGCTACTCGAAGAGCGGATGCGCATCGTGATTCCCGAGGAGCGCGGGCTGCTCGCCTCCACGACGGGGCCCGCGACCTTTGTGGCGACGCGTGTGGTGCAGGGAAACTCGCGCGAGATACTGACCAAGCTCCACGATGCGCTTGTCTCGGGAGAAAATCTGCGCGAAGTGCGCCGCTTTCCTGACCGCGTGGTCTGGGGACCGCGGGGCGGCTTTGCCGGGGCCATTCGGGAGCTCACCCGGCTTGATGGCCGCGGTTTTCCGCTCGCCCGGGCCGATGAAGTCAGCGCCACGGCCGTTCCGGCGGACACCGGGCGGGTCCATGTGCGCGTGGAGGCCATGCTCCACGGGCGACGGGCCGGGGCGGCGAGATCCACTACGGCGGGGCTCATTTCCGGGGCCGGCATCGCCGCCGTCGCGGTCGCCCTGAACGTCATGATCCCCGTGGCCGTGGGAATCGGGGCCGCGCTGGCCCTGTTCACCGGCTGGACCGCCCGAAACAACTACATCCGGGACGCCAAGTTCACCCAATTGGCCATTGAGCAGACATTAGATCGCCTGGAATTCGGCGAACCGAAACGTCGGGAGCTATTTTCAGGGGGATGAAGCCCTCCCTGACCTACACCCCTCCGGCGGACACCGCTGCCCGCATTCGCGAGGCGGAAGAGTTCGGTCAGGCGATCCTCCCCGATGTCTCACGCACCTTCGCGATCAGCATCCGCTTCCTGCCGGGCACGCTCGGACGCGCGGTGCTCACGGCATATCTGCTCTGTCGCATCGCGGACACCATCGAGGACGACAACTCCACGGCGCCCACCACGCGCGCCGACCTGCTCGAGGAGTTCCTCCGCACGCTTACCGATCGCGATGCCGCCGATGCCTTTCCGCAGCGCGTCGCCACGCTGCAGGGCGACAAGGCGCATCTCGCACTCACGCAGCGCACCGATCTCGTGCTCGTGCTGTTTCGCACACTGCCGCAGCGCACGCAGGATCGCGTCGCGCATTGGGTGCGCGAGATGGGACTCGGCATGGCAAAGTTCGTGCGCACCTATCCGCACGGCATTCGTATCCAGACGCTCCCCGAGTACAAGGAGTACTGCTACTACGTCGCCGGGACGGTCGGATGTCTGCTCACCGAGTTGTGGCACCTGCACGCGCCCGCGGTCGGCAAGCGCGAGTACGATCGCCTCTGGGCCAAGTGCCAGGCCTTCGGCGAAGCGCTGCAGACGGTGAACATCCTCAAGGACATTGCGTGGGATGCGCAGCACGAGAACTCCATTTACATCCCGGCGAATGACCTGAAGGCCGAGGGGAGCTCGCACGAGACACTACTCTCGCCGCAGCATCTCGAGCACAATCACAAGGCGGTCGCGCGGTTCATTGAACTCGCACGCACCGACTTGGACGACGCGCTCGAGTACATCCTGCTGATTCCGCGTCGCGCCTTTGCGATTCGCGCCTTCTGCGTCTTGCCGCTCCTCTTTGCGTACGCGACGCTGCGCGATCTCTCGCGGTCGCGGGCCATGCTCACGGTTGGCGGCACGGTGAAGATCTCGCGACGCGAAGTGAAGTCGCTGATGATTGCCGGCATTCTCTCGCTCGTGAGCAACTTCGCGCTGCGACGCCTGGTGCGGCGCGTGAAGTTGCGCCCCTTCACGCTCGTCGCGGTTGGGGGCTGATCTCTTTCTCGTGAGCACGACGTACGTCGCCCCATCGCCGGTCCCACCCGTCGCCGCCCCGCTAGAATTTCGTGGGGTCTTTCGCACGGACGCTGAGGCCCGCGCGGTCTATTCCGAGTCGGCGGGAGTCGGACGCATCATGCCGCGCGCAGTCGCCGTTCCGGTGGATGCCGCCGATGTCGTGACCCTCGTGCGGTGGGCGGCGCAAGAGCGCATCGCACTCACGCCGCGTGGCAGTGGCAGCTCGATGGCCAATGGCGCGATTGGGGCCGGCGTGATTGTTGATCTCTCGAAGCTCAACCAGATGGGGCCGGTGGATGCGAAGGCGCGCACCCTCTCCGTGGGCCCCGGCGTCACCCGCGATGCGGTCGAAGCCGTAGCCGCCGCCGCACGACTCACCTTCCCGGTGGATCCCTCGAGTGGCGCCTTCGCGACGATTGGCGGAATGTGCGCCACGAATGCCGCGGGTGCCTCCACCGTGCGGCATGGTGCGATGCGACGCTGGGTCAACGGCCTCGATTGCGTCTTCGCCGATGGCACACGCGCAACCGTCCGGCGTGGTGACAAGACGAGCGGCGTCCCCGCCATCCAGCGGTTCATCCGCGAAGCGTCACCGAGCATCAAGGGCACGGGAGCGGCAGCCTTCCGACTCCCCGGTGTGCGCAAGCAGTCCTCAGGTTACGGACTCGCCGAGTGGTGCGAGGACGACGATCTCGTGGATGTGCTCGTCGGCTCCGAGGGGACGTTGGCGATCATCGTTGGCGTTGAGCTCAAGCTCGCGCCGCGCGTCGGTGGGCGTGCCGGACTGCTTGCCGGCTTCCCTGATCTCGAAGGCGCCGCCGCCGCCGCGGGACGTCTCGCCGCCGCGGGCGCGAGCGCCGTGGAGCTCCTTGATCGCTCGTTCCTCGAGATTGCCTCGAGCGGTGGCGATCCATTGCCGATTGCGCTCCCCTATGGCCTCGAGGCGGTCCTGATTGTCGAGGTCGAAGACGTCAGCGAGGGCGCAGCGACCGAGCGGCTCCGTGAACTCAGTGGTTGGTGCGAAGCCGGAGGTTCGCTTTTCATCCAGGAAGCGCGCGACGAAGCCACGAGCCATCGCATCTGGCGGCTGCGGCACGCGGCGAGCCCAATTCTCAACCGTCTCGCACCGCGCCTGCAGTCCATGCAGATCGTCGAGGATGGCTGTGTGCCACCCGGACGGTTCGCGGAATATGTGCGCGGCGTACGGCGTGCCCTGAGCGGCGCGCGCTTTCAGGGCGTCATCTTCGGCCACGCTGGCGATGGCCATGCGCACGTGAACGCGCTGATTGACGTGCGTGACGCCGACTGGCGCGCGCGCGCCGAGCTCCTCATGCGCGACGTCACCAATCTGGTGGTGAGCTTGGGTGGCACCCTCGCCGGCGAGCATGGCGATGGCCGCCTCCGCGCCCCGTTGCTCTCCCGCATCTGGTCGCCCATCGCACTCAACGGCTTCGCCGCCACCAAGAAGGCCTTCGACCCCGACGGCATTTTGAATCCGGGCGTCATCATCGCCGCTGCAGGAAGTCAGTCGCTTGAGGATGTGAAGTACGATCCCACCCTTCCTCACCTCCCCCCCTCCGCCCGCGCCGCCCTCGATAAAATCGTGCGCGAGCGAGCCTGGGCCACCGACCGCCTCTCGTTGTTGTAGTCGCCAGTAGTAGTTTCAGAAGTTGTGAGCTGTTCACTCACAACTGACAACTCACATCTCACATCTGCCTTTCAAGATGCCTCATTTTTACGTCGAGCCCAAAATCTCCGTCCTCGCCCGCCCCGTCTTCGCGGAGCCGGCCCACCTCCCGGTGAACTGGATCGGCGATAGCACCGACGGCGAGCGCCTGGCCGAGTTCGCGGGCCGCCTCTGCTACATGAGCCAGAAGAATCCGGCGAGCCGCACCACGCGTGAGTACCTCGAGAACATCAAGAAGCAGGGGCACGGCTCTGTCCTCGAGCATGCGAATTACTCGCTGCTCATCGAGGGCGTCTCGCGCTCCCTCACGCACGAGCTCGTGCGTCACCGCGCCGGCTTTGCCTACTCGCAGCTCTCGCAGCGCTACGTCGATGAATCGGATGCGGCCTTCGTCATCCCGCCGGCCATCATCGGCGACGAGGCCCTGGTGGAGGCGTGGAAGACGCAGATCGAGAGCGCGCAGGCCACCTACATCGCGCTCGTCGACAAGCTGATGACGCGCTACCAGTGGGTGGATGACAAGGTCCACCGCCGGAAGATGGCGCGCGAAGCGGCGCGCGGCGTGCTGCCTAATTCGACCGAAACCAAGATCGTCGTCACGGGCAATGCGCGTGCCTGGCGCACGATGCTCGAACTCCGCTCCAGTGAAGGCGCGGAGTTCGAGATCCGTCGTATGGCGTTGGCGGTGCTCCGCACGCTGCAGAGCGAAGCACCGGGCTTCTTCGGCGATTTCGAGGTGTACACGGCCGCGGACCGCGCCGAGTCGGCGCGGATTGCGTATCACAAGGTCTGAGCCGCCGCCTTCGTCACCTTCGCCACCACCTCCGCCGGCGCCTGCTCAAATCCATGCATCCGATACCGCACACTGCCGTATCCGTGCGTGAGGCTCTGCAGGCGCGTGGCGTAGAGATGCAGTTCCGACATCGGCACCACGGCCTTCACCACGGAGCCGTTGCCATCCTCTGACACTTCGGTGCCGAGGATATGTCCGCGCCGGCCGGAGAGATCGCCGAGCACATCGCCGAGCGACACATCGGGCGTCGTCACCTCGATATGCATCAGCGGCTCCAACAACACTGGCCGCGCCCGCGGCGCAATCGTCTTGAAGGCGAGAATCCCCGCCATCTTGAACGACGCTTCGTTGCTATCCACCGAGTGGTACGAACCGTCGAAGACCTCGACCTCAAAGTCCACCACCGGATAGCCCGCAATCACGCCGCGCTCCGCGGCCTCTTCCACGCCCTTCCCGACCGCCGGGATGTACTGCCGCGGGATCACGCCGCCGGAGATGTTGTCCACGAACTTGTAGCCCGTGCCGCGCGGGGCCGGACGAATCTTGATCCAGCAATCGCCGAACTGGCCTTTGCCACCCGTCTGCTTCTTGTGGCGTCCCTGGCCCTCGGCCTGTCCGAGTAACGTCTCGCGATACGGCACGCGCGGTGGACGCAGCGTCGCCTTCACGCCCCACTGCCGTTCGAGTCGCGCCAAGGCGACTTCGAGATGACGTTCGCCGAGCCCTTCGATGATGGTCTCGTGCGTCTCACCTTCGAAGTGTGTTTGGATCGTGGGGTCTTCGTCGTGCAGGCGATGCAGTCCGGTCTGGAGCTTTTCCTCGTCGGCGCGCACCGCGGCTTCAATGGCGAATGACACCAGTGCATCGGGGAATGGGATCCCCGGCATCCGCACCGGATGCTCTTTGGTGGAGAGTGTGTCATTCGTGTGTGTATTGCGCAGCTTGGCGACACACCCGATGTCACCGGGGTAGAGACGCGAGACCTCGATGCGATCCTTTCCCTGCGGCACGGCGAGGTGCGAGAGCTTCTCCGGCGCGCCACGCGTGGCGTTGTAGACGTCGGCGCCGTTGGTGACGAGGCCGCTGTAGGTGCGGAAGTAGCTCACTTCGCCGACATGCGGTTCGGTGGTGGTCTTGAAGACGAGCGCGGTGAAGGGAGCGTCCTCGTTGGGATGCACCTCCACGAAGCGATCCCCTTCGGCGCCCTTGAGCGCGTGGAGCTCCTCCATCTCGTACGCGTTCGGCATCAGCGCTACAAGCAGATCGAGCACCGTGCGCATGCCATAGGTGAGTTGCGCGGAGCCGCAGAGCAGTGGGAACAGCTCGGCGCGCTTCATCGCCTCCTTCATCGCCTGCATCTCGACATCGCCCGGGAGTTCCTCGCCGGCAAAGAAGCGCTCGAGCAGCGCGTCATCGGTGGAGGCCACGGCCTCAACCATCTCCGCATGATACCGCTCAAAGCGCGCCTGCTCGCTCGCCGGAATCGGGATCTCCTGATACTCACCGGCCTTCGTGCCCGCGGTGAAGACGTGCGCCTTTTTGGTGAAGAGATTGATGATGCCGGTGAAGCCGCTGCCGGCGCCAATCGGAATCTCCACGGGGACGACCTTCGCCGTGAGCTTCTCCCTGATGGCACGATACGCGGCATCGAAGTCGGCGTGATCCTTGTCCATCATCGTGACCACGAAGACCACTGGATCCCGTCGCTTCACCGCTTCGCGGAACATCCGCTCGGTGCCGACTTCGACGCCGGCGGAGGCGCTGACCGCGACGAGCGCGCCATCGGCCGCGACGAGTCCGGAGATCGCATCGCCGGCAAAGTCGGCGTATCCTGGCGTATCAAGGAGATTGATCTTGCTGTCCCGCCACTCGGCGTACGCACAGCCTAAGGTGATGGAGTAGCCACGCGCCGACTCTTCAGGCGAACCATCGGTGAGCGCAGTGCCATCGCGCACGGAGCCATGTCGTCGGGAGGTCCCAGAAACGAAAGCGAGCGCGTCGACCAATGTGGTCTTCCCGCTCGCACCATGACCAACGACCGCAACGTTGCGGATTTCCGCGCTCTTGTATTCCCGCATGGGGCCTTCCCTCCTCCCGCCTTCAAGACGGGCGCGTATGGGAAGGGACGTTGCCACATTCCCACGGAGGGGTCAATCAGACGTTTCTGGACGGTGCTGTAGGGGAACCACCGCCATCGGGCGTGCGGCGCGCCAGTGGCGCGCCAGTCCGTGACTATTCGTCGTCGCGGAAGTTGTCGCCGTCGGCTTCGCGCATCTGCGCGAGCGTCACGTCCGGGCCCGCATGGCCAGCGGTCGCGACCTGCAGCGTCAGCGCGCGGCGGGTGCCCTCGGGCCACTCCGGCATCAGGAGACCGGCCAGGAGACGACGAATGCCCTGCTCTCCCTCGGCCAGCAACTCAGTCGCGGTTTCGCGCAGCACGGTGAGCGGAATGGAGAGCTCACGACGAATGATTTCGCCCGTGCTCCGGTCGTGCCACGCGGCGTCACCCACCGCACCATCGGTGGTGGAAAGACGCAGATCGCGGGTTTCGAGCGGGGTGGCACCGGCCTTTCGCGCCTCGACGGCGGCGGCGAGTGCCAAGGCGAGTGATTCGGGGGTGGGGACACCGTACAGCGTCACCACGGCACGCGTCGGGTGTTCGAGCGTCTCGGCCGAAGCCACGGCGCTCACGCGCGCAAAGGATCCCTCGGCGCTCGTTGTCTGATCCCACTCCACCATCACATCCATCGGCATCCTCGTTGACCTCGTCCCTTTGCGCGCACTACCCGCGTGATTCACTCGGCGTCACAGCTCTGAGTGCATGCTACACCATAGTGGTCCGCAAGAAGCACGCCAATTGCTCTTGTGACCGAACCAATACTTTCAGACGCCGATCCGTTCACGTGAGCGGTTCACCGGGCGAGGGCGCGCGGGCCGTCCACAGCCGGTCCCTCAGGACTTCCAGCTGCGCAGGGTCGTGAGCGCGGCGGAAAGGGCTTCCTTCTCGCGGGCCTCGGTGGCCGTCGCCATCAGCATCTCGTAGGTGCCAATCGCCAACTTCAGCGCCACGGGGTCGTTCTCGGCGTTGGCCACGCTCGTCGCGTTGTCCGCGAGGGCGGCGTGCGCCAGCTTGTCGTCCGGAAAGCGCTGGGTCACCTGCTGCCAACGCGTCATCCGGCCGCGCGGCGACGACTCCGTCAGCGCCCAAAGATGCCAGGCCGCCCGGTTCTCGGGGTCCGACGCCAGCGCGCGACCCGCAATCTCGCCCACGGCATCGGGACCGCGACCGGTGAGCCAATACGCATTGGCGAGGGCGACGAGGGCCTGGGCATTCTCCGGCTCGCGCTCGACCACGCGCTCGTAGACGGGACCGGCGACCTCATGCAGCTCTCGATACGGCTCGACCGCCGCAATCAGCTCCGCCGTGCTCGGCGTGGCCATGCAGACGGCATCGAGCGCGGCGAGCAACCTCGCAATGTCTCCAGAGTTCCGATACTCTTTCACGGCAGCCGCCACAGCGGCGCGCGCATCCTGCGCAGACTTGACCATACCGCAAAGTTATCGGGCAACAAACGCCCGCGGCACCGGAGCATGCATGGAGACCCCCGCACCGAAGAAGAGCCTGCAACACACGCTCAACAACCCCATCGCGGGGTTGCTGGCGGAGTTGCAACTGCTCGAAATGGATGACCTGACCACCAGCCAGCGCGAAGGGGTCGAGCGATCCATCGCCCTCGTACGTCGGCTGATTACGATCGTTCGGGAGCAGGTGCCCGGCGAGTAATCGCTGGGCAAGTCCGACTGCAGACTTGCGCCCACGCGCCAGACTCGGCATACTGATGCAACCGCTCGTTGCGTGAGGCCTTTGCCCACACGGACGGTTGCGCTCCCAGACGCTCCACCCGCCGCGCCACTGCGCGCGACGCGCCCCGGTCAAAATCCGGGCTCGGACGGATGCCGTCAGATCGCTCCGCTCTTACAATCGCTGGACCGCGGGAAAGCATCCCGCAACGACCCTTTGGGTCCTACACCCCCGAGCATGACCGATAGTGAACGTCCGCCCCGTCGTGGGCGTAGTGTGCGCCCGCGTCGCGGTGCCGCACCCGACGCAATGCCAGAAGCCGATCCGTATCTCGAAGCGCCTGCCGCTTCGACCCCCGAGCCCACCCCCGCCGCCGAGGGGCGCCCGAAGCGCGAGCCGCGTCCGCGCCGCCCGCGCGGCGCCCGTGACGCCGCAGCCCAGGGCGAACCGGGCGCGGAGTCGCCGGCCGCACCGGAGCCGCGTGCGGAAGTCAGTGACCGCGGAGAACGGCCCGAGCACACCGAGCGCCCAGAAGCCCCAGCCGCCAGCAATGGCGATGGCGCACCGACCGCCGAGCCGCGCCGCGAAGGCAACGGCCCGAACGATCGCCCCTCACAGGATCGCGGCGAGCGTCCCGACCGCAACGGACGCGGTCGCCGTGGACGTCGTCAGCGTGGACGCGGACGGCGTGGCAGTGGCCCGGAAGGGATGGATCGTGGCCCACGCCCGGAGCGCGGTGATCGCCCCGACCGGGGTGAACGCCCTGACCGCGGCGAACGCCCTGATCGCGGCGAACGGCGGCCGCAGCAGGATCGCAGTGACTCGCGCGATTTCGGTGGCGCGCCGCCAGTCATTTTGGTGGTTGATGGCGAGACGATTGGGTGGTTCGATCCCGCACGCGACGCCGGCTTCATTCGTCGCCACGAGTTCAGCTACCTCGCACAGCCGGAAGACACCTGGGTCCCGACGCACCTCGTGCGGCAGTACAGCCTGCGCCGCGGCGACCAGATCGAGGCACGCACCGGACGCGACGCACGTGGCCGTCTCTCCGTCGCCGAAATCGTCGCCATCAATGGCGACGAACCAAAGGATGGCGCGCGTCGCCCGGACTTCCAGACCCTCACCGCCTCGTATCCCGAGCGGCGCCTCACCCTCGAGACCGGCCGTCCCGCAAAGAGCGGACCCGAACTCACCCGTCGCGCCATCGACCTCATCGCACCCATTGGCTATGGCCAGCGTGCGTTGATCGTCGCCCCGGCCCGCGCCGGCAAGACGATGCTGATGCAGGCCATCACGGAAGGCATCGCCATCAATCACCCCGAAGCAACCCTGCTCATTCTCCTCGTGGACGAGCGTCCCGAGGAAGTCAGCGAAGCCATCTCGTGGGGCGTCGGTGAAGTGATTGCCTCCAGCTTCGACCAGCCCGCCAAGCGGCATGTCGAAGTGGTGGAGATGGTGATTGAGCGCTCGCGTCGTCTGGTGGAGCAGGGGAAGGACGTGGTGATTGTCCTCGACTCGCTCACCCGCATGGCCCGCGCCTTCAACACCGCCGAACGCGGCACCGGCCGCACGCTCTCCGGCGGTCTCGACACCTCCGCGATGGCGCGCCCGAAGGCCTTCTTCGGTTCGGCCCGCTACATCCTGCCGCAACATGGAGGAGGATCGCTCACGATCATCGCCACCGCGCTCGTCGAAACCGGCTCGCGCATGGACGACGTGATCTTTGAGGAATTCAAGGGCACGGGCAACTGCGAGATCAAGCTCGATCGCTCACTCTCCGAGAAGCGCATCTTCCCGGCCTTTGACATCGCGACCTCCGGCACGCGCCGCGAAGAGAAGCTCTACAAGGCGGAGCAGATCGATTCGATCTACACGCTGCGTCGCGGGCTGCAGCAGATGCCGCCGCAGGCGGGGATGGAGTGGCTCATTAAGCGGATTGCGGGCACGACTTCCAATGATGCGTTGTTGGCGGGGTTGTAGGGCGAGAGCGATGCAGGTGGAAGGATGAAGGATGGAAGTCACTGCAACTGCGAAGGGCGCTCCGACTGAGTCGAGGCGCCCTTCGTAGTTCATCTTTCAACCTTCATCCTACATCCTTCATCGCCCCTGCAGTTCATCCCACAGCGATGCGACGGCCCGCATCCCCGTCCTGAAGTTGTACTGACTGATCCACTCATCCGGCGCGTGTGCATTCTCCCCCGGCAACCCAAACCCAATCAGCAGCACCGGCGCCCGCAGAATCCGCGCAAAGTCATTCACGACAGGGATTGATCCACCCTCGCCAATGATCACCGGCACCCGCCCAAATGCGCCATGCAACGCGCGAGCCGCGGCATCGAAAATCGGTCCTTCCAGCTCCGCGCGCCACGGATGCCCGCCATGCAACGGCGTCACCGTCACCGTGATTCCCTTGGGCGTCACGCTGCGTACATGCGCATCGACGAGCTTCTCAATCACACGCGGATCCTGATCGGGCACCAGGCGACAGCTCACCTTGAGCATCGCCTGCCCCGGCAACACGGTCTTCGCTCCCTCGCCGGTGTAGCCCGAGAGCAGTCCGTTCACTTCGCACGTGGGACGCGTCCACAACTTCTCGAGCGTCGTATATCCTGGCTCGCCGCCGAGTGCGTCAACGCCGAGGTGCTCCTTGAATGCGGCTTCGTCGAACGGGAGTGCGCGCATCCCCTCGCGCACGGCATCGGGGAACGGACGCACCATATCATAGAAGCCGGGAATTGCCACGCGACCATCGGCATCATGGAAGCTCGCCACGATGCGCGCGAGCGCCGTCGCCGGATTCACGACGGCGCCGCCGTACATCCCCGAGTGCAAGTCCGAGTTGGGGCCGGTGACATCAATTTGCAAATAGGCGAGCCCGCGCAACGAACTCAGGATGCTCGGAATGCCCGGTGCAAACATCGTCGAATCGGAAATCACGCAGGCGTCGCAGGCGAGCCGCTCCTTCTGCTCTTCAATGAACGCCGCGAGATGCTCGCTCCCCACCTCCTCCTCACCCTCGGCCACTACGATCACATTCACCGGCAGCGAGCCGCGCGTCGCGAGATGTGCCTCGAGTGCGGCGATGTGCAGCCAGAGCTGACCCTTGTCGTCCACCGAACCGCGTGCGTAGATGTTGCCATCGCGCAGCGTGGGTTCGAAGGCCGGCGTGGTCCACAACTCCAGCGGCTCCGCGGGCTGGACGTCGTAATGCCCGTAGATCAAGACCGTGGGTGCGCCCGCGGGTGCCTTGCGCCATTCGGCCACGACGATCGGATGCCCCGGCGTCTCGCAGGTCTCAACCGTCATGCCGATGCGTTCGCACTGCGCGTGCAACCACTGCGCGGCGGCCTGCATATCCGGCTTGTGCTCCGAGCGCGCACTCACGCTCGCAATGCGGAGGAAATCAAAGAGGTCGTCGTGCAAGCGCTGGTCGTTGGCATCAAACCAAGCGGCGAGTTTGGGGTCGAGCGTCGCGGGGGTCGTCATGGAGTCGTGAGAGGATCGTTGGGATCGTTCGGATCATCGGGCCAGGTGCCGTTCCATCCGCGGAGAATCCAGACGCGTCGCTGCGCCGACGTTTCGCCCGCGCGTTGCAACGGCAGGAGCGGACCCATCGTCACCGAGGCATAGTGCGGCGCGAGCCGTGCCACGGCGGCGGGGAGTGTATCGAGTGTATCAAGAGCAGTACCGCGCTCATCAAGCAAAAAGAGCATCGTCGCACCAGCCGACGCCACGGAGGTCACGCGCGGCCACAGATCATACTGATTGCGACGCGCCCCAATATTGAGCGCGTACACCGTCGGATGCTCCGCGAGATTGAACGCGAGCTGCGCCGCATCCTGATACCGATTCACCGTGAGATGCACCACGACATCCGCAGCGCGCTCCGCTGCCGCGATGTTGTTCACGCTATCGGCAACCAGATGCCATCCATGCGCCTTCGCCACGGGATCGCGGCGTGCCGGCACGGGGAACCAGGGAAAGATCACCTGCGAGAGCAGCACAATCGTGATGGCCCCCGCGAGTGCCGCCGCGCGCCGCTCCCAGATGGTGCGCATCGCCGGACGCGACGCGGCAACGAGCACAAAGGCCGGCACCCACGCGAGTGCGGGCCAATTCGCCTCGACCGGCTTTCGCGTGGCGCTATACACAAAGAATGCGAGACAGAAGAAGGCGACTTCCGCGAGCAGGAACCGTTGCGGCGAGCCCTTCGGCGTCAGCGCGCGACGGATCGCCACGACAAATGCGCCAAAGAGAATCGGTGTCACGAGCAAGAGCTGCCCACCGATGAGCTCAAGCTCGCGCTGCCACCAGGAACCGCGCGCTGCGGTGCCGAGCCCATGACCGAGTTGAAAGCGGAAGGCGATCCACTCGTGCTGTGCATTCCACCACAGCACCGGCGCCATCACCGCCGATGCGGCAATCACCGCGAGATACGGACCCGGCGCGCGTAGCTGCGGCTGAAGTTCCCTGTGCATCACAATCGCCAACAGCACGGCAATTGGCACGAAGACGCCGGTGAACTTCGATGCCATCGCAAAGCCAATCGCGATGCCAGCGAACAGCCAGTGCCGTGTGCTCGCCTCACGTGTCGCGCGCGGATCAACCGCGCGCACCGCGAAATAGAGCGTCACCGCAACGAAGGCGAGCAGCGGCGCATCGGGGGTGGCGAGGACGAAGCCCACCGCCGAGAGCGGCATCGCGGCCATGAGGATGGCCGCGAACCGCGCGGCATTGTCACTCGAGAGCGTGCGCGTGGTTGCGGCGATGGCGAGGCTCGCAACCGCGCCGAGGAGAATCGGGATGAGCCGCACGCCAATCGGCGTATCGCCAAAGATCGCGGTGCCGGCGGCAATCGCCCAAGCAATCGCGGGAGGATGATCGAAGTAGCCGAAGGCGAGACGGCGCGACCACTCCCAGTAGTAGGTCTCGTCCGGGAAGAGCGGCACAGACGCCGCGAGGAGGAGTCGGGCAAAGGTCGCAGCGGCGATGATCCAAAGCGCCTGCTGCCATGCCGCAGCGGAACTCACCAATACCGCCGCGGTCGAGCGCGGCGTGTGCATGGGGCCGGTCATCGGGAGCTCGCCCGAGTGGCGACCGGGCTGCGTCATAGGTCCGCGCACGATTTGTTGATCTGCTTGCAATCGTTGCAGATCAGTTTGCACTTTCGCCACGCGAGCGCGAGGCTGCCGCAGTAGTCACAGCTCTCGCCGTCGGCGGGGCCGTCGGGCGGGGTGCTGTCGGTGCTCGGAGGGGTGAGGCTCATGACCACGTAAAAGTAACGCCTCTGGGACGCACGGCTCGCGACAGGAGCGCCCGAGGGAGCCTACCCCCGGCGAGCGAACTCATCGAGGAACGCGACCAACACCTGCACCGACCCAAGCTCCACCGCATTGTACAGACTCACGCGAATCCCACCCACCGCGCGGTGTCCCTCCAGCCCGAGGAGCCCGGCCGCATTGGCTGCCTTCAGAAACTCGGGTTCGCGCCCCCGGTCGGCAAGCCGAAACACCATGTTCATGCTCGACCGTGCCGCCAGCGCCACCGGCGTCTCGAAGCAGTCGTGCCGGTCGAGGCAGGCATACAACAGCGCGGCCTTCGCCGCGTTTCGCGTGGCCATCGCCGGCAGCCCGCCCTCGCGCTCAATCCACTCCACCATCTCCGCCGTCACCATCCAGGCCGCGGTCACCGGCGTGTTCGGCATCGACTCGGCGTCGGCCCAACTGCGGTAGCTCAGGATGGCCGGGAGCGATTTGGGCACACGCTCAAGGAGATCGCGCCGAATCGCCAGCACGGTGAGCCCGGGAATTCCGAGGTTCTTCTGCGCCGAGGCGTACGCGACGCCGAGCTCGGCGAAGGGATACGGGCGCGAAAAGATCTCAGAGGAAAGATCGGCAATCACCGGCGCCGAACTCTCGGGCGGTGCGGCGAACTGCACGCCGTGAATCGTTTCGTTGCCGCAGTAGTGCAGATAGGCCGCATCGGTGGGGAGCGGCCCCAGTGCTGGGAGCGCCGTGAAGCCACTCTCTGCCCCAGAGCCAACGACGGCCACGCGCGACACCGCCCGTGCTTGCTTGATCGCGGTCGTGCTCCAATGTCCCGTCTCCACGTACGCCGCCGTCCCCTCTGCCGCGAGATTCATCGGCAGGAGGGCGAACTGCAACTGCGCACCTCCGGACATCAACAGGAGTTCGTGCGAGTCGCCGACGCCGAGGAGTGTACGAAGTCCGGCACGCAGCCGCGCGGCAACCTCAAGGAATCGCGCCCCGCGATGACTCACCTCGAGCAGGGAAGGGGTGTGATCGAGCGGGACCTGGAGCGACTCCGTGAGTCGCTCGCGCACGGCGAGTGGGAGCCCCGTTGGCCCTGCGCCGAAGTTGTGAATCTGCGTCATCTTGCAGTTTACCCTGAGGTCGCCGCGCGCACTATCCTCTCTACGGTCCGTTGGCGAACTTTCCAGACAGGCTCGCCCGCCCCGTGACTTCTGCCGACCCCACCATGACGTACCGACTACTTGTAACCGACGAGATCGACCCGGAAGGGATCGAGCTCCTCCGCGCCGTTCCGGAGTTCCAGATTGATGTCGTCCCCACTCTGCCCGTGCCCGAGTTGCTCGCCCGCATCGGCGACTATGATGCAATCGTCGGACGGTCGGCAACGAAGATCTCGGAGCAGGTACTCCGCGCGGGCACGAAACTGCGCGTCGTGGGGCGCGCCGGTGTTGGCATCGACAACATCGCGATGGATGTTGCGACCGAGCTTGGCGTCGCGGTCATCAACGCGCCGGGCGGCAATACCATCGCCGTCGCGGAGCTCTTCTTTGGTGCGGTGATTGGTTTGCTGCGGCACATTCCCGCGGCCGATCACTCGATGCACGAAGGGCGATGGGACCGCAGCGCGCTCATGGGCTCCGAATTGCGCGGGCGCACCCTGGGCATCATCGGGCTTGGACGCATCGGCACCGCCATCGCGCTACGGGCACGCGCCTTTGGGCTCACGCTGATCGCGTATGACCCGTACATCGCCGACGAGCGCTTCACCGCCGTGGGCGTCACGCAGGCCCACTCGCTCGACATCCTGCTTGCCGCCAGCGACATCATCACGGTGCACACGCCGCTGAATGACGAAACACGCGGCCTGATTGATGCCAACGCCATTGCGAAGCTTCGCCAGGGCGCGATTGTCTGCAACCTCGCGCGCGGCGGCATCGTGGATGACGCCGCCCTGCGTGCGGCCTGCGAATCGGGACAGCTCGCCGGTGCGGTGCTCGACGTCTATAACTCGGAGCCGCTCACTGGCGAGCATCCGTATCGTGCGCGCTCGGAGATGCTCTTGATGCCACACCTGGGGGCCTCGACGGTCGAAGCGCAACGCGATGTCGCCATTGATGTCTGCGCCGCGGTGCGCGATGCGCTCATCGAAGGCGAACTCTCGCGCTCGGTGAATATCGCCGCGGGGCCAGACGATTGGCGGGCCGTGCGTCCCGCGCTCGATCTCGCGCGCCACGCCGCGGCGGTCGCGCGGGCGCGGCTCAGCGACGATGGCCATCGCGCCATCGAGGGAGTCACGGTGAAGGTCGGGCCCGATCTCGCCCCCGCTGCTGGTCTTGTGCTCGCCGCCGCAGCCGCCGGCGCACTTGAGGGAGTGGTCGCGGGCGATCGCCTCAACTTCATCAACGTGCGCAACGTCGCCGCCGCGCGCGGCGTCGAACTTGCCATCACCCAGGGCGGCGATGCGCCACATCCGCGCGCCGTGGAAGTGCGCCTGCGTGCCGGCGGCACGGAATTGCGGGTGGGCGGCGTTGCCGCTGCTGATGCACCACCGCGCATCACGCGCATCGGCGCCTTCCATGTGGATGTCGCGCCGCGCGGCACGTTGATCGTGATTGGCAACGCCGACGTCCCTGGTGTCGTCGGGCGGGTCGGAACGTTGCTTGGTGACGCCGGCGTGAACATCGCCGAGTACCATCAGGCGCGGTTGGCGGCGGGCGGCGATGCGCTCGCCGTGATCTCGGTGGACGGCGTCCCTGACGCCACCGTGCGCGTGCGTCTGCTGGCGATTCCCGAAGTGAAGTGGGCGACCATCGTGCATCTGCAGGGCTAAACCGAGCGATGCAGATCGAGCGCGACCCGTCCATTTGCGCTTCGTACGCGCGTGATGCCTCGGGCATCACGAAGCCTCCCGAGGGCGTCGTGCGCGCGTCAGAGGGGGCCGATGTGGTCAAGTTGCTACGTGAAGCGCGTCGCGATGGCACGGCCGTCACTCCTGCCGGTGCGCAGACCAGTACCACGGGAGCGTCCGTCGCCGAGCGCGGAGTTTTACTCTCCATGCGTGCGATGTCGCGCATTCTCGATGTGGACGCGGCGAAGCGCACCGTGCGCGTCGAGCCGGGCGTGATTCTCGGTGATCTCGACCGCGCCATTGCGAGCGAAGGACTCTTCTTCGCGCCCGATCCCACGAGCGATCAAGAGTGCACCGTCGGCGGCGCGATTGCCTGCAACGCCTCCGGACCACGCACGCTGCGCTACGGCGCGACGCGCGCGCATGTGCGCGGCCTCACCGTCGCGCTCGCCGATGGACGCGTCGTTGAGTTGCGACGACCCGCACTCGAGAAGAACACCGTTGGCTATTTCCCGGCGCAGGATCCCATCGATTGGTTCGTCGGGAGCGAAGGAACGCTCGGCGTCATTCTCGCCGCGGAGCTTGCACTGCTCCCGCGGCCAGCGGTCGAGGTGGGACTCGGGATTCCCTTTGCCAACCAAGCCGTAGCACTCGCGTTCATCGTCGCGGCGCGTGACAGCAGCACGCTGCTTCCACGCTGCCTCGAGTACTTCGACGCCGAAGCCTTTCGCATCGCGCGGCACGAGGAGCCATCGTGGGGCAGCGATGGCGACACGATGGTCTATCTCGAACATGCCAGCGATACCGATGCACCCTTCGATGACTGGCTGGCGCTCGCCGAACAGTACCGCGGGCGTGTAGATAGCGCCCGTGTCTTTGATGGCGACGCGGCGATGCGCACCGCGCGCCGGCTCCGTCATGCAGTGCCCGCCACGACGCACGAGCGTGTCGCACCATTTCTCGCGCACGGCGGACGTCGCGTGTCGACCGATTGGGCGGTGCCGTATCACCGCGCGGCGGAGATTCTCGCGCTGGCCGATTCCTTCGCACACGAAGCTGGCATTGCGCCTGCAATCACCTACGGGCACCTCGGCAACGGCCACCCGCATCAGAACTTCGTCGCGCGAAATCCGGAAGAGGTCGCGCGCGCCGAAGCAGTCGTGGAACGCACGCTGCACGCGGTGCTCGCGATGGGTGGCACCGTGGCCGCCGAGCATGGCATTGGCAAGGTGAAGGCCAAGTGGCTGCCACTTCAGGCATCAGGGCTGCAACTCGGCATGATGCGCGCCATCAAGCGCGAGCTGGATCCCAGGGGCATTCTCTCGCCTGGCAACATCCTGTGAGCGGCGCGCGATTCGCGACGGTGATCCTCGATGCCGACTCCACACTGAGCGCGATCGAGGGGATCGACTGGCTCGCTGCCCAGCGTGGCGCCACCGTGGAACGCGAGGTTCGCGAGCACACCGATGCCGCGATGCGCGGCGAGATTCCCCTGGAGTCGGTCTACGCCGCGCGCCTCAACAGTGTGCAGCCGACCGCCGACGACATCCTCGCACTCGGCGACGCCTATTGCGCGACGGTCGCCCCTGACGCGGTGCGCGTGTTGCAGGCGGGACGCGAGGCTGGGATTCGGTGGATCATCGTGAGCGGTGGCCTTCGCCAGGCGCTGCTCCCGCTCGCCGAGCTACTCGGCGTCAACAAGGCCGATCTCCACGCTGTGGACATCAACTTCCGCGCTGATGGCAGCTACGCGGGCTTCGATGAATCGAGCCCACTCGCGCGACAGGGCGGGAAGCCGAAGCTAGTCGAGAGCCTGCATGTCGCGCGCCCAGCGCTCGCAGTTGGCGACGGCCAAACCGACGCCGAGCTCCGCGCAGTGGTCAACGAGTTCTGGGCCTACGCTGGATTCGTCGAGCGCCCCAGCGTAGTCGCGCGCGCCGACAGAACCGTGCGCAGCTTCACCGAACTATGGACCGAACTACAGGGGCGATGAAGGATAGAGGATGAAGGCTGTTTAACTTTCATCCTTCATCCTCCCACCTTCATCAGTCCTTCTCCCACCTTCATCCGTCTTTTCCACTTCGATACTCCGCCGTGTCCACCCGCTCAAACGCGCTCGCCGGCTCCGCCTTGAACACCTTGAACAGGTACCAGAGCGAGGGCACCAGCACCATCGCACCGCCACAGAGCCCAATGGTAACAAGCTTGAGCGTGATATGCGGTGCCGCAGCGCTCTCGATGGTGTGCACGCCGGGAATCATCGCCGGAAACTGCGCGTAGGCCCATCCCCACATCAACGCGCTCACCTGCAACACCGCCGAGGCGCGCGCGAGTGTGTAGCGACGGGTCACGAGTGCACCGATGGTGGTGATCGCGAAGGCCGCCGTCATCAGCTGGAAGGGAATCGCCCATGAGCGCGTGAGCAGGTTGCCCGTCACGCGCATCGGTGTGGACTCGCCAAGAATCAGTGCCGTCCCCGCAAAGACGCCGACCGCGACGGCCGCACCGAGCGCCATGCGACGGAAGTCCTCTTGCAACTCGTGCTCCTGCACCTCCACCGTGAGGTACACCGCCGCGAGGAAGGCAAAGACGGACAGCGTGAGGAAGCCAACAGCCAAGGCAAATGGCGTGAACCACGGCATGACGTAGGTCTCAGCGAAGGTGCCGCCAACCGGAAGCTCGAGCGCCCCCGACACCAATGCGCCCACGCAAATGCCGAGCAGCGCCGGAGTGACCGTGCTCGCAATCGAGAAGATGCGACCCCAATGCTTCTGCACTGGCGAGTTGGTCGAATCGTAGGCGCGGAAGGTGAACGCTGAGCCGCGGAGCACAATGCCAACGAGCATGAGGGAGATCGGGATGTGCAGCGCCACCGAGAGGTGCGCATAGACCGGCGGGAAGCAGCTGAAGAGCAGCACCACGACGAGAATCACCCAGACATGATTCGCTTCCCAGATCGGGCCAATGCCATCTTCGATTGCCGCGCGTTGACGTGCCGCACGAGGGCCGCGGGCGAGGAGATCCCAGACCCCTGCCCCGAAGTCCGCGCCACCGAGCAACACATAGGCGTTGAGCGCGAGCATCGTGACGCCCGCGAGGAAGTAGGCGAGCGTCACAGGGTCCTCACGGCGTCCGTATCTCCTGCGTCATCGGCTTGGTCTTGATGATCTGCGCCCAGAGCAGATAGACCACGACAACACCGAGGAACAGATACAGCAGTGAGATGCCAATCAGCGGCACAATCAACCCAGGCACCGGCGTCAGGGCATCGGCCGTGCGCATGATGCCATACACAATCCACGGCTGGCGCCCGACCTCGGTGACAACCCAACCCGCTTCCACCGCAATGAAGCCCGCCGGCGTGAGCAATGCGAGGAAGGTGAGCAGCGGGCGGTCATGCGCGACTTCCTGTTTCCGCACCCAGCGATAGATCACCCAGAGCGAGGCGAGCATCATCAGGGTGCCGAGCCCAACCATGATCTGGAAGGCGAAATGCGTGATGGCGACGGGAGGCCAATCGCTCTCGGGGAACGCCTCGAGCCCCTTCACTTCGGCATTGAAGTCACTGAAGGCGAGAAATGAAAGCGCCCCCGGGACTTCGAGTGCGTACTTGGTTTCGCGCGTCGCTTCGTTCGGAATGCCGCCAAGGCGCAGCGGCGCGGCGCGTTCGGTCTCGAACTGTCCTTCCATCGCCGCGAGCTTTGCCGGCTGCCACTTCGCCACGAACTTGGCACTGATGTCGCCGCTGAGCGGCTGCAGAAGACACGCGGGAATCGCAACGAGCATGGCGATGTGCAGCGCACTCCGATGGAAATGATCCTCCGGATTCTTGCGCAGCATCCAGGCGTGAATGCCGGCGACCGCAATGCCCGTGGTGGCAAACGACGCCAGCGTCATGTGCAGCGTCTGATGAAACGACGCCGGATTCAGCATCGCCGCAATGGGATCGATGTTCGTCGGCAGCCCATTCACCAGCTCAAA
>JANLTT010000279.1:0-2139 GCA_031363115.1 Gemmatimonas sp.
CGTCGCTTCGTTCGGAATGCCGCCAAGGCGCAGCGGCGCGCCGCGTTCGGTCTCGAACTGTCCTTCCATCGCCGCGAGCTTCGCCGGCTGCCACTTCGCCACGAACTTGGCGCTGATGTCACCGCTGAGCGGCTGCAGAAGACACGCGGGAATCGCGACGAGCATGGCGATGTGCAGCGCACTCCGATGAAAATGATCCTCCGGATTCTTGCGCAGCATCCAGGCGTGAATGCCGGCGACCGCAATGCCCGTGGTTGCAAACGACGCCAGCGTCATGTGCAGCGTCTGATGAAACGACGCCGGATTCAGCATCGCCGCAATGGGATCGATGTTCGTCGGCAGCCCATTCACCAGCTCAAAACCGGTCGGCGCATTCATCCACGCATTCGCAAACACCACGAAAATGCCGGACACCGTGCCGCTCACCGCGACCGCTACACCAGCCCACCAGTGTGCCTTCGG
This sequence comes from Gemmatimonas sp., assembly GCA_031363115.1. Lineage (GTDB taxonomy): Bacteria > Gemmatimonadota > Gemmatimonadetes > Gemmatimonadales > Gemmatimonadaceae > Pseudogemmatithrix. The sequence goes on from JANLTT010000279.1 coordinate 463, forward strand.
CGAGAGTCGCGTCCAACCATAGAGATAGATGCCGAGGAAGATTGCCTCGGTGAAGAAGGCAAAGCCCTCGAGCGAGAAGGGCATGCCGATGATCGCGCCGGCGTATTCCATGAAGCGCGGCCAGAGGAGCCCAAGCTCAAACGAGAGCACGGTTCCGCTCACCGCACCAACGGCAAACAGAATCGCCGTGCCCTTGCTCCACCGCTTGGCGAGATCCAGCCAGACCGGATCGCCCGTCTTCAACCACTTTCGTTCGGCGAGCACCATCAACGCGGGCATGCCGATTCCCATCACCGCGAAGATGATGTGGAAGCCGAGCGAGAGGGCCATCTGTGTGCGTGCAGCAAGCAGGTCCGTCATCTGGTGCTCATCTGGTGCGCAGTGGTGCTCATTCGAAGTCCAAGGCGAGATCAAGACTGGGCGCACTGTGCGTCAGCGCCCCAACCGAGATGCGATCCACTCCGGACTCAGCGATGCCGCGAACCGTCTCCAGCGTGACACCGCCGGACGCCTCAGTCCAACAGTGCCCCTTCGCCAAGTCAACGCATTCCCGGAGCGCGTGGTTCGGCATGTTGTCCAGCAGCAGGGCGTCCGCCCCGGCGGCAATGGCCACCCGCGCTTGGGCCACCGTGTCGCACTCCACCTGAATCAGCAGCCCCGCCGCAGTATGCTCCCGCGCCCGCTGCACCGAGAGCGCGACATCCCCGCGGCAGGCCGCAATATGGTTGTCCTTGATCAGCACCGCATCCGCGAGCGTCGCACGATGGTTCGACCCGCCGCCGCAGCGCACCGCGTACTTCTCGAGCAGGCGCCAACCCGGGGTGGTCTTCCGCGTATCCACGATCTGCACCGGAAGCCCCTGCACCGCCGCCACGTAGCGCGCGGTGAGCGTGGCCACCCCCGAGAGTCGCTGCGCAAAATTCAGCGCCACGCGTTCTGCCGAAAGAATCGCCCGCGTCGAGCCCGAGATGTGCAGCACCGTCTGCCCGCGCGTGACCACTGTGCCATCCGCGGCATCAACGCGAATCTCGACATGCGGATCCAGTGCGCGAAAGGCCGCCAGCGCGAGCGGCACGCCGGCAACCACACCATCATGACGGGCCACCATGTCCGCGCGCGACTCGTGCACGGACAACACGGTCGCAATCGTCGTGACATCATCGAAGGCGCGGTCTTCCTCGAGCGCCGCACGCACCAAGGCGGTCGTGGTCGCTTCGCTGAGCGGAAACTCCACGCCGCTCGGCCGCATCACTCGCCCGGATCCACCCCAGGCCCCGGGGGCGTGGGCTGCGTCCCGCCGATGCTCACCATCCGCTCAATCGCCAGCGACGCACGCTTCGCAATCTCCGCAGGCACGGTGATCCGGTGCTCCAAACGCTCCAGCGCGTTCAGGATCTTTGGCAGCGTCGTCACCTTCATGTACGCGCACGAGGCGCGCTCATTGGCCGCATAGAACTTCTTGTCGGGATACGCACGCTCCAACCGATGCAGAATCCCCACTTCAGTCGCGACAATGAACGCTGACGCGCTCGAGACCCCAGGACGCTTGATCATCCCTTCAGTCGAAAGAATGTGCGCACCGTCGGGGTCCACATCCCCCGCGCTCATCGCCTCCACGACACTCGTCGCGCAACCGCACTCGGGATGAATCAGGAACTCCGCCTCGGGATGCAGCGA
>JANLTT010000227.1:0-2005 GCA_031363115.1 Gemmatimonas sp.
CGCGGGAATCGGTTCGCGATTGTCGGCCGCGAGTGCGGGCACGTGGCCATTGTCGTCGTAGAACTTCGCTCCCGCACGTGCAAGCAGCGGCGGAATCGTCTTGCCGCGCGCGGTCATCTCGCTGCGCAACCAATCGAGTCCGATGAGGTCCATCGCGCGGAAGGGACCAACCTCCCAGCCGTAGCCCCACTCCATTGCGCGATCAATCGCCGCCAAGTCGTACGCGAGCGTCGGTGCGAGTGTGCAGGCGTAGTGGAATTGCTCCACGAGAAGTGCGCGGAGGAAATCGCCGTACTTGCCTTGAATGGCGCGCGCTTCAGCGAGTCGTGCGGTGAGTGGCTTCTTGGTGATGGCGTCAATTTCCGGCGTGCCGAAGCGACCCATGTCACGGTACTCGAGTGTGTGCCAATCGAGGGCGTGAATGTTCTTGCCATCCTTCTTATAGAAGCCCTGCTTGGTCTTGTCGCCGAGTCGTCCGGCCTTGAAGAGCTCGTGAATGAAGGGGACGAGGGAGAGATCTTCGCCGGTGGTGGAGGAGAGTCCGGCCGTGACGTGCACGAGCACGTCGATGCCAGACAAGTCACCCGTGCGGAAGGTCGCGGTCTTGGCGCGGCCAATGAATGCGCCGGTGAGCGTATCAACTTCAGGGATGGTGAGATCGTGCTCGACCATCAAGCGGCCGGCAATCACCATGCCATGCACGCCGAGTCGGTTGGCCACAAAGCCCGGGACATCCTTCGCGAGGACGATGCCCTTACCGAGGATGCGTTCCTGGAAGTGGCGAATCGCCTTCATGACGGCTGGTGCAGTCTCGCTCGTTGGAATCAATTCGAGGAGATGCATGTAGCGCGGCGGATTGAAATAGTGCGTGCCGAGGAACTGCGCGCGGAACTTCGGCGTGCGTCCTTCGAGGAGAATCGCCATCGGGATGCCCGAGGTGTTGCTGGTGACAATCGCGTTGGGGGCGATGGTCTCGAGCCTGGCGAAGAGTTCCTGTTTGGGCGCGGGCTTCTCGATGATGGCTTCGCAGATCCAACTGCAATCGGCGAGGAGCTCGAGATGGTCGGCCGTGTTGCCGGTGGTGATGAGGGCGGCGGCCTTGATGTCCATGAAGGCCGCGGGCTTGCCCTTCTTCACGCGGTCGAGTCCGTCGCGTGCGGGCTTCGAGCGATCGGGCGAGGTGGGGTCGTCGTGTCCTGGAATGTCGAGCAGGACGACGGGGAGTCCAGCGGAGGCGGCGAGGGCGGCGATGCCGGCCCCCATGGCGCCCGCGCCAATCACTCCGACTTTGGTGATCCGCATGCGTGCTCCGTAAAGCGATTCGTGAGGCGTTTCGATGCAACAGGAACTGAGGATTGGGCCGTCGCAGGGCTCGGGCCGTCCCAGAATCTACTGCGGGTGCTAGTCCCGAGCGTCAGTGGCTCCTAGCTTGCGATACATGAATGGCACCGTGAATGGCAGCACGGGGGGGAAGGCGTTGCGGACCTCCGTGAGCGCCGAGGTGTGGGCGCCGGTGGGGGACGCACTCCTGCACGGCCTCGTCCATACCGCGAACAACCGCATCGCCGCACTCGGCGGCATCCTCCAGCTCCAGGAGTTGGATCTCGCGACGCCGACGGAGGGGATTCAGTCGGTGCGCGAAGAGTTTGCGAAGCTGCGCATTCTGATGGAGCGCTTCCGGGATATCAGCTCGAAGCGCGGCGACGCGAAGGGGGCGGCGGTGATGGCCGATGCCCTGAAAGGCGCCGCCCTGTTGCTGGCCCAGCATGCCACCGCTCGGCAGTGGAAGCTGAGCATCATGGAGGCGGGGTCGGATGTGGAGCCGGTGTTGCTCTGGCCGTCGGATCCGCTGCGCTTTGCCTGTCTGCTGTTGCTGGCCGCGGGTGGCCCGGGGAACGGGGCGGAGTTGCTGGTGACCACGCTGCAGAATGGCGCGATGGTCGAGGTGACGGCGGTCTCGCCGATGCCGGCGGCCGAGGTGGTGGTGCGTCCGGAGTTTGTGGGG
>JANLTT010000311.1:0-5067 GCA_031363115.1 Gemmatimonas sp.
GATGCGCTTCGACGTCGCGGACCTCGAGAACATGATCACAAACGGCAGTCTGAAGAACGTCATCATGCACGAGATGTTGCATGTGATTGGCGTAGGAACCGTTTGGAGCGCGCAGAATCTGCTGACAGGGGTGGGTTCGACGCCACGGTTCACTGGCGCGCTCGCGACCGACGCCTGCATTACGAACCATGCGGGGGTCGGGACCTGCACGACCGGCGTGCCCGTCGAGGATTGCGTAGGCATTGCCGGATGCGGATCCGGCACCATTAACTCGCACTGGAAGGAGCCGACGTTCACGAATGAGTTGATGACCGGCTACCTCAACGGCGGCATCAACCCCTTCTCCAAGATGACCATCCAGTCGCTTGCAGACCTCGGCTACAGCGTCAACGCCACGCAAGGCGATGAGTACTCGCTCCTGCCGAATCCCTCGGCGATGCTCTTCGAGGCGTCGGGCGGTACCGTGATTGTGATGCCCGAACCATTCAAGCCGCTCGGTCGCGTGGATCGCTTTGGTCGCTTCACCCCGATGGCCCGCTGATCTTCCTGTGAGGTCCTGATGTCCCTGTTCCGTCCATTTCTTCTGGCCGCGCTCTGTGTGAGCGTCGCCGAGCCCCTCATGAGCCAGACTCCGCAGCCGCCGATTGCCCGGCCCATTCCCACCGAGACGACGCTGCATGGCGACCGTCGCGTGGATCCGTACGCCCACTTCCGCGATCGCAAGCATCCAGAAACGATTCCGTACCTCGAGGCGGAGAACGCGTACACCGACGCGATGACGGCGCACACCAAGCCGCTTGAGGAGCAGTTGTACCAGGAGATCATCGGGCGCATCAAGGAGGACGACAGCGGCGTGCCCGTGCTGCGCGATGGCTGGTACTACTATTCGCGCACGGAGCGCGGGAAGCAGTATCCGATCTTCGCACGGAAGCGGGGATCGCTCGAGGCGACGGAGGAGATCTACTTCGACCAGAACGTCGAGGCCGAGGGGCACGAGTTCTTCCAGCTGGCCGGCATGGAGGTCTCGCCCGACCATCAACTGCTCGCGATTCTCGTGGACACGAATGGCTACGAGGACTTCGCGCTGCGCGTGAAGGACCTGCGCACGGGTGCGTGGCTGCCGGACCGCGTCGAGAAGGTCAGCTGGGGGCTCGCGTGGGCGAACGACAATCGCACGCTGTTCTACATGACCTTCGATTCCGCCAAGCGCGGCGACAAGGTGTGGCGCCATGAAATCGGCCACCCGCACCTGCTGGACATCATGGTCTATCACGACCCCGACCCACTGTTCAACGTGAACCTGCATCGCGACCGCAGCAATGCATGGATCGTGATGGGGAGCGGCTCGTTCACGTCGAGCGAAGTGCATGTTGTGCCCGCCGACGCACCGATGACCGCGCCGCGGATGCTCGCCGCGCGCCGCCCGAATGTCGAGTACAGTGTGGAGGGCGGGGTTGGGTACTTCTACATCCACACCAACGACGGTGCGCGGAACTTCAAGGTGATGCGCGCGAAGTTCGATGCCGCTGGGCCGGCGCAGTGGGAAGAGTGGCTGCGGCATCGCCCCTCGATCTATGTGGAGGGTGTGATGCCCTTCAAGGAACATGTGGTGGTACTGGAGCGTCGCGAGGGGCTGCGCCGGCTGAGCGTGCATGACCTCGCGCGGCGGCGGGCACATGAGGTGGAGTTCCCGGAGGCCGCGTATGGGGTGTCCCCGGGCGCCAATCCCGAGTTCAACACTCGCACGGTGCGTTTCACCTACAGCTCGCTTGTCACGCCGAACAGCGTCTTCGATTACGCGATGGACACGCGCGCCCGCGATCTCAAGAAGCGCGATGAAGTGCTGGGCGGCTACGACCTCACCCGGTACGTGGTGGAGCGGGTGTACGCCACAGCGCGCGATGGCACGAAGGTGCCGGTGTCGTTGGTGTACCGAAAGGGCCTCGCGCGCGACGGCAAGCGGCCGTTGCTGCTCTACGCCTACGGCTCCTACGGCGCGACGACGGAGCCGACCTTCAGCTCCGTGCGCTTCTCACTGATTGATCGCGACATCACTTACGCGATTGCGCATGTGCGCGGCGGCGAGGAGATGGGGCGGCAGTGGTATGACGACGGCAAGATGATGCACAAGATGAACACCTTCACGGATTTCATCGACGTGGCGGATCATCTGGTGCGGGAGGGCTACACCTCGCGCGACCGCATCATCGCGCATGGTGGCAGCGCCGGTGGCCTGTTGATGGGTGTCGTGGCGAACATGCGCCCCGATCTCTTCAAGGTCGTGGTGGCGGATGTGCCCTTCGTGGATGTCATCAACACGATGCTCGATGCCAGCATTCCGCTGACCGCGCAGGAGTGGGAGCAGTGGGGGAATCCGCAGATCCCCGAGCAGTATCGCTACATGATGCAGTACTCGCCCTACGACAACGTGCAGCGGCAGGCGTACCCGCGGATGCTCGTGGTCTCAGGCATCAACGACTCCCGCGTCGCGTACTGGGAGCCCACCAAGTGGGTGGCGCGGTTGCGGGAGATGAAGACCGATCAGAACCCGCTCTTGCTGCGTATGCAGATGGGCGCCGGTCATGGTGGCGGCTCGGGGCGCTACGAGCGGTACCGGGAGATGGCGTTCCGGTACGCGTTCATGATTGATCAGGTGCGGCAGGGTTTAGTGCAGTAAGCCTTAAGAGCATTCACAGGAAGGCACGAAGGGAGCCGCGACTCTACCTGGTCGCGGCTCCCTTCGTGCATTCCTGTGGAAACGCTTTTTACATAATCGGCGCAGGCCGCTTCGGCGTCGGGATGATCACCCCGGGCACGCCGGCACGATCGAGCAGACGATTGAACGCCGCCAACTCATTCGCTTCGAATGCCTCAAGCTGCGCCCGCAACGCCGCCCACTGCGCATCCACTTCGACCATGCGCTCGCGCACCATCGTGGTCAGCTCGGGGTGCCCTTCGACCTGGCCAAGGAGGAAGCCGAACTGCCCGTTGATGCCATTCGCGTAGTTGATGACGTCCTGCCCATTCGCCGCCTTCGTGGTGAGGCGTGGCTCAAGGCCGTCAATCGTGCGTGTGACGCCGCGGCCATTCGTCGCGATTGAATCGGCCATCTCGTGCGTGGCGGTGCGCGTGATGATGCCACCCACCTGTGCCTTGAAGTCGCGCAGGCGCAGCACGGCATTCGACATCTCGCTGATGCGATCGCTCAGAAGGCGCGCGATGGAGTCACGCTGCGCGAGCACGGCGGGTGCGACGGGCGCGAGGCGCGGGTCGGCCTGCACGTCAAAGGTGCGTGTCTGCGTGATGGCCCCAGCCGTCATGCGCACCTGATACCGCCCGGGCGTGACGCGCGGGCCCGCGCCGCCTCCCGGTGAGCCAAAGAGGTTCACATTTGGCAAGGTCGTCGGCCCCGTATAACGCAGGTCCCAGACGAAGCGGTTGATGCCCGCACGTGTGGTCGGTCGCGCGGCTGGCCCAGTGCCGCCGCTAGTGTAGGTGCGGAGCACGCTGCCGCTGGCGTTCAGAATCTCGAGCGTCACGCGTGTGCTGGTGTCGGCACTCGTGAGATGGTACTGAACCACCGCACCACTCGGCGGGTTCGCACCGACACGCGTTGCCGCGCCACCGCCGCCACCACCCGACTGCAGAAGCACCGCGGTGCGCGGTGTGTACAGGTGCGCCGATGCGCCGGCGACCTCCGCCGTGTGCTGACGCAGCGGGGCGATGTCATCGAGAATCCAGAAGGCGCGTCCCTCGGTGGACGCAATCAGGTCGCCATGCCGCACGTCGAGGTCGGTCACGGGCACCTTGGGCATCCGGGCGAAGGGAAGCCACTTCGCGCCATTATCCAACGAGTAGTAGGCGCCGGTCTCCGTACCCGCGTACAGCACGCCGCGCGCAGTGGGGTCCTCGCGCACGACGCGTGCAGGCTCCTCAGCGCGAAGCCCTTCCACGAGTCGCGTCCAGGTGCGCCCGGCATCAGTGGAGCGGAACAGATGCGGCGTCGGATCGCCCACGCGATCCTTGCGGAACGCGACATAGATCGTGTTGGCATCGTGCGGTGAAAGTTCGATCTCGTTCACCAATCCATCGCCCGCCGCGGCCGGTGTGATGTTCGTCCACGTCACGCCGCCATCGGTCGTGCGCTGCACGAGGCCGTCATCGGTGCCGATCACCAGCGTCTTCGCATCGAACGGCGACTCGGCGATCACGAAAATCGTGGAATACACCTCACCACCCGCTCCTTCGTTGGTGATTGGCCCGCCGCCCCACCCCTGACGGGCCGGATCGTCGCGCGTGAGATCACCCGAGATCGGGCGCCAGGTCGAACCACGGTTGGTCGTGCGGAAGAGCACGTTGCCGCCGGAGTAGATCGTGTTCGGATCCCATCGCGAGACGACGATGGGCGCTGTCCAGTTGTAGCGGTACTTCGTGCTGTCGGTGCGCTCGGTGAGGTTCATCGCTGGCCAAGTCATGATGGCGCGACGAAGCCCAGTCTCTTGATCGAGCTCATCAAGGATGCCCTGAAAGCAGCCGCCGTACACATAGCGGGGCGCGGTCGCGCTCACGCCGATGTTCGCACTCTCGCAGCCCGCCGACGAGTCCCATTCGCGGATACCGATGCTGCCCCCGTCGCCGCGGGAGCTGATGGCCACGGACGAGTTGTCCTGCTGGCCGCTGTAGAGCCGGTACGGGAAGGCGTCGTCCACCGTGACATGATAGAACTGCGCTGTCGGCTGGTTGTCCTGCGAGCTCCAGCTCACGCCACCGTTCAGCGTGACCGATGCGCCACCATCGTTGCCGTTGATCATCCGCTGCGGATCGTTGGGATCAATCCAGAGTGAGTGATTGTCGCCGTGCGTGGCCTGCACCGTCTCGAAGGTCGTGCCGCCGTCGATCGAGCGCATCACCGGAGCGTTCAAGACCCAGACGGTGTTCTCGTTGCGCGGATCGGCAAAGACCTTCATGTAGTACCACGAGCGCGTCTGAATCAGGCGGTCCGATGAAAGCAGACGCCAGGTGCGCCCCGCATCGTCCGAGCGATACAACCCGCCGCGCTCGGCTTCG
>JANLTT010000352.1:0-11853 GCA_031363115.1 Gemmatimonas sp.
GTCGGCTCCTCAGTGACCTTCTTGAGGATGACGATGCGGATTTCGCCCTGGGTGTCATTGATGTCCACCTCGGCCTGCACGGTCGGACCGTGCTTCTTCACCAAGGCGGCAACAATGCCGTCCTTCAACAGGTCGTGCAGTTCCGCGCGCTGAATCTGCTTGCTGTCTGCCAGCTCGCGTAGCGCTAGGAGGATCTCGGCCGAACCCGCCATCCCAAACTCCGTCGTGAAATAAGGATCTATGGCTTCCAGTGGAACGCGAGCCGGGCGTCGGTGACGTCCTTCAGCGCGACCACCACATCAGTGCCCTTCTTTTCATCGTGCAGCGTGATGGACTCGTTGCCTTCGTCCCCCTCGACCGCGACGATCTTCATCTCCTGACGTCCGTGCAGCACGAGGCTGTTCACGCTCGCCAGTCGCCCCACAAAGCGCCGCCAATCGCCCGCGTGACGCAGTGGGCGCTCCATTCCCGGCGACGACACCTCGAGCACGTACCGATCGGTCACGAGCGACGGATCGGCGTCAAACCGCGCTTCGATGGCCCGCGAGGCACGCTCGCAGTCCCCGACGTGCACCTTCTCGAGGTCCAACCGGTCAATGCGAATGTCCAACACCGGACGCCCCTTGGAGCCGCCAACCTTGAACTCGACGAGTTCAAGGCCCAGTGGGCCAAGTTCTTCTGTGACAATGCGTTGCAGCGTTTCCTTCACCGTCAGAAGACTCCCATAGAGAACAAAAAAAGTGCGGGGAGACCTGCCCCCACACTCCGCGAGTACACCGGAATGTCTCCCACTCGTGCAGAATACCCGCGCGGCGCTACTCAGTCAAGGAGAGCGCACACTCCGTCAGGGGCTGTCCACGCGGTAGATGACACCGATTTGGCGGCCAGCGTCCCCCGCGCGATGCGAGAAGAGCGCGTCGTTGTCGCAGCGGGTGCACTCCCCGCTCGCCGACCACTGCACCACCCCCAACTGCTTGGCCTGCTCCGCCAGGAGCGCGCGAAGGTCCACGTTCCGCGGCTGCCGCGTCTCCCATCCCGTGAGCTGTTCGTACACCTCGGTGCCCACCTGATAGCACCGGCCGCAGGTGCTCGGTCCGAGGTGCACCAAGCACTCGTCCACGGGAAAGCCGTGCGCCGAAAAGAGCCGGAGGGCCTCGGGGAGAATACCGCCCGCGGTCCCGCGCCAGCCGGCGTGAACCGCAGCCACCGCGCCCGCCGGATGCGCGATGAAGACGGGCACGCAGTCCGCGATCGTCACGGCCGCTGCGCCGCCGCCAATGACCAAGTGACCATCGGCGTCATCCACGCGCATCCAGCCCACCCAGGGCGTCGAGTGCACGAGGACGCGGGTACCGTGCACCTGCTTCGCCGATGCCAAGCGAGGCGCCCCATGCGCGGCCAACGCCCGCTGCACCGCGTGCCAACGGTCCAGCGCCCCGTCGGCCTCGGGGCTCAGGTTGAAATCACCTGCCGCGCGCGTGGTGATGAACGCACGCACGCCGATGCGGGCGAACGCGGGCACATCAAGATGCGCAGGAAGGGCAATCGACATCGTCGTGCGGTTACGCGTTCGCGCGGCGAATGGAGGCGCCGAGTGCATTGAGGCGCTCGTCAATCCGTTCGTAGCCGCGGTCAATCTGCCCGATATTGTTGATCACGCTCGTCCCCTTGGCGCAGAGGGCGGCAATGAGCATCGCCATGCCAGCGCGAATGTCAGGGCTCTCGACCGTGGCACCGCGCAGGGGCGTCGGGCCGCTGATCAGCGCCCGGTGCGGATCGCAAAGGACGATACGCGCGCCCATGCCGACGAGCTTGTCCACGAAGAACATGCGCGACTCAAACATCTTCTCATGCATGAGGATGATGCCCTCACACTGCGTCGCGGTGACGATGGCAATCGACATGACGTCCGCGGGGAACGCCGGCCAAGGCTGGTCCTCGAGCTTGGGCACGGCGCCACCGAGATCCGAGCGAATGCGCAGGTCTTGGTCGGCGGGGACGATGAGATCGTCGCCGTGTGCTTCCGTTCGCACGCCGAGGCGATCAAAGCCGAGCCGCACCGAGCGCAGATGCTTCACCCCCGCGCCTTCAATCGTGAGGCGCGAACGCGTCACCGCTGCAAGCCCAATGAACGAACCGACTTCGATGTGATCGGGGCCAATCGTGAAGGAGCCACCGTGCAGCTTCCCTCCTCCCTCGATGGTGAGGAGATTCGACCCGATACCGGAGATCTTTGCGCCGAGCGCGATGAGCATTTCGCAGAGATCCTGCACATGCGGCTCGCTCGCGGCATTGTGCAGCGTCGTGGTGCCATGCGCCGCAACGGCCGCCATGACGGCGTTTTCGGTGCCGGTCACGGAGGGTTCATCGAGGAAGATGTCGGCGCCCTTCAGCTGCTTGGCGCGAAAAATGATCCGTTCGCCGAACTCATGCTCGGCGCCAAGCGCTTCGAGCGCGAGCACGTGTGTATCGAGTCGGCGACGGCCGATGACATCGCCCCCCGGAGGCGCGAGCGTGACGCTGCCGCACCGAGCGAGGAGCGGCCCCGCGAGCAGGATTGAGGCACGAATGCGCGCGCAGAGGTCGGGATCGAGCGTGTCGCCGCGCACGACCTTCGCGTGGATGACGAGGGTGTTCGCCCCCGTCCACTCCGCGGTGGCGCCGGCGGCGCGCACGAGACCCAGCAGACTCTCGATGTCGCGAATGCGCGGCACGTTGTGCAAGGTGACGGGCTCGTCGGTGAGGAGCGCCGCGCACACGATCGGGAGGGCCGCGTTCTTGTTTCCGGTGGGGCGGATGGCGCCCGCGAGGGGGCGCCCCCCCTCTACGATGAACTGGGGTTGAGACATGGCGCGGAATATACGCTTGACGCCGCGCCCGCGTCTGGAGAGTGTTCGGCATGTACTTCCTCTCCGCAGTCCTTGCCGTGCAGTCCGCCACCGTGGCGGACACCGTCCTCTTCCGACAGGTCCCGCACGCGAAGACGGCGTTCGAACAGATCGTGTTCGTGGCGTCCGGACTCACCTCGATCCTCACTTTGATGGTCGTGGTCGTGGTGCTGCTCATGCTCATTGGAATGCGCGTCGCAGCGAAAGCCCTGGGAGACAAGCTCGACGAAGTCCTATTGGAGCTTCGCCCGCTGACACAGAACGCCAACGCCGCGTCGGCCGATGTGCGCGAGGCGGCCGCGGCGGCCAAGGCCATGGTGATGGAATCGCGCGAGACCGTCTCGGAGGCAAATCTCCGAGTGCGCGAAACAATCGAGACCCTGACCGAACGCGTGGACGATCTCTCCGAGATGCTGGGGCGCATTCATCGGGCGGCGGAGCGTGTTGCCGGCGTGGCGGGCACGGCGATGGGAGGCATCAAGGCCGGTGTGCGCTTCTTTGGCGTCGGGCGGAAGAAGAAGGGACAGCCGAAGCCCAGCGTGATGGAGCGAGACCGCCCGCGTCTGCGTCGTCGCGACTAAGCCGTACATGCCTCCCCTCGCGCTCGCCGTACTCGGCGCGGTGGCGCTGCTCGTCCTCTGCCCCACCGACGCTCTCGCCTGGACCCCCGGCACGCACATCCTGCTGGGCGAGGCCCTGCTCAAGTCCGCCGATCTCCTGCTGCCCACGGCGATTGCGCAGGTGCTGAAGGCCTTTCCCTACGACTTTCTGTATGGATCCATCGCCGCCGACACGAGCTTCGCGAAGCGCTATGCCAAGGTCGGGCAGCACTGTCACAACTGGAGCGTCGGCGACGACATCCTCGGACGCGCGCGTGACGATGCGCTGCGCGCCTTCGGGTATGGCTATCTCGCGCACCTCGCGGCGGACGTCGTCGCACACAATCATTTTGTGCCCCACCAGCTGGCCATCTCCAGCACGTCGAGTGGCGCGGGGCACACGTATTGGGAGAGCCGCTTTGAGTCGGAGACGGGGGAGCAGTGGCCACGTCGCGCGCGCGAAGTGATCTCGCTTGATCACGCCCGGGCTGATGAGCATCTCGATCGCGTGCTGTCTCCCACGATTTTCAGCACGCCAACGAACCGCCGCATCTTCCGCGGCATGGTCCATGTGACCGACATGGGGTCGTGGCAGCGTGTGATGGCGCTGATGGCACAGAACAGTCGGTGGCCGCTGCGCGACACCGTGGTGCGTGGGCACTTGGACCAGGCCTTCGACTACGTGGTGGATCTGCTCGCGCGCGGGACCGACGCCGCGCCGCGGCAGTATGATCCGAGCGGCGAAGGCGCCCTGCACGAGGCCAAGCTGATTCGGAAATCGGCGCTGGCCCGCGGTGGAGAACGGGCGGCGCGAAAGGACGCCGCCGACCGCTTCTCGCTTCCCACGGCGACACTCCAGTGGACGCCGCGCCTTCCCGAGCCGCTTTACGTGGCGCGGGCCGCCAGCAACTGATTGACCTTCTTGGGGTCGGCGCGCCCCTTCGACTTCCTCATCACCGCGCCGACGAGCACGCCCACCAACTTCTTCTCGCCCGCCGCGAAGCGCGCAGCCTCGTCAGGAAGTTCAGCCCACACTTCGTCGATCCATCCAATCAAGGCCGAGTCATCGCCGACCTGCAGCAGTCCATCGCGCTCGGCGATGGCCTTGGGCTCACCGTGGTCGGCGCGCATCGTGTGAAAGAGGGTCTTGGCCGCCGTGGAGCTGACGCCACCGTCTTTGACGAGCGCAATCAACGCGGCCAATCGCTTGGCCGTGATCGGAAACTGCTCGATGCGGCCGCCAGCGGCATTGAGTGAGGCGAGTACTTCGCCGAGCACCCAGTTCGCGGCGGCCTTGCCATCGCCACTCGCGCGCGAGACGGCGTCGAAGTAATCCGCCGTCTCCACTTCGGTCGTGAGCGCGTCCACTTCCTTGTCGCCCAGTCCGAAGTCCGCACGGAAGCGCGCACGTCGCGCCGAGGGAAGTTCAGGGATCGCGGACTTCTGCGTCTCCAACCAATCTGCCGCGAGCAGCAGCGGCGGCAGATCAGGCTCGGGGAAGTAGCGGTAATCGTGACTCCCTTCCTTGCTGCGGGCCGCGCGTACCTCGCCCTTCAATGCATCGAAGAGCATGGTCTGCTGATGAATCGTGCCGCCGGCCTCGTACGTCGCCACATGTCGCGCGAACTCCAACTCGAGCGCGCGTTCGACATTCGAGAAGGAATTGAGGTTCTTGATCTCGGTGCGGTTGCGAAATTCCGACTCGCCCAGTGGACGCGCCGAAACATTCGCATCCACGCGCAGCGACCCTTCTTCCATCGAGCAGTCGGAGACGCCGGCAAAGAGCAGAATCTCACGGAGTGCGCGGAGATACGCGCCGGCCTGCGCCGCACTGCGAATTTCTGGCTCGCCGACAATCTCGATGAGCGGGACGCCGGAGCGATTGAGATCGATTGCGGTCATGCCCACAAAGCGATCGTGAATCGACTTGCCCGCATCCTCTTCCATGTGCAGGCGCGTGATGCCGACGGCGCCGCCGTCGGGAAGGACCACGTGCCCCCCCGTGGCAATGGGAAGATCGGCCTGCGAGATCTGATAGCCCTTCGGCAGGTCGGGATAGAAATAGTTCTTGCGCGCGAAGACACTGCGCGGATGCACGGTGCAGCCGAGCGCCATCGCGGCGCGCACGGCCAGCTCAACCGCGCGCGCATTCAGCACGGGCAGCGCGCCCGGGAGTGCGAGGCAGACCGGGCAGGTGTTCTGATTCGGCGGATCGCCAAAAGTGGTGGAGCAGGCGCAGAAGGCCTTCGTGCGCGTCTTGAGTTGCACGTGCACCTCAAGACCGACGACCATTTCCCACGTCGTGCCGCTCATCGGTGTGCCTCCTGCCCCAGTGCTTCTTCCAGCGCGTACGCGACGCGGAACATCGTCGGTTCGGCGAAGTGCGGCGCGAGGAGTTGTCCACCAACGGGGAGACCGTTGACGCGGCCAATCGGCAGCGACATCCCCGGAATGCCGGCGAGGTTCGCCGTCACCGTGAAGATGTCGGACATGTACATCTCGTACGGATCGGAGATCGCCCCGAGGGAAAAGGCGGGGGTTGGTGCCGTTGGCGTGAAGAGCGCGTGGACACCGCTTGCAAACACATCGTCAAAGTCCTGTGCAATCAGGCGGCGGACATCCATCGCCTTGCGGTAGTACGCGTCGTAGTAGCCGGCGGAGAGCGCGTAGGTGCCGAGCAGGATGCGACGGGTCACTTCAGCGCCGAAGCCCGTCACACGCGTGGCTTCGTAGAGCTCGCGCACGCCCTGCCCTTCGATGCGCATCCCGTAGCGCACGCCATCGAAGCGCGCGAGATTCGCGGAGCATTCGGCGGGGGCGATGATGTAGTAGACGGGAATCGCATAGTCCGTGTGCGGCAGCGAGACCTCACGAATCGTCGCGCCCTGCGCCGTGAGTGCTTCGAGCGCACGGTCGCAGTGCGCCCGCACGGCGGGATCGAGGGACGCGGGGAAGTACTCGCGCGGCACGCCAATCACGACCCCCTCGAGCGAACCAGGGCCGACGCGCATCGACGGCACCGGCACATCCACCGACGTCGCATCAAGCGGGTCGTGCCCGGAGATGACTTCGAGCGCGAGGGCGGCGTCATCCACCGTGCGGCCGAACGGCGCGACGCAGTCGAGCGACGAGGCGA
Source organism: Gemmatimonas sp. (assembly GCA_031363115.1). GTDB lineage: Bacteria > Gemmatimonadota > Gemmatimonadetes > Gemmatimonadales > Gemmatimonadaceae > Pseudogemmatithrix. The sequence goes on from JANLTT010000352.1 coordinate 6,624, forward strand.
AGGCGACGAGGCCGAAGCGCGAGACGCGCCCATAGGTCGGCTTCACGCCAACGATGCCGCAGAACGACGCGGGCTGGCGCACCGAGCCACCGGTCTCGGAGCCAAGGGCGATGGGCGCGATGCCCGCGGCGACCGTGGCACCAGAGCCGCCGGACGAGCCACCTGGTGCGCGCGAGCGATCGAGCGGATTGCGGCTCGCCCCGTACGCGCTGTGTTCCGTGGACGAGCCCATGGCGAACTCATCCATGTTGGTCTTGCCCACCAGCACTGCCCCCGCCTCACGCAACTTGCGCATCACGGTGGACTCGTACGGACTCACCCACCCCGCGAGGATCTTTGATCCGCAGGAGGTTGGGAGCAGGCGCGTCGCGATGTTGTCCTTGAGGGCCACCGGCACGCCCGCGAGCGGACCGTGCGATACGGGCGCGTCGGGCGCGGAGGTGGCGGGCCAGAGAATCGCGTTGAGCGAATCGGGGCCAGCGTGGGTGGCCACGCGACGCGCCTCGGCTTCCGCAAAGATCTGCGCCGCGGTGGTCCGGCCTTCGCTCACAGCGGACGCGATGGCCGCCGCGCCCTGATCGAGCAGATGCGTGCTCACGATTCCTCCCCCGCGTCTTCATGCGTCGCGAGGCGCGGCACGAGAAAGAATCCCTCGACCATCTTCGGCGCCCATCGTTCGCGGGGAATGTGCAACGCCACCGGGTTGACGACGTCTTCGCGCAACGGCATGCCCTGCTCCGCTGCATCGACCACGCCCTTCACCGCGCTGGTGTCCACCCGCTGCAGCACATCCACGTGCCCGAGAATGCCGTTCAACTGTTCGACGTAGCCGGCCACCGCCGACTCGGGAATCCCGAGGCGCGCGAGCCCAGCGACATGACGTACGTCCGTGGGTGAGACTGCCATCAGTCGTATCCTCGCTGAAGTCCGGCAAAAGCGATCACGAGGCGTTTGCGTCCCACTTCCTCGTCATCGAAGTCCACGGTGACTTTCGCATCCTTTCCGCTTCCACTCACGTCGGAGATCGTGCCCGACCCGAATCGGCCATGCTGCACGCGCTCGCCCTTGATGAAGCTCGGCAAATCCTGCGAGCTCTCTTCCTCGGCGGCGAAGCTCGGGACCGCTCCTTCGCGCGGCGACCAACTCGGCGTCTTGGTGCCCCCACTCCCGCGCGCGCCGAAGGTTGGCGACTCATCGCGCACTCCGCGACGCCAGCCCGAGCCGCCGCTCCCACTTGGCGAGGCCAGCCGCGAGGTCGCACGCAACTTCACGGTGCGCTGCAACTCGAGTTCGCCCTCGGGGAGATGCCGCAGGAAGCTCGAGCGAATGCAGGGCAGCAACTCGCCATTGCGGCGACGCTGATGGGCCCAGCTCAGGATGAGCTTTGAGCCGGCGCGCGTGATTGCCACGTACAGCAGGCGGCGTTCTTCCTCGAGTGTTTCCGGATCATCGAAGGCTCGCGCCAGCGGAAAGAGTCCGTCCTCAAGCCCCGTCACGGCAACGAACCCGTACTCGAGCCCCTTCGCCGTGTGCACGGTCATCATCGTGACGGCATCGGCATCGGGCCCGAGCGCATCGAGCGCGGTCACGAGGGTGGCGCGCTGCAGGAAGTGATCGAGCGGACGCAGGCCGACTTCTCCACCGTCGTCAATAATGGTTTCCGCCGCGGAGGTCACGAGTTCGCGCACGTTATCGAGGCGTTCGATCCCTTCGGGCCCCTCGGCGCGGAGTGCGGCGTCGTATCCGGAGGACTCCACGAGATCCACCAGCAAACGATCTACGCTCGTGTCTGCCGCCGCTTCGCGCAGGCGATCCACGAGCGCAACGAAGTTGGCAATCGACTCCTTCGTGGCCGGACGCATTCCCGCGAGCGTGTTCACCCGACGCGCCATCGCGAGCAGTGGGATGCCCGCTTGCTGCGCCTCGGCGTAGAGCAACTCCACCGTCGTGTCGCCCACGCCACGGCGCGGCGCGCTGATGGCACGGCGGAAGGCTTCGTCGTCGGCCGGGTTGGCCACCAAGCGCAACCAGGCAATCAGATCACGAATCTCGCGACGATCGTAGAAGCGCACGGCGCCAATGAGCCGGTACGGAATGCCCGCGCGACGCATCTGATCCTCGAAGCCGCGACTCTGCGCATTGGTGCGATACAGCACCGCCGCCTCGGCATACCGATTCCCCGTCGCGCGCCATGCCTGAATCGCCTGAGCGATTGCCTCGGCCTCGTCGCGATCATCCGCCGACTCCAGCACGACAACCTTTTCGCCGCCGAGTCGGGTCGGACGCAGGGTCTTCCCGCGCCGCGCGGTGTTCTGTTCAATCACCGCATTGGCCAAGGAAAGAATCGCCGCGGTCGACCGATAGTTCTCCTCGAGCCGCACGACCTGCGCCGAAGGGAAGTCGCGCTCGAAATCGAGAATGTTCCGGATATCCGCACCGCGCCAGCCGTAAATCGCCTGGTCATCATCCCCGACAACGCAGACGTTGCCGTGACCGCCGCCAATGAGGCGCACGAATTCGTATTGCGCACGATTCGTGTCCTGATACTCGTCCACGAGCACATGCTTGAAGCGACGGCCGAGTTTCGTGCGCAGCTCCTCGTGCGCGCGCAGCATCTTCACCGGCAACACAAGAAGATCGTCGAAGCTCACCGCGTTGGCGGCGCGTAGCGTCTCCTCGAGATCGCGATAGACCTTGGCCGCGGCCTGCGCGAGGGGGGTGCGCGCGAGCGTTTCGTACTCCCCCACCTCCACGAGCGCATTCTTGGCCGACCCGATCTCGCTGGAGATTGCCTTGGGGGCGAACTCCTTGTTGGAGATGCGATGCTTCTCCATGAGTCGTTTGATCACGCCGAGCGAGTCATCCTCGTCGTAAATCGTGTACTCGGCGGTGCGCCCCACCAGGGCCGCGTTGGCGCGGAGCAGTCGCGCGCCGATGCCGTGGAACGTGCCGATCCACATACCGCTCGGCTCCTCACCAAGGGCACGGGCGACGCGATCACGCATCTCCCCGGCCGCTTTGTTGGTGAAGGTGACGGCAAGAATCTCGTGCGGTGCGACGCCGCGATCGGTAATCAGGCGGGCAATGCGCGAAGTGAGGACACGCGTCTTACCCGAACCCGCGCCGGCGATGACGAGCAACGGCCCCTCGCCGTGTTCGACCGCTGCGCGCTGAGCCGGGTTGAGTCCGGGGAACGGCGAGGCGCCGTTCACCCGAGGCGATCCACGCCAAGCCAGCGGCGCAGGGGCGCCGGAATGTCCACACCACCATCGGCAGTCTGATAATGCTCGAGGATGGCGGCGAAGACGCGCGGGAAGGCCACGCCCGAGGCGTTCAGCGTGTACACGAACCGCGGCTTGTCCCCGGCGGCGGGGCGGAAGCGGATGTTCGCGCGCCGTGCCTGGAAGTCGGTGAAGAGCGAGCAGCTCGACACCTCGAGCCACTTGTCCACGCCGGGCGCAAAGACCTCGAGATCGTAGGTCTTGGCACTGCCGAAGCCGGTGTCGCCAGCGGCCAGCAAGAGGACGCGGTACGGGAGGCCGAGCTGACGCAGCACCGCCTCGGCGTGCGAGAGGAGCAGCTGGAGCTGCGCCTCGCCATCCTCGGGTGCGCAGTAGCGCACGAGCTCGACTTTATCGAACTCATGGACGCGCAGAAGGCCCCGCGTGTCCTTGCCTGCCGATCCGGCCTCGCGACGAAAGCAGGGGCTGTAGGCGCACATCGCCTTCGGTAGCTCGTCCGCCGAGAGGATCTCATCGCGATGGAGGTTCGTGACAGGCACCTCCGCCGTCGGGATGAGGAACATGTCCTCATCCTTGAGCGCGTACATGTCGTCCTCAAACTTCGGCAGCTGCGTCGTCCCGATCATCGAGGCGCGATTCACCACGACCGGCACCCACGTCTCGTCGTAGCCGAAGGTCCCGGTGTGCAGGTCGAGCATCATGTTCATGAGCGAGCGCACCATGCGCGCGCCGAGTCCGCGATACACGATGAAGCCAGAGCCCGAGATCTTCGCGCCACGCGCGAGGTCGAACAGGCCGAGGCGCTCGCCAACCTCCCAATGCGGCACGACGCCGGTAGTCTGGCGCGGTTCCCCCCAGGTGCGCACCACGACGTTCTGCGTCTCGTCGCCGGCGGGCACATCGGGGAGCGTGATGTTGGGGACGCTGAGGAGGACTTCATCAACGCGCGCCTGCACCACGGCGAGCTCGGCCTCATGCGCGGCAATCTCCTCGCCGAGGGTCCGCGCGCTGGCCTGTAAGTCGGCGGCGTCCTCGCCGGCCTTTTTGCGCTTGCCCACTTCCTGCGACACGCGATTGCGTTCGGCCTTCTTTTCCTCGACCTGCTGAATGGCGTGACGGCGCGCGCGATCAAGCGCCTCCGCTTCGTCGAGGAGCGGACCATACACGTCGAGCTTCCCGCGACGCGTCATCGCATCGCGCACCAGCGCGATGTCGTCCCTGATCAGTTTTGGATCGAGCATGGCTTAGAACTCGGGGATGCCCGTCAGGAACGAGCGGAACCCGCAGTTGGGATTCACGCGGCCACTGAGGCGGATGCGGCGCTCCGCGGGGATGACGGAGTCCACCAGGTACTTCGCGTAGACTTCGCTATCCTGAGACGTGGAGCAGAACTGCGTCTGCACACGGACGATGAAGGTCTGTCCCACATTGACGGCGAGAATGGAGTCATAGACCCAGCCGTCGCGGGGCGCTTCAACAATCGTGTTGTAGATCTCAGACGACCGCACGATCCCGATGCGCCGATTGCCCGAGAGCGGCGTCACCACCTTGTTCACCGGCAGGACGAGGAGACGTCCGTCCGCATCGATGTCGAAGGCAATGTCGAACGAGGCCGCTGCATCGGGGCGCGTGGTGATGCGCTGCGGGACAAGGTGCACCGTGGGGAAGTTGGTCGGCGCCCCCGTGAGGGCCCAGACCTCGATGCTCACGTCGGCGTTGGCGTCCTGCGCCAACACGGCGAAGGGATCGGGACCGCACCCGAGGAGGCCCGCCAACCCGTCAAGGGCGACGAGGAGTCCGGCGCGGCGTGCGCGGGGGGCGAAAAACGAGGTCATATTCACCTGTGGAAGCTAACGGGAGCGCGGTCGGGACAACAAGGCAAGAACGCTTGACTTGAGTCCCCCCGGACGTATGCTTCGCGTACCCCTTTCCGGAGCCCCGGTGCCGACCATCCGCGACCTCGTTGCGACCCTTCGCCGCTTCGACGG
>JANLTT010000017.1:0-7443 GCA_031363115.1 Gemmatimonas sp.
GGCGAGCCCGAGCGTTGCCGCGGCCAGAATGACGGAGAGCACCACGTTTCGCATCGACGCATAGAGCCGACGGTACGCGGCGGGAGAGGCGTTCCAGCGCTCCGGGAGGAATCGCAGCGCGGCGAAGGGCAACGAATACGAAAGCGTCTGCGCGATCACCGCGAGGAGCTTGTCGATGACCGCCATCGCGCCGACAAACTCGGGGCCTTGCGAGACCGCGAGGGTCTTCGTGCGCACTAGCATCACGAGCATCGTGACGAACTGCACTGCACCGATGGTGAGGAGCGTGCGCAGCATCAGCGCGCACTCCACGAAGCGGCCGCGTTCAGGTCCACTGCGCGAGCCATTGGTCGAGGAATGCGAGATTATACAACGTCGCCTTATGGTCGGCTTCCTTCGCGAGATGCTCGTGGCGCATCCGATCGATCGCACCGGGATCGACGAACTCCGCGAGGCGCGCTTGATCACCCGTTGCCTGCGCGATGCCGCTGACACCACGTTCAAACCAAGGGCCGAGCGGCAGGGCGAAACCCATCTTGTCGCGGTAGAGCACCTCGCGTGGCAGCCAAGGCTCAAGCGCGCGCTTGAGCGCGTGCTTCGCGCGGCCCGGCCCCGCCAAGTGCCGCGTGGGGATGCGTCCCGCGAGGGTCATCAGGCGATGGTGCAGAAAGACCGGTCGCACCTCCAGCGCCACCGCCATCGACGCCCGATCGACCTTCGTGAGGATTCCTGCCGTCAGTGTCGTCCGCATATCGAGATAGCGCATCGTGTTCACCAATCCAACTTCCCGCGGCGGCGCATGACGCATCAGGGCCGCAATCGACTCCTCGGGATCGTACTGTGCAAGTCCCTCGGCAAGCGGACCGCGTGCAAGTGCGCGAAGTGCGGGTCGGCCGAGTCCGAGCGTCAGCATGTCGGTGAACATCGCGGCCGGAGCAGCCGCATACTGCCCGAGCGTTCGCAGCGTTCGCAAACTGCCGCGTCCACGCACGACTCGGGCGGCCGTCCGTGCACCCAGTTGCACCAGCGGTGCCGCAAAGAGCTGCTCCGCGCGCGCGCGCGATGCCACGCGTTGGTACCGCGAATATCCGGCGAAGACCTCGTCCCCTCCGTCGCCGGAGAGCGCGACGGTAATCTCGCGTCGCGCCTCGCGACAGAGCGCGTACGTGGGCAGCGCGGAGTAATCCCCGAATGGTTCATCGTACTGCGCGAGGACGGCCGCCTGCATCGCGCCCATGTCCGGTGGCGCAACGAGCAGTTCGCGATGCGCCGTGTGATACCGCTCCGCGACCATGCGCGCGAATGGACGCTCGTCGAATCCCACGTCGTCGAATCCAATGGTGAACGACCGCACCTCGTGACCCGCGCGACTCAGCGCCGCGGTCACCGCGGACGAGTCGACACCTCCGCTGAGAAAGGTGCCGATCGGCACGTCCGAGACGGCCATCTCCGCGGCGGCCTCGGTGAGTGCCTCGCGAATGGGGCCTGTCCAGTCACGGACTGATTCGTCGGGCGAGAAGGTGAGATCCCAGTAGCGCTCAGGTGTGCCGACTCGCGGGGGGCCGTCGACGGGAAGGTGCACCCGCAACCAGTGCGCGGCGGGGAGCTTGTGCACTCCTGACCAGATAGTGCGCGGATCGAGAATGAATCCGAAGGTGAGAAAATCGGCCACCGCGATCGGGTCGACGGGCCTCGAGAAACCGGGCCACGCTGAGAACGCCTTCAGTTCGGAGGCAAAGAGCAGCGCGCCATCGAGCTCGGCGTAGTGGAAGGGCTTCTCTCCGACCCGATCACGCGCGCACACAAGGGTGCGCTCCTGATCGTCCCAGAGCGCGAAGGCGAACATCCCCGATAGACGTGCGAGACTTGCCGCCCCCCACCGACGCCAGCACTCAATCAGCACCTCGGTGTCCGAGAGCGTGCGAAAGACCACGCCCTCGGCCTCCAACTCCGCTCGCAGCGCGCGATAGTTGTAGATCTCGCCGTTAAACGTGATCCGATACCGTCCGTCGAGCGACGCCATGGGTTGATCGGAGCCCGGCGTCGGGTCGATGACGGCAAGCCGCCGGTGCCCGAGACATACCCGCCCGTTGCTCCCACGCCACAGTCCGGCCGCGTCAGGGCCACGATGGGCCAACCGGTCGCGCATTGCCTCGACCACGCCAGAGGGGGTCGGAACTGACGAAAGTACCCCCACGATGCCACACATCAGTGGTGGCGCAGATGTGAGTGGCTCGTGGGCAACCCGTAAGAATCGTTCACAACGCGGATGTGAAGGAGATGTAACGACTCGGGGCGGAACGGTATTGCGGGCAAGTGCGCGGCCTTTAGCTGCGCCCCGCGTCGTGAGGCACGGAAGTTGCCCCCGTCTCGGTTACGGTGTGTATTATAGACGCTTGACCAGTTCTGACGGAACATCCACAGCCCCCTTCCCGTGACTTATTTGCGCACGATTCTCGTGAACCCGCCGAATCCGTCGGGGAAGGTCTCAAATAAGGATTCGATGGGTGGGTTCGGGCAGCTGTATCCTGATGGAGCGCCGCCATTCCCACCGCTCGACATCCCCTACCTCGCCGCGTCGCTCACGCAGGCTGAGCGTGACGTTGACGTGATTGAGGCGGGGGCACTGCGTCTGACCCTCGACGCATTCTGTGGCCAGCTCGCCGCCAAGCCCGGTGTCGCTGAGGCGCTCGTGGTCGTGCGCACGTCGCTTCCCACGATTGACTGGGATCTCGAAGTTTGTCGCGCAATCCGCGAGCGCTGCCGACCCGCCGCCATCGTCCTCTATGGGCCCGTGGTGAAGCCGATGCTCTGGCACGTCAAGGAGCATTCGGTGGTTGACTTCGCCATCCAAGGCGAGCCCGATGGCCCCGTGCTCGAACTCTTGGCTGGCACACCGCTCGGCGAAATCGCCGGGCTCGTTTATAAAGTCGGCGACACGTGGGTGGAGAACCCAGAGCGCAAGTTCGAGAAGAATCTCGATCTGATGCCGTTCCCACGCTGGGACCTGATGCCGGTGGACCGCTACACCATCCCCAAGTCGTCGGCGGCCGGCTCCCTGCGTTTCCTGCCGATGCTGAGCTCCCGCGGTTGCCCATTCGGCTGCAACTACTGCCCATATCCTGTCGGGCAGGGGCTTCCGTGGCGTAACCGGTCGGGTGGGAACGTGGTCGACGAGCTCGAGCACCTCGTCCGCGACCTTCACGTCGAATACGTCATCTTCCGCGATCCCCTCTTCTCGGCCAACAAGAAGCGCGTGGCCGCGATCTGCGAGGAAATCATCCGCCGCGGGATCAAGGTGCAGTGGCGCTGCGAAACGCGCATCGACTGCCTGGACGAGCCGACGATCGAGATTATGGCGAAAGCCGGCTGTGTCGGCGTCAACTTCGGCGTCGAGAGCAGCGACCCGCAGGTCCTCAAGAACGTCGAGCGTAAGCCGATCACCGAAGCGATGCACATTGAGACGATGACGCTGTTCCGCAAGCACGGCATCGCCACCTTTGCGTTCTTCGTCATCGGGTTGCCCGGCGACACCGTGGACACGATTCTCAAGACCATCGCCTTCGCACTCAAGCTCGAGGCAAGTTGGACGCAGTTCACGGTCGCGACGCCGTTCATCGGCACGCGCCTCCACGACTGGGCCGTGGAGCAGGGATTCGTGGCGCTGGACCACTATCGCATCAGCAGCGCCAACGAGGGGTCGATCGGCAACGAGAACCTCACGCCGCCACAGGTACACCGACTCCACCGCTTCGCACAAATCCTCCAGCGCAACTTCATCAATCGCCGCGGCATCCTGAAGAACGATTTGCGCCGCGACCGAGGCTACGTCATCGCCAAACGGGCGCTCGACGCGCTCGTGCGCCCAATCGAACTCGCCGTCTTTGGAGTCGGCTCCGTCCTCTTGCGGCTCTCGATGCCGAGCACGCGCCGCGGCGCAGCCACCGTCGCCAAACGTGGTGAGCAGGAACCCGTCGTGGGCGCCTTCACGTGATTCTGGTCACCGGAGGCAGCGGATTTGTCGGGCGCCACCTGATGAACCGCTGCTCCGCCGAACGACTGCCGCTGCGCGTGCTCAGTCGGCGCGCCGCCCCGGCGACACTTCCGGCCGGCGTCACTTGGATCACCGGCGACCTCAACGATGTCTCAGCGCTCCGCGGGGCGCTGACGGGAGTGAGCACCGTCGTCCACGCGGCCGCGGTGCTGCCGTCGTCGGGGGCGGACGAGGCCGAGTTCCGTCGCGTGAACGTCACCGGCACCGACACGCTGGCTAGAGCCGCGCGCGACGCGGCCGTGCGGCGGTTCGTTCTCATCAGCACGGCCGGCGTGTACGGCGACGCCGCCCCCGCTCCGCGTACCGAAGCGGACGCTACCGCGCCGTCTGACACGTATTCACGCTCCAAGTTGGAGTCCGAGGATGCCATGCGGCATGCGTTTGAGGGCTCGGACGTTCGCTGGACCATCCTTCGCCCACCGGGGCTCTACGCCGGCGATCGTGCGGAGACGGCCACACTCGTTCACGCCGTCGCGACGCGCAGAGTCTGGCTCCACGGCACCACGCGTGTAATGCTGCAACCGACGCACGTCGATGACGTCGTGCGCGCAGCGCTCGCCGTCGCGGCACGCGACGATCTGGGCGGTGAGATCCTCAACATTGGCGGCACCCGCACCCTCGCGTATCAGGAGCTCATCAGCCTGCTCGGCGCGCGTGTCGGACACACGCCATTCCAATTGTCGGCGCCACGCTTGCGTACCGTCGATCGCAGCATCTCGATAGAACGTGCGCGCGGCCGCATCGCCTTTGAACCGATGCCGCTTGAGACGGGCCTCGACGCGACGGTCGCCGAACTGCGCCGGACGGGATCTCTCTGAGATGACTCGTTCTTCCGAAGCGGGATCGGCCATCGTCGTCGGCGCGGGCCTCATGGGTCGCTGGCACGCACACGCAGTTGAGCGCGCTGGCGGCAGCATCGCCGCGATCGTTGATGCCGACCTGTCGCGCGCGCAGCGGCTCGCCCGACAGCACGCTAGTGCCCAAGCGTTCGCACGTCTCGACGACGCACTCGGCGCACTCGACGCGTCGGTGGTGCACATCTGCACGCCATCCGCGTCGCACGGCGACCTCGCAGCGAGCGCGCTCGAGGCCAGACGCCACGTACTCGTGGAGAAGCCATTTGCCCGCACCCTTGCCGAGACCGACGCGCTTCTCGACGCGGCACGGAAGGCTGATCGACTGGCTGCACCGGTCCATCAGTTCCCGTTCCAGCGCGGGGTTCTCGAGGCCAGGGAACACGTCAAGTCCACCGGTCCGCTGAGGCATCTGGAACTCACCATCTGTTCCGCTGGTGCCGACGCACATCCATCGGAACGCGACACCATCGCGGCCGAGATCGTGCCGCATCTACTCTCGTTGGTGGCCGCCTTCAGTCCGCGGCGCATCACCGAGGGTGATTGGCACCGGTTGCGTCCGACCAGCGGGGAGTGGATTATCACGGCGACGATTGGCGAACTCGGTGTGACCGGCCGCATCTCAATGCGCGGTCGTCCGCCGGTGAACGAGCTTCGGCTAATTGCGGAGGGCGGTACGATGGTCGTTGATTTGTTCCACGGATTTGCGACCACGGATCGCGCAGGCGCGGGGCGTTCGGCAAAGGTGCTGCGGCCACTCCGTGCAAGCGCCCGCCAGGCAGCCGCAGCGACACTCGGCTTGGCACGACGTGCCCTCCGGAGCGAACCGGCCTATCCGGGTCTGCGTGAATTGATCAGCAGGTTCCACCGAGCGGTGCGCACCGGGGCGCCTTCGCCGATCACTCCTGACGAGATTCGGGACATCATGCAAGTCTGGCTTCGGGTAACCGCGTGACGACACCGACGCTCGCCACGGGGCCACGCCCCGTCAGTCAACTCCGTCCCGGAGAGCACGTCGTTGTGATCGGCGCCGGCCCCGCCGGGCTCACCGCGGCGTATCTCCTCGCGAAACAGGGCGTGCGCGTCACCGTGCTCGAAGGCGACGACATGGTGGGCGGCATCTCACGCACCGCTCAATACAAAGGCTACCGCTTTGACATCGGCGGCCACCGCTTCTTCACCAAGATCCAGCCGGTGCAGGATCTCTGGGAGGAACTGCTCGCCGACGAGTTCATCTCCGTGCCACGGATGTCGCGGATCCACTACAGCGGGCGGTACTTCGACTACCCGCTGAAGGCGATGAATGCCCTGCGCGGGCTCGGCCTCATCAACGCATTTCGCATCGTGTGGAGCTATCTCGAGGCGCGTTTGAATCCCACGCCCGTCGAGGAGAATTTCGAGCAGTGGGTGACGAACCGGTTCGGAAGCCGGCTCTACCAGATTTTTTTCAAGACATACACCGAGAAGGTCTGGGGCATCCCCTGCACCGAGATCCGCGCGGAATGGGCGGCACAGCGCATTCAAGGGCTCTCACTCGCGCGCGCGATCCTCACGGCAACATCGCTCAACAAGCGCTCCACCAAGATCAAGAGCCTCATCGATGAGTTCCGCTACCCGCGCCTCGGGCCCGGCCAGATGTGGGAGGCGGCGCGCGACCGCATCCGCGAGATGGGACACGCGGTTCAGATGCGTCATCATGCCACGGCGATTGAGACTGCGGTCGATTCCAGCTCCGGTGCAGTACGCGCAATCGGCGTCCGCGCGACCGGACCTGACGGCGAGACGTATATCGCGGCCGATCATGTGATTTCGACGATGCCGGTTCGGTCACTCGTGCGTGCGCTCGAGCCCGCAGTAGGCCTTGAGTACCGCGAGGCGGCCGAGGGCCTTCGGTATCGCGATTTCCTCGTCGTGGCGCTCATCCTCGACGCAGACAAGCTCTTTCCGGACAACTGGGTCTACATCCACACGCCCGGCGTAAAGGTTGGCCGCATCCAGAATTTCAATAACTGGAGCCCAGCGATGGTCCCCGAGCCCGGCCGCACCTGCCTCGGCCTCGAGTACTTCTGCTTCCAGGGCGATGGCCTCTGGGAGAGCTCGGACGCGGACCTCATCAAGCAGGCCAAGGCAGAGCTCGACCAGCTCGGCCTCGCACCCAACACAACCGTGGTCAATGGCACCGTCATTCGCCAGACAAAGGCGTACCCGATTTACGACGCGGCGTACCGAGGACATCTCGACAAGGTGCGCGAGTGCATCGATGCCATCCCGAACCTCCACACGGTGGGTCGCAACGGCATGCACAAGTACAACAATCAGGACCACTCGATGCTCACGGCAATGATGGCCATCTGGAACATGCAGGGCGCATCGCATGACATCTGGGAGGTCAACACTGACTTTGAGTACCACGAGGAGCAGCGGCTCGGTGAACCCACGGCCGCGACGGGTGCGACGAGTCCCGGCCGACCCGCGGCCGCCTGACCGCGATGCGAATCGGTGTAGACGCGACGTGCTGGGCGAACGGTCGTGGGT
>JANLTT010000021.1:0-12239 GCA_031363115.1 Gemmatimonas sp.
CTCGCGGTAGCGCTGCACGGCAATGAAGGCGCGCCCCGGCGCGTGCGCCGAGACTTCGATACGATTCACTGTACCGCGCGCGGGCATTCCACGCGGCGTGATCTCGGTCCACCGCGCGCCGTCGTCTCGGGTGAGGTGCACGCGTCCATCGTCGGTGCCCACCCAGATGGTATTTGATGCATGCGGCGATGGCGTGACAGCGAAGATCGTGCCGAAAATCTCCACCCCCGTGTTGTCTGCCGCGATTGGTCCGCCTGGCATCCGCTGATACGTGGTGTCGTTGCGCGTGAGATCGGGGGAGATGCGCGCCCACGTCGTCCCTTCATCGCGGCTGCGATACAGGTACTGGCTCGCGCGGTACAATGTGAGCGTATCCTGCGGCGAGACCACAACCGGAGCGACCCACTGCCAGCGATCGGTGAGCTCGGAGGGCGCGAGATTCGTCGGGGCGGGGAAGGCATGAATGCTCGTTCGCGTATCGGTGCGCACATCGTAGCGGCTCAGCGATCCGCCGTAGCAGCTGCCATACACGATGTGCGGCCGACGGGGATGCACGGCGACCGGACCCGTCTCGCATCCCGCCGCGTAGTTCCACTCCTGCTGCGGGCGCAACGAGTTCCCCAGCCGGCGATGCAGCACGCTGATGGCGGTGTTGTCCTGCTGCGAGCCATAGATCCGATACGGATACTGTTCATCCACCACCACGTCATACAGCTCGGCAGTCGGCTGGTTGTACATCGAGCTATAGGTGCGTCCGCCATTCACCGTGACCACGGTGCCACCGTCATCGGAGACGGCGAAGACGGCGTTGTCGCGCGGGTTGATCCAGATGTCATGCACATCGCCATGCGGCACGGGCATCGGCCGAAAGATCGTGCCGCCGTCGGTGGAGCGGAGCATCGACTGCGTGAGCACATAGACGCGATCGCGATCCTGCGGATCGGCGCGCACATGCGTGTAGTAGAAGGGACGCGCGCGCACGTTGGCTTCGCTGTTCACGCGCTTCCAACTCTCGCCGCGATCATCTGAGCGGTAGAGGCCACCGAGCGAGTCTGCCTCAATGAGCGCCCAGAGGCGCTTCGGATCGGCAGGGGATTGCGTCACCCCCACCTTGCCGACGATGCCTTCGGGCAAGCCGCCGCGCACCTTGCTCCAGGTCGCGCCGCCATCGCGCGAGCGGTACACGCCGCCCTCGGCGCCGCCCGAAATGATCGTCCACGGCTTCCGTTCGCCGCGCCACATCCCGGCCCAGAGCTCCTGCGGGTCATCCGGGGCCATCGTGATCGTGACCGCGCCCGTGGAATCATTCAGGAAGAGCACCTGCTCCCAACTGCTGCCGCCATCAATCGTCCGATACACGCCGCGTTCACGATTCTTGCCAAAGGGGTGACCGAGTGCCGCCACAAACACGATGTTGGGATTCGTCGGGTGAATGACGAGCTTGCCGATCGCCCCCGACTCGGGAAGCCCGAGATAGGTCCAGGTTGCGCCAGCATTCACGCTCCGCCAGACGCCGGTGCCAACCGAGACATTTCCGCGAATGGACGCGGAGCCGAGCCCGACGTAGATGATGTTGGGATCGCTGTCCGCGACGTCAATGGCGCCAACGTTTCCGTTGTCGAAGAAGGCATCGGAGAGCGGAGTCCAAGAGTTGCCGGCGTCGTCGGTGCGCCAGACCCCGCCACCCGTGGTGCCCATGTAAAAGACGTTGGGTTGCGCGGCGATTCCGGTGACGGCCGTGGCTCGTCCGCCTCGATGCGGCCCGACCATTCGCCAACGCATGCCGTCAAAAAGTCCCGGCTCGACGACCGGTACGAGTGGAACCGCTGCCGCCGGGGCGGGCGCGGCGTGGCGCGCGGCGCGGGCTGGGCGCGGGGATGGGCGCGCGGCCGGGCGCTGGGCGTCGGCCCCTTGGGGTTGGAGCACCGACAGCGCGGTCAGCACGAGGGCGGAAAGGAGGACGCGCATAGGGGGAACTCGGTCGTGAACGGGTCGTCGAATCGCTCCCGAGTAAGATGCCCCTCCGCTCGAACCAGCGACAGCGTTGCGACGTTTGCTCTCTAGCGAGACATTTCGGCTTTCGCCGACTCACCACCCTTGCGCACTCGCAGTTGACTGACCGCCCGATGCACAGCCGTTGGAGTTCCGTCCGCCGCCGCCCGGAGTTCGTGCTCGGGCGTCGGCTGGGACTCGTGCTTGCCGTCTACTTCGTGATCCGCCTCGTCTTCCTGGTGGACCACCGTGCGAACTTCGCTGACGCACCGCTCCTGGAGGTGCTCGGCGCCTTCGTGCGCGGGGTCCGCTTTGATCTCTCGGCGATTGCCTACACCAACCTGCCGTTCGTGCTCCTCTCACTCGCGCCGGCCACGGTGCTCGCGCGCGTCTGGTATCAGCGGGTCCTGCGGACACTGTTTCTCGTGGTCAACGGCGCCTTCGTGGTCTTTCAGGTGGGCGACATCGCCTACTACCCGTTTACGGGCACGCGCGTGACGATGGATATCTTCGCGCTCACTGGCGAAGCCACGGCACAGGCCGACCAGCTCTTCCTGAACTTCGCGGGGCTCACGATCATTGGGCTCACGCTGATTGCCTGCCTCTGGGTCTTCTACCCCCGCCATCGTGACGAGGAGGCACCTCGGCGGTCGTGGCTGCAATCCTCCGCGGTCGTCTTCGCGACGATTCTGCTGACGATCATCGCCGCGCGCGGCGGCGTGCAGAAGAAGCCGCTGAATCCCATACATGCGTTTGCGAGCGGCAGTCACGAGATTGGCATTCTGACGCTCAATACCTCCTTCACGCTCATTCAGTCGCCGCGCGGACGGCAGTTGAAGCCCGTGCAGTTCTTTGAGAGCGAGGCGGAGGTCGATTCCATCCTCGAGGCGCCGTATGGCTACGCCGAACTGGTGGGAAGCAACGCGCCGTCGAAGCCGCAGAACGTGGTGCTGTTGCTGTTGGAAAGTTTTGGTACCGAGTTTTGGGGTGGGACCGACCTCGAGGAGCCCGGGCTGACCCCCTTCCTCGATTCGCTGAGCAAGCAGGGCACCTTCTACACGAACAGCTTCGCGAACGGCCGCCGGTCGATGGACGCGCTGCCGAGCATTCTTCTTGGCGTGCCGCTGTACACGGGGCAGAGCCTGGCGGTCTCCGGCTATCAGGGCAATCAGTGGCTTGGGCTCGGCCACTTCCTTGAGGATGCCGGCTTTCACACGAGCATGTTTCACGGGGCAGTGAAGGGGACGATGTACTTCGACGCGATTGCGGCGATGGCGGGGATTCGCGAGTTCTATCCGTTGGAGCGTTTCCCTGCGGACGTGCAGTCGGACGGGTTCGACGGTCACTGGGGACTCTTCGATGAACCCGCCCTACAGTTCGCGGCGCGCCAGTTGACGACCCACCCCGAGCCCTTTTTCACGACGCTGTTCACGATCAGCACCCATCAGCCGTATCGTGTGCCGCCAAAGTACGCGTCGACGCTACCACGCGGGTCGCGCGAAATTCATCAGAGCGTGGCGTACGTGGATTACGCGGTGCGCAAGTTCTTTGAGACCGCAAGCCAGCAGCCGTGGTTTAACAACACGCTCTTCATCATCACCGGCGACCACACCCCGCCGCTGCGCTCGCGGCGCTACGACACGCCGCTCGGGCGCTACATGGTGCCGATTCTCCTGTACCATCCGGGCCAACGTCTGCCCGCGCTCGATTCCACGCGCATTGTGCAGCACGTGGACATCTTCAAGACGGTCCTCGACTACGCCGGCGCGCGGCCGACGCGGGTGCCGTCCTTCGGGCGCTCCCTCTTCGCCAACGTCCCCGGCGAGGCGGTGCTCGCCACCGATGAGGTCTACTGGATGGTGCGAAAAGAAGGCGTCCTCGAGCGTCTTCCTGATGGCCGAGAGCGCGCCTTGGCCTTTCGTCGTGAGGAAACGGGGCGCGAGCCCGGCACCCTGACTCCGGCGCAGTCCGCCGAGATGTCGGCGCGGTTGCGGGCCTATGTGCAGCATTTCACGATGTCGTTGATCAACAACTCGTTTTATCGGGCGCCTGGCGCACGCGCGGCGGCGCGCGGGGACAACTGAGCGCTGCGGTGTAGGATAGCTTAGAAGGCGCACCCAGTCTGACTGCCGCGCGCTTCCGGCTCCCCACAGAATCGCTCCTGCTCCTTCCTGCCGCATTCGCGGTGCACCGGTGTATCGGATGGCGTTCCACGCACAGAGTGTAGAGGAGGTCCGCGCACGACTTGATGTCGCGGCGGACGATCGCGGACTCGGTCCGGCAGAGGTGGCCGCACGGTTGGCGGAGCATGGCGCCAACATCCTGCCCGCGCCGGAGCCCGTGACACTCGGGGCCATCGTCCTGCACCAGTTCCTGAGTCCGCTCATCTACATCCTGTTCGCGGCGGCACTCGTCGCGGTCGTGCTAGGCGATTTCGTGGACGCCGGATTCATCGTCCTGATCGTCACCATTAACGCGGCCCTCGGCGCGTATCAGGAGTGGCGCGCCGAACGGAGCGCGGCGGCGCTGCAGGACCTGCTGAAAGTGGTCGTCCGCGTGCGTCGGGACGGACACGAGCAGGACGTGGGCGCCGAGGAACTCGTGCCCGGTGACGTTGTGCTGTTGGAATCGGGAAACCGCGTGCCGGCCGACCTGCGATTGCTTCGCGTAACCGGACTTGAAGTGGACGAGTCCTTTCTGACCGGTGAGTCGGTGACGGTGCGCAAGCATACCGACGTCGTGCCGCATGATGCGCCGCTCGGTGACCGAAGCAACATGGCCTTCGCGGGCGCAACCGTGTTGGCGGGACGCGCGGTCGGCTTGGTGGCCAAGACGGGTCAGTCCACCGAGGTCGGCGCCATCGCCGCGCAGGTGAGCAGCGGCGAAACGGTGAAGCCACCCCTCGTGTTGCGCATGGAGCGCTTCTCAGCGCAGATCAGCATCGCCGTGCTCGCGGCCTGCCTGTTGCTGATTGGCATTGGCGTCTTCAGCGGGATGCCGTGGGGGGACGTCTTCTTTCTCGCCGTCGCGCTCGCGGTCTCGGCGATTCCTGAGGGTCTTCCCGTCGCGGTGACCGTCACACTGAGCATTGCGGCGAAGCGCATGGCGAAGCGCAATGTGATTGTGCGGCGACTCACCGCCGTCGAGGGGCTCGGCAGTTGCACGTTGATTGCCAGCGATAAGACCGGCACACTCACGGTGAACCAGCAGACTGCGCGCGCGGTTGTCCTTCCTGGCGGCGCGACGTTGGCGGTGACCGGAGAGGGATACACCAATCAGGGAGAGGTGCATCACGCCGATGGGACCGTGATTACCGAGCCGGAGCGCGCGCTCGCGGTTCGCATTGCACTTGCGGGAGCGCTCTGCAACGAGGCGCACCTCGCGACGCTCGATGGCGTATGGACACACGCGGGAGATGCCGTGGATGTCGCCCTCCTCGCACTCGCGCAGAAGCTCGGGATTCCGACCGCCTCGGTGCGCGCGAAGGCCGAGGTTGTTGGTGAGCTTCCGTTTGAGTCAGCACGCGCCTATGCCGCGACCTTCTACGTAGAGAACGGAGAGCAGCGCGTTGCGGTGAAGGGCGCGCTGGAGACCCTCGTGCCTTTTTGCGCGCAGATGTGGACCGCCGCGGGCCTCGTGCCGCTCGATGCCGCCGTGGTTGCGGCGCAGGCTGACGCGCTCACGGGGATTGGCCAGCGCGTGATTGCCGTGGCGGAAGGTGAAGCGGGGCTCACCGCGCAAGCGAGAGAGGTGGCGCTGGAGGCGCAGAGTCTTCCGCCATTGGTGTTGCTCGGACTCGTGGGGCTGATCGATCCCCCGCGTGCCGAAGCGAAGGACGCCATCGCGAAGTGTCGAGCGGCGGGAGTTGAAGTCGCGATGGTCACCGGCGACCATCCGCGCACCGCCTTCGCGATTGCCCGGGAACTGGGCATCACCACGGACGAAGGCTCGGTGGTGACCGGGGCCGACCTCGCCGCGGCGGGCGAGACGACGCCGGCCTTCCAGGCGCTCGTGACCCGCGGGCGCGTCTTTGCGCGCGTGGCCCCGTTGCAGAAGCTGCACATCGTGGAGGCGCTGCGGCGTGTCGGACACTTTGTGGCAGTTACAGGGGACGGCGTCAACGACGCACCGGCACTGAAGGCGGCGCACATCGGGGTCGCGATGGGATCGGGCTCGGACGTAAGCAAGGAGGCAGCGACACTGATTCTCACCGATGACAACTTCGCGTCGCTCGAAGCGGGCATCGAGGAGGGACGGTTCGCCTACGACAACATCCGCAAAGTCACCTACCTCCTGATCTCGACGGGACTCGCCGAGGTCTGGTTGGTGCTGGCGTCACTGGTGCTGGGGCTGCCATTGCCGCTCATCGCGGTCCAGTTGCTGTGGCTCAATCTCGTCACGAATGGCATCCAGGAAATTGGCCTCGCCTTCGAGGGTGGCGAGCCCGGGACGATGCGCCGGCCGCCGCGGAGCCCGCGCGAGGGAATCTTTGATGGCCTCATGATTCGTCAGGTCACCCTCACCGGACTCGCCATGGGTGGTATCTCGACCGCCTACTGGGGGGCGTTGCTGGCGATGGGGGTGGAGGAGGGGAGTGCGCGCAATCAACTGCTCATGCTCTTTGTTCTGATGCAGAACGTCCATGTGTTCAACTGTCGCTCCGAGCTGGAGTCGGCCTTTAGCATTCCCCTTGCGCGCAACTGGATGCTGGTGGGCGGGGTCGCGGCGGCGTTCGGCGTGCATGTGTTGGCCACCTACCTCCCGCCAATGCAACGCCTGCTCCGGGTGGAGCCGCTGGCGATACACGAGTGGGGGTATCCCGTGCTGCTGGCGCTGGTCGTCCTCCTCCTGGCCGAGTTGGACAAGTGGTGGCGCAGGCGCCGGTCCGCGCCCGCCCTTGTCCTCTGACGCACAGCCCCCAACTTTCCCGCATGCAATCTCCCCGAAAGCTGCTGTTTGAAGAGCGCGCGAGCCTCGTCACGGTCTCCGTGGTGAGCATCGCGGCCGTCTGTATTGCCGCGGCGCTCGCCTACACTCGTGCGGTGCTCGTGCCATTCGTACTGGCGATGCTGATTTTTTATCTGGTGACGCCGGTCGCGGACCTGCTCGAATCGAAGATTCGCTTTCCTCGCTGGCTGTCGACGCTCGTGGTGATGATGCTTGTCGCGACGGGCATCTTCTTTGTCGCGCTGCTGTTTCTCACGTCGTTGCAGACCTTCACCGCGTCGGCGGGGCTGTACAAGGGGAAGCTGGCAGAGGTCGTGGTGATCGGCGCGGGGTGGCTGCAGCGCCGCGGCGTGCCGATGAGCCCGGAAGAGGTGCTGGCCTCGCTGGAGCGCATGCCGATGCAGGACATGGTGCAGGCGACCGCGCAGGGTGCGCTCTCGCTCATCACGAATGGCACACTCGTCACGATCTTTGTAATCTTCCTGCTCCTCGGCCGCCGCAAGAGTCAAAACAAGAGCGCGGTTTTTCGGCAGATCGATCACAACATCCGTCGTTACCTGATCATCAAGTTCCTGGTGTCGGCGCTGACCGGCTTGCTCATCTGGGTGATTCTCACCTCGTTCGGACTCGAACTCGCGCTCGTGTTTGCGGTGCTGACTTTCGTGCTGAACTTCATTCCGAGCATCGGGTCAATCATCGCAACCTTGCTGCCGATTCCAATCGCGCTCGTGCAGTTCGAGACGCTGGGGCCGGTGATTGCGATTGTCCTGCTGAGCACCACGGTGCAGATGGTCGTCGGCAATGGCCTTGATCCGTGGCTGATGGGCCACAATCTCGACCTGAGCCCCGTGACCATCGTTGCCGCTCTCGTGTTCTGGGGTTTGCTCTGGGGCATCGTGGGCATGCTGCTCGCGGCACCGCTGACGGCAATCCTGCGCATCGTTCTGGGCCAGTTTGAAACGACGCGCCCGATGGGTGAGCTCTTGGCGGGACGATTACCCACGGCGGGCTTCACGACCGAGATGCCCGCGGCGTCGCAGCCACCTGATTCCACCGGACTCGCGTAGGCGCAGGCGTTTGGAACGGCGTTATGAACGCCGTTCACAACGACATTCGAGTCGACGCTCCACGGCGGACGCTGTTCGCCCTTGCCATTCCTCTCGATTACCTGTACTCCTTCGGCACAGCCGCCAGGGGTACTCTGCGTTCGCAGAGTTGAGAAAGTCTCTTGGAACCTGACCCGGTTAACACCGGCGTAGGGAGTGCGGCGAGTGTCCTGTCCGCACCATTGGGCCATGGCACCCGCTCACCGGGTGTCGTGGCCTTTTTTCTTGGGCCGCGACGCCAGGTGAGGATCCACACTACGGCGCCCTCTTCATTCCTTGAGGACACCGCTGATGTCTCGCTCGACTCACCGTTTGATGCACCGTTCGATGTACCGTTTCATGTACGGCTCAACCCTGTTGTCGCTGGGGCTGCTGTCTGCCGCCCCGCTTGCGGCGCAGCAGGCGCCACGTGACTCCACCGCGCGCGACACATTGGAATCGGTTGTGGTGCGTGCCGTGCGGGCGGGCGGCGCCGCGCCGACCTCCCAGACCGTGCTCGATCGCGCAACCATCGAACGCACCTACGCCGGCCAAGATGCGCCGCTCGCGCTCCTCGGCGCGACGGGAATCACCGCAGCCTCCGACGCCGGAGCCTTCTCGGGCTACAGCTCGATCCGCCTGCGTGGCGTGGACCAAACGCGCCTCTCCATCTCTGTGGACGGCGTGCCGTTGAATGATCCGGAGGACCAAGTCCTCTATTTCTCGAACGTGCCGGACTTCATGAACTCGATGCACTCCGTGCGCGTGCAGCGCGGTGTCGGCTCGAGCGCCTTCGGTACGGCCTCGTTCGCCGGCTCGATCGATTTCGAAAGCATGCCGCTGATGTCCACCCCGCGCTTCGCCGAAGGGCAGATGACCGCCGGGTCGTGGGGGACGCAACGGCTCTCCGTTGAGGGGGCCACGGGGCTCGTGAATGGATTCGCCGCCTACGCCCGCCTCTCGGCGCAAGAGACCGAGGGCTTTCGATTCAACTCAGGGAACGAGTCGCAGTCGGGCTTCGTGAGTCTTGGATGGTTCGGCGAGAAGGACGCGCTCAAGCTCACGGGCTTCGCCGGCCGCTCAAAGATGCAACTCGCCTACTACGCCGCGAGCGAGGCGCAGCTTGCGGTGGATCCACGCACCAACCCGATGAACCCCAACGAGCGCGATGATTTCCGACAGGAGATGCTCTCGCTCCAGTACGTGCGGGTCGTGCGACCGGGCGTCACGCTCACCACGACCGGCTATCGCAACAGCGCCGGCGGTTGGTACGACATCGAGATTGGCGAACCCACCTACTGGCGCTTCAATCTCGACCACGTCTGGTACGGGCTCCTCTCCACACTGCAGTGGCAGGGCGATGGATTCAGCGTCGCGGCTGGCGCGCACGCGAGCGACTACGCGCGCGATCACTTTGCCAACGTCACGCCGGATACACGCAGCCGCGTGTACGACAACACGGGGCACAAGCAGGAGCAGAGCGTCTTCGTGAAGGGCACCATCACACGCGGCACACTCGATTATCACGCCGACGTGCAGGTGCGCCGCGCCGCTTTCCGCTACGATCCCTCCGCGGGGACGACTTTCGCGGCGCCGAGCATTGACTGGGTCTTCGTGAACCCGAAGGTCGGCGTGACGTGGCGCGCGCGGCCGTCCGTCGAACTCTTCGCTTCCCTCGGGCAGTCCGGGCGTGAGCCCACGCGCTCCGACATGTTCGCCGGCAACGACGATCTCGACGATGCCTCCGCGGCGGAGATCCTTCCGCTCACGCGTGTGTCACCGGAACGCCTCACCGATCTCGAACTCGGCGCGCGGTGGCGTCGCGGCACGCTCTCGGCAAGCGTCAACGGCTTCGCCATGCAGTTCCGCAATGAGATAGCCCCCATCGGCCAGCTGACGCTGCAGGGAAGCCAGTTGCGTGCCAACGTCGCACGCTCAAGCCGCATCGGCGTGGAGGGCGAGGCCACGTGGCGCGCGCGCCCGACACTGCTGCTCACCGGCAACGCCATGCTGATGCGCGCGCGGATTGCCGAGTACACCGATGCCGGCACGTCGCAGCGCTTTACCGATGTGGCGCCATTGCTCTCACCCGCCGTGATTGCCAATGCGCAGGCCACGTGGCGCCCGCGTTCGGCCTTGGAACTCGCCTTCACGGTGCGCCATGTCGGGGAGTCGCAACTCGCAAATGACGGCAACGCGTCGCTGGTCACACCGGCCTTCACGCTCGCCGACCTCGGCGCCTCGTTTGCGGTGGGGAAAAACACGCTGCGGGTGCAGGTGCAGAATCTCTTTGATTCGGTGGCCTACGCCAGCGGCTACACCGACGGCACCGAGCGGTATTTCTTCCCCGCGGCGTCGCGTACGGTGCTGGCGACCATCGTCGTGGGATTCTGAGAACAGGAGTCCGCCTAGCATGGGGGGGTACTCGCTCCTAAGTTCGGGTCATGGCCCCCCGCACCCTTCTTGAAGAACTCCAGCAATCTCGACCGTTCGATTCGCCCGCCGATGAAGCCGTGGTGGCGTTGATGCGCACCGCGACGCTCATTCGGCGGGCGATTGCCCATCGTGTCGAACCGTACGGGATTTCGCCCGCCCAGTACAACGTGCTGCGCATTCTGCGAGGTGCGGGGCCCGACGGACTTCCGACACTCGCGGTGCGTGATCGCCTCATCGAGGAGGCACCGGGCATCACGCGCCTGATCGACAAGCTTGAAGAGGCCGGCTACGTGCGACGTGAGCGCACGGGAGCGGATCGCCGCGTCGTGCACTGTGTCATCACCGAGAAGGGACTCCGCCTGCTCGACGCGATGGACACCCTGATCAAGGAGACGGCAACGCTCGTGGCGCGCGGCCTTCCCAATCCCGCTGAGCAGGATCAGCTAATCGGCCTGCTCCAGCGCGTCAGGGACGGCGTGCGCGAGCGGTAGGGGTCCACTCGCGAATGCGCAGGATGCAATCGCCCTCGAGCAGAGCATCCACCAACGCCATGCCCTCAACCACCTCGGCGAATATCGTGTAGTCCTTCGCCAATCGGGCGTTGTCTCGCAGGTTGATGAACCACTGCGCATCGCCGGTGTCGTGTCCGCGCGTGCTCATGCCCACGGTGCCACGCTGGTGCGGCACCGTTCCGACTTCGTCAATCAGCTCGCGCGCCTCACCGACATACTCGTTCGCGCCCGGGCTGCCGCCCTGCAGCACGAAGTCGTACTCGGCGCGATGCCAACTGCTGCCGTCGTAGTAGCCGCGGTTCGCGAGGGCAAAGATGCGCGCGGCCATAATCGGCGCGACGTCGCCACGGAGGCGCACCACGAAGCGCCCGCCACCATGATCGGGATGCATCTGCACCTCGAGGTGCCGCGTCGCGCCGAGCGCGAGGGCGACGGCCTGCGCGTCGAGCGAGTCGGGGCGCACGGGGGGACGGTCGTCCGCCGCGGTGCGGCCGGCGGCTTGCAAAAGGGCCACGCGGACATCGTGTTCGCTCGCGTTCCTGCGGTCGGCGAATCGCTCAAAGGCCGCAAGCGCCGACGTGCGGGCCGCGGCGTCGGTCGTGCCCTTCAGCGCGAGTGCCGCCGCCCGCACCGTTTGTGCCTCGGTCCGTGTGAGCGCGCGAAGGTAAATCGCATCTTCCGCGTGTCCCGCGACCGTCGCGAGCCCTTCGATTGCCGCCTCGGCCACATTGGCATCGGTGTCCGTCGCGAGGGTGCGCAACGTCGCACGGTCATTGAGCGTGGTGGCAGCGCGCGCCGAGTACTGTCGCACCTGCCACTGCGGGTGAACGCGGAGCCGCGTCACGCGGGGCGCCGCCAACTCCGGGGCGACGCGCGCCAAGGCCACGACGCCGTGAGCCGCGAGGTGCCACGAGGCCACGCCGCGGCGGTGCATGCGCGCGTCCGCGGGGAGGGCATCGACCCATCGCGTGAGGGTCGCGCGAATCTCCGCATCCGCGCCACACGCTCCCCGCACGAGAGCCGCTGCCCGCAGCTGCACCGGCACCACGGAGTCGGCAATCCCGGCGCGAATTACCGCGCAGTCATCCCGCTTTTCGGTCAGGAGCCGAAACCGAGCCTTCCACGCGGGCTCGGGCCAGACGCGCGGGGCGGGAAGGGCGGCCCCCGGGAGGGAATCGCGCCGCGTGAAGGCCGCGTCTCGGATCCGTTCCTTTGCCCGCAGCGCCACCACGCGCACCCGCGCCTGGCGGTGAGATGCACCGAGGGT
>JANLTT010000038.1:0-21685 GCA_031363115.1 Gemmatimonas sp.
GGTCGCGGCTCCCTTCGGGCCTTCGTGTGAACAGCAGTTCAGGGATTGAACCAGTAGGACATCTTCAGCAGGAAGGTGTTGTTCGGGTGCAGCTCGAAGAGTTCCCCGAAGTCACGCCGTCCGGCGAATCCCGTGGGGGTATCGCTGAAGGCATCGCGTCCCTGCTGCCAAACGAGGAAGAGGATCGAACCCGGGCGATACTCCCACCGGAGCACCGTGTTGGTGCGGAGCTGCTTGAAGTTGACACCACCCGGATCGGCGCCGCCACCATAGGGCTGAAAGCGATCAGCGTATCGCTCCGCGCGCGGCGTATCGGTGAGCTCCTTCCACTCGGTGTAGTCACCGACCGACGCAAAGGGCTGCGCATAGACCTGCAGCGAGAGATTCGGCGACATCGTGTAGTTCACGCGGGTGGTGATGCCGACGGTCCACTGGTCGAGCTGTGCGAAGGTGACGTGCGCGGTATCGCTGGAGACATCACCGAAGTTCTCCAGCCACTGCGAGTCGTTAAGGGTGCGGCTCAGGTTGAGCCCGAGCGAGCCATTAAACCGGGAGCCGGCGCGGAACTGAAACGCAGCTTCGCCCCAGCCGCCGCGACTCGCCCACTCGTCACCGCGCCATACGCCGGTAAAGAGCACCGGGGTCCACCACGGGCGACGATCGCCCTCCCATCCGAAGAATGCCTCGGCGTTTGCGGCGCGCCGGAACGCGACGCCGCCACGGGCGCTGCGGTCGTCGAAGGAGCCCGGGAGTGTGCCGCTGAACCCGAAGTGAATCCAATGCGTGTTCGGGAGTTCGGCGTGCCAATTGGCGTTGAGGTTGGTCTGCGTCAGAAGGCCGTCCGTCGTCCACGTGTTCATGGTGTTGAAGTTCATGAACACGCGGCGATACAGCTTCGTTGGCTCAATCAGGTTGATCTGGAACCAGTTGCGGAACATCTGCTCATCGGCGCGCTGCTGGAAGCCAAGGTCATTGCTCTCGAAGCCGGGGGAGAATCGCTGATAGACCGATTGGAAGCGCGTGATGCCGCCGCCAAACTTGGAGATGGAGACGCGCTGCGCATCGCCGCCCAGTGAGGTCAGCGTGGGGTCGTACTCGAGATTGTCGTCGCGTCGCTGGTACCGATGCACGCCATCCCGTTGCGTGGCGGCAATGGCGTTGGCGGAGCCGCGGATGACGCTCGCCGAGAGATTCGCGGTGAGCTCAAAACGATTCTCCGAGAAGCGATGCCGGAAGTCGAGGCCGCCGCTATAGGCTTCGCGCCGCAGGAAGTTGCGCGTGTCAGCGTCGAGCTCGCGGTCCACCGCGGTGAGCATCGCGCCGATGCCTGAGCGCCCACTGTTGAGGTCCTGCAGCACGCGAACGACCGCGTAGTTGGAGGCGGGCTCAATGGTGCGCCCGAGCGAGCCCTGCTCCCGCGCGGTGTAGGCATTGAGCACGCCGATGTTTAGTCCGTTGGCGAGCCGCCCGGAGAGCTTGAGCGCGCCGAGCACGCGCGAGGCCGATGCATTGGATGGATCGGCGTAGAGTTGCCCAAGTTGCGGCGAGCGCCCAATGCGGCGCGAGTAAAAGAGGCCACGGCACCCGTTATCGATATCACCACACGAGGTGCGGTAGTTGAAGATGCCAGCGCCTTCAAGAAAGAACGGACGCCGCTCCTCGAAGAATTGCTCAAATGCCGAGAGATTGAGCACGGCGGGGTCGGCTTCGACCTGCCCGAAGTCGGGGTTCAGCGTGGCGTCCACCGTGAGATTGGAGGTGAGTCCCCACTTCACGTCGGCGCCGACCGTGTTCTGCTGCGGATGATCCCACTGCCCTGGTCCCGACGGAACCGTCACGTTCTTGGTGACGGCGTACGGCATCACCTCGAGTCGCGTGGGGCGCGGGATGCGCGCGATGCCGTCCACTTCTCCGGCCTGTGAGACGTAGCCCTGCACGTCGCGGCGATACAGCGGCCACGAGAGGCGTTGCCGGGTGCGTGCGATGTCGCGCACGATCAGCAAGCCGAAGGTGTGCCGATCGACGTCGGCAAAGCGCAACTGGCTGAACGGAATGCGGAACTCCGCCACCCATCCCAGCGAATCAATGCTCGCGTGACCGTCCCAGACGCCGTCCCAGGTGGGATCCTCGACCTGATCGTTGTAGACGAAGAAGTCGCGCTTCACCCCGACGGGATTCAGAATGAACTGATAGGCAGTGCGCCTGTCATGATACGAGTCAATGAGGATCTTGATCTGCTCGCTCTCGGTGCGCACGTCGCGCCGGCTGAGGAGCGAGATGAGCGAGTCGGGGGCGGGGTCGTACATGCGGCCGAGGATATACAGGTACCGATCATCGTACAGCAGCCGAATCTCGGTGCGAAAGCGCGGCTCGGCGCCGGTGTTGGGTTCGTACTCGAGGAATTGGTCAATGACCGGGGCATCGCGCCACGCGGCATCGTTGGGGCGACCGTCAATCACCGGGGGTGACTCGGTGCGAATCACCCCGGCGTTCGTGGCGGTGGCGCGCATCGGGACGCTCAACCGCGACGAGCGCGCGTCAGCCGGATCCGGCATTGATCCCGGCGGGCCCTGTGCAGCCAGAGTGAAGGCGCGAAGCACAACCAGCGCCACAGCAACTGCCGCGGGACGGAACATTGGGAGGGGGTTCGGGACTCCCTCTTAGACGAGGTTCAGGCCGAAAAGGTTTGCCGCCGCGGGTCCCAAAGTGCCAGCCCGTTTCCCAGGCGGGCCCAGCCGTTCAGCGCGAGGTCCTGATCGGCGCGGAAGCGTTCCGAATGCAATGCAGGGGGATACCTCAGACTTCTAAGATCACCACGGCGCCGGCCGTTTCGTCCGTGTGACTCAGCGTCAGGAAGACCCGTTTCACCCCCAACTCCGCGGCCCGAGCAGCTGCCCTCCCGGTGAAGACCAGCTCCGGGGGCCCCTCGCTCCCCCGCCGCACCTCGGCCTCCTTCCAGCCAATCAGCTTGGCCTCGTCCGAGCCCGTCAGCGCCTTGAAGGTGGCCTCCTTGGCCGCGAGGCGGGCCGCGAGGTGCATGGCCGGACGCGCCCTGGCCAGCGCGTACTCCTGCTCGTGTGCCGTGAAAAGGCGATCGAGTGCCCGCTGCTCCTTCCGGGCAATCATCGCCTCGACGCGGGCAATCGCCACGAGGTCAAACCCAATGCCGGCAATCATTGTCCCCCTCCGAGTACGCGACGCCAGAGTGCCCCGCGACGGCCCCGCGGATCAGCCAACACCGGCAACGACGCCTCCCACCACTCATCGGCGGCGCGGAAGACTCGGCGGACCTGCTCGATCCACTGCTCCCAGGCCGCACGCTTGGCGTCGGCCGGGGACGCGCGCACCGCGGCCGCCTGTGCTTCGAGATCACCGAGTGCCGCCCAGAGCGGAGCGCCGAGCAGCTCAAGTTCGGCGGCGAGCGCGCGGCGATCAGGCAACGTCCGCGGCTGCTTTCGCTCCGCGAGCGTCACGATGCTGCCGCGCCACGCGCGATCGAGCTTCGTGCCATCGAAGGCAGTCAGTTGCTGCTCCAGTGAGGTCGCGCGCTGGGCAGCGCGGCGCGCCTCAATCAGCGGCGTGAAGACGACATCGTGATCCGAGCCCGGCGCCGAAGGCACTGCAAGGGCGCGCAACGAACGCATGAACTCGGGGAGGGGATACTCAGGCGTCATTGGCCGAGTACCGATACTCGCCGAGCAACTCACGGTCGCAGATGGCCGCGCGCTCCCCGGTGCGCGACTCGTACTTGAGCACAAAGTCGGGGAGGCGCTCCGTCGTGAAGCCCTCGCGCGCCATGCCGAGCGTGAGGATCGCGCGCTCGATGGCCTCGGGCTCTCCCTCGACTTCGACCAGGATGTCCATGCGGGGATATCGCTCAAAGCGAATCACTGCGCCAGCATGACGGTACTGGACGATTTCCCGATCGATCTCCCGCGTGATGACGTAGCCCATGGCCTCGAGAATGCCGGCGAGTGCGACGGGGTCGTCGGCTCCGACCGAGCGTTCTTCGCGCACCTTGAAGCCATCCACGTAGGTGGTGGGGCTTTTGAAGTCGAGAGAGGTCACGACGGTCTCGCCGCGATACACGCGCAAGCGCAGCACATGATCCTGCAGGGCGAGCGCGCGATCGGTGGTGTCGTAGCGCTTGTCCTCGAGCCGGCCCTCATACATCAACTCCGCGCCCGCGGCTTCAAGACGCGCGCGGGCATCGGCGAGCGCGGCATCGCTCGTGAGCAGTCCCTTCAGTTCGACTTCACGCATGGATGATTGCCGCCATCACGCGCGCAGTGTCTGAGAGATCATCGAACATGGCATCGGGGCCGTGCGACTCCAGTTCGGCGCGCCCGAAGCCGCCGGTCGCGACGGCAATCGCCCGCGCCCCGACGCCGCGGCCACAGGTGACGTCGAACGGCGTGTCGCCGATAATGACGAGTTGATCGCCCGCGACATCGCGACCGAGCAAAGCACTCGCGCGCTCACGGGCAATCGGCGGCAACATCGGCCGCTCCTCGTGATCCGATCCATACGCGCCGACACGGAAGCGCCCGTGGTCGAGCGAGACGGCACGCAGCTTGGCTTTGGCGCCTTCAATCAAGTTGCCGGTGAGCAGCCCGAGCACCATTCCCTCGTGCGATTCCACGGCGTCGAGCAGTGGCGCAACGCCGGGCAAGGCGCGCGCGGCATGTGCGCCACCGAGGTGCGACTCGAGTTCCTCGAGATAGCGCGTGAGCACCATCGGCATGCGCGCGTCAATGGTGGCGTCGTCGAAGCCTTCGAGGCGCATTGTCTCCCGCACAATCAGCTTGTCGGTCTTGCCGCCGTAGCGGTACGACGCGGGCCCAGTGGTGCCGAAGGTCTCGGTGAGCGCGGTCTCCATTGCGGTGCGTCCGGCGCCGTCGGAAACGAGGAGCGTGCCGTCAATGTCGAACAGAACAATTTTCATCGGCGTGCCAGGTAGAGTCCACCAATCACGGCACCGGCACCGGCGCCCTGGAAGATGGTCGGCACTTCGCCGAGGAAGCCCCACGCGACGAGCACGGCGACGAGGGGTTGGAGGTTCGCGAACATCGCCGTGCGTGTCGGGCCGATGGCACGAACGCCGTAATACCACACAAGATACGCCACGACCATGGCGAGGATGCCGGAGTACAGCACCGCGGCCCAGGTGAGCGGTGTGATGGCCATCCACTCCGTGCGAATGAGCGCTGGGGTCGCGAGCACGGCGAGCGGCACCACACCACCGACGAGGGTCCAGGCAGCGACCTGCGCCGGCTCTACGTGCTGCGCGAGCGGCACGAGGCCGTTCGTATAAAAGGCCCAGACAATCACCGCGAGCAGAATCAGCAGGTCACCAACTAGGTGACCCGTGCCATCTGTGCTAATGCTGCCGCCGACCACCAGCATCACGCCCGAAATGGAAAGCACGATGCCCGCGACGGCCTTTCTCGGAAGCTTGTCGTGTCCGAAGAAACGGGCGACGATGGCGACCACGGCCGGGCTCGACGCGACGACCAACGAGGCCGTTCCGGCGCGCGTCATCGCGAGGCCGCCCACAAAGAGGAGCTGATAGATGCAGTGGCCAAGCACGCCGAGAGCGAGGAGCTTGTTGCGCTCCTGCGTCGTGGGACGGCGGCTGGAACGTCCATACGCGATGGCCATCAGGATGACCGCGGCCAGCCCCATGCGGAGCGTGTTGTACGCAATCGGTTCCATCACGGTGGTGCCGTACTTCACGACCGAAAAGTTCACTCCCCAGATCACGGCCATCGCGATGAGGCTAATTTCGATGGCGCGCGACGGGCGGGGGAGGGCGGTCATATTCGAG
This sequence comes from Gemmatimonas sp., assembly GCA_031363115.1. GTDB lineage: Bacteria > Gemmatimonadota > Gemmatimonadetes > Gemmatimonadales > Gemmatimonadaceae > Pseudogemmatithrix. The sequence continues at coordinate 5,828 of JANLTT010000038.1, forward strand.
GAATCTAGAAGGTCTGTGACATGAACGCGGATGCGGCCCGTTGAGTGCCGCGCTATTTTCCGCAGATGCACGTCTCATTCGCTCTTTTCGCCGACGCGGCGAACATCTCCCAAGAAGGGAAGCTCAACATCCTCGGCGTCTTTGACGCCCTCCACGTCCAGCAGCTGCCGGCGGTGCACCCGCGGGCGACGATGGTCGTGCGCCTCAAGGCCCTGCCGGGCGATTCGGGTCGCCACACGCTGGGCTTTTCGTGGATCGGCCCCTCTGGGGTGGATCTCTGGTCCACGACGGGAGAGATGGAGGTCGGTGCGCCGCCGCCGGGGGCCACGGAACTCGACGTCCCGGTGATTGCCGGCATTGATCTGCCCATCCAGGAAGTCGGGACGCACGTGATGCGGGTCGTGCTGGATGGCGATCTGTGCGCGGAGTTGGTCCTGCATGTTCGCGTCGGTACCCCGACGCTTCCCGTGGGCGGGCTGGTCAGCTAACTGACAGAGGGTGCGGCAAGGCGGACGGCGCGCTCGATGGCGGCGCCGAGGGCCTGCGCCGCGAGCTGTTCACCCTGCGCGAGCGGGGCGCGGCGGCCCTCCATGGGCGCCAAGGCAAAGACGATGTCGCCGTCTGAGGCCGTCCCCGCGGGCGTGATGTGTCGGTGCATCGCGGCGGTCGCGCTCCGGGCGATGGACTGCAGTTCGAGGCGCGTGTATGCCGCGTCGAGGGCAACCACGACCAGCGTCGTATTCGTGCCGGCGACGAAACCGCCCGATGGCGTCCCCTTGGCAATGGCCGCCGCGCTATCGAGATAGTGTCCCTTGGAATCGCGCGCGCCGGCAATGATGCGTCCGCTCGCATCGCGCACATCGCCGAAGGCATTCACCACCGCAATCGCGACGGCGGCGCAGCCCTCGCCTTCGGCCATCGCGATTCCAACGCCGCCCTTCATCGCACCAGCGGGGCCCGCCAGCTTGCCGACCGTGGCGCCGGTCCCAGCCCCCACGCTTCCTTCCGCGATGTCTCGGCTCGTCGCCGCGTCGCAGGCGGCGTAGGCCATCTCCGGGGTCGGGCGCGCATCGAATCGTCCAAGCGGGAGGAGATCAAAGATCACGGCTGCCGGAACGATCGGCACGACTCCAGGTCCCACGGGAAATCCGCGGCCATGTGCTTCCATCCATCGCATCACCCCGGCGGTGGCATCCAACCCGTACGCCGAGCCGCCGGTGAGGAAGATGCCGTCCACGCGTTCAACGAGATGCCCCGGCTCAAGCAAGGCGAGCTCGCGCGATCCGGTGGCACGCCCAAGCACGGCCACCGCGGCGCGATGCGGACCATGGATGCCGCGAACAACCGTGCACCCCGTCGCCCCACCGACGTCGGTCGCATGCCCGACGGCCAAGCCGAATCGGGCGAGATCGATGCTCACGAGTCGGTGGGATCCGACTTGGCATCCTCAATCGCCTGGCACGAGGCGCAGAGCACCACGCCACGCATCACGCAGATCTGACAGACAAAGGTGCCGCAGTGGTCGCAGGGCGAGCCTTCCGAGGCGCGCTCTTCATTGCCGCAAGAACGGCAGATCATCTTGTCGGTTTCACCGGTGGTCATCATCCCCTCCTAGCGAGAAGGCTTTTCAGCGAGCTCGTATTCCTTGATCTTCTTGATCAGCGTCGCGCGAGAGATACCGAGCTCCTTGGCCGCGTGCGTGCGGTTGTGCGCATGCGCGCGCAACGTGCGATCAATATGCGCCCGCTCGACTTCGCTGAGCGAACGCGGCTCATGATGCGCCACCTCGGCGCCGCTCGCATTCTGCACTTCGCGCGGGAGATGCACGACATCCACCGAGGTCTGGCCGCGTGCCATGAGCATCGCGCGCTCGAGCACGTTGCGGAGCTCGCGGATGTTGCCCGGCCAGCTGTAGCGCAGAATGGCATCGAGTGCGGAATCGGTCAGCGCGGTCGGCGCGCCCGGAAGCGAGGGAAGCAGCGCATCCTGCACCGCGGCAATCAACTCGAGCAAATCCTCGCGAATGCGCGAACGCAGCGGCGGCAGCTGGATCGGCATCACCGCGAGTCGATAATAGAGATCCTCGCGGAACCGCCCCGACGCCACCTCACCAGCGAGATCGTGCGACGACGCCGCAATGACGCGGACATTCGGCGTGATCTCCTCGCGGCCACCGACGCGCCGGAATCCCTTGCCTTCGAGTACCCGCACGAGCTTTGGCTGCAATGCGGGATCGAGATCGCCGATTTCATCGAGGAAGATCGTGCCGCCGTCGGCGATCTCGAAGGCACCTGGCCGACTCACCGAGCCCGCTTCAGGTCCGGCCTCCACGCCGAAGAGCTCGCTGTCGAGCGAGTCCGGACGCAACGTGGCGCAGTTCACTTCAACAAAGGGCTTTCCGGCGCGCGGGCTCTGCGCGTGCAGCAACTCCGCGACGCGACCCTTCCCCGCTCCGCTCTCGCCAAGGACCAATGCCGTCGTGCGATCGCTCTGGCTCAGCATCTGAAGCTGCGCCTGCAACTCGCGCATGGCCGGCGACGAGCCAAAGACGAGCCCGTCGGCGCCGCGTCGCTCATTGAGCCAGCGGCTCATGCGACGCAGCTGCGACTTCTCGAGCGCGCGCTCCGCGGCGGCCTTCAAATGGCTGAGATCAACGGGCTTCGTGAGGAAGTTCTCGGCGCCCTTGTGCAGCGCGTCCACGGCCATCGCGACATCGCCGTACGCCGTGATCATGATGACGACCGGATTGTGCTCGCGAATGGCGGCGAGGACATCGAAGCCCGTCATGTCGGGAAGACGAACATCGAGGAGCACGAGATCGGGGCGCAACCGGTGATAGGCCGCAATGCCCTCGCCACCCGTGTACGCCTCAGCCACCGTGTGCTGCCCGTCGTGCCGAAAGAACATCGCGAAGGCGGTGGCAATCGCGATTTCGTCATCGATGATCAGAATGCTTGCCATATTACCAATTGCAGATATTGAGCTTCATTAACCACTGACTGGAAAATGCACAGTGGACACGGCTTTGCAATGCCGCCGAGGGCGGATGTGCCAAGAATTAATGCACTGCGAGGAAAGCGGCCCCAGCCGGAACCACCGTCGCGTCCAGCAACGGTGCCGCTAGGAGCTCGCCGTCCGCCTCCGCCCCCACGTCACCTGCCGCCTCGATGCGGATGGACTTGGCCCGATAAAAGAGCATCCGGGGGTCCTCGCGGAAGTTGCCCGTGGCCATGCGTGCGGCCAGCGCGAGCCCGTCGCCGAGGCCTCGGGGCGAGAGCACACAAAGGTCGAGCCAGCCATCCGTGGGCGAGACGCCAGGACCGAGGCTGAAGCGGCCGTCCATGACCGAGCCGACATTGGCAATCATCGCGAGTCCGGCCTCCCGCTCGAAGACCTTGCCGTCCGCCACCACGCGAATGGCAAATGGACGCGCGGCAATGAGGGCGCGCGTGGCGCTCCAGATGTACGCCCCAACGCCGTACCGCCGCTTCGCCGCCGTGCTCGCCCCGGCAATCATCGCGGCATCCACACCGATTCCCGCCGCGAGTGAGAAGTAGCGTCCGTCGCTGAGCCGGCCCAAGTCGTAGCGCACGGGTCGGGCCGCGGCCAGCGCATGCGCCGCGCGCCCAACGTGAAGCGGAATGCGCAGATGACGCGCGAGTTGGTTTCCCGTGCCCCCGGGGAGAATCCCCACCGGCACGTCGCGCCCGACCAGTGCGCCGACGACTTCCATCACGGTGCCGTCCCCTCCGAGCACAAAGATCGGGGCACCATCGGTCTCCGCGCGCGCAATCTCCGCCGCATGTCCTGGCGCGGTGGTGCGCACCACGCGCATCGTGATGCCCGCGGCGGCGCAGCCGGCGATCGCCTGCGCCTCCGCCGAGCGACCTCCACGCGCCGCAGGATTCACAATCAACAATCGAGATGTCACCGAAGGCACGCTAGAACCGCCAGACGCGGAAGATGTCAAAGCCCACCTGTCGCGGCGTGGGGACGAAGCCTCGGGCACTCGCATTCGCGTTCACGGCGCACAGCACCGCGCTCGTTGGCGGTTCGACACCCGCCGATGCCGTGACGCCGCGCCCAAGGATGTAGTCGAGCTTGAGGCCGAGGGCGTCGGTAAATGAGAGGGGGTCACTACCACCGCCCTGCGTCACCAGCTGCCCGACCTGGCAGAGCCCAGCGTCGAGGCGCACGAAGGCGCGTTCACCGACCTGCTTGGCGCAATTGAAGCGCGTGCCGGCAAGAATGCCCGCACCGACATTTCGGAACCGGCCGCCGTAGGCATCGAGGCCTGCCGTGGAAAGTTGCGCATCGTCGCAGAGACCGCCCGATGCCTTCCCACCGAGTACGCTGCCGAGCGAACCCAGCACGACACGTGCCGCGGTCGCGGAGATATCGCCGTTGCGGCCGCCAATCTCAAAGCTCGGGCCACCGGTGACGAGATACGAGATCAAATCCGAATTCGTGACGCGCACCGAGTCGGGGGTCGAGAGCTCAGCCGTGGGCTGCCGCAACGTGCCGCCGAGATGCACGCGCACGCGGACATCGGGGCGCGCGCCCTGTTCGCTGTACTGCCGCACGGTGTGCAGGGCATCGATGTTCAGCGTCGGATTGAGCTCGGGGTCGCCGAAGAAGCGAATTTCTCCCTGCTCCACGGTAAAGGTGCGCTGCACCGGGCCGAGGTTGAGCCGATACGTGCCGCGTTGCGTTTGCAGTGGGCCCACCAGGGCGAGTTGCAGCGCACCGGCGTCAATGCCACGCGCCACGCGACCGCGCGTGATGCGCACTTCGCCGCCAAGATTGATGTTGGCCTCGGACGAGCGCAGCCAGACATCGCGTCCCATGCTGATGGGGACGTTATCAATCGTCAGGTTGTTGATGAAATCCGAATCGGTGGTCGCCACGCCACGAACGGTCGCCGTCTCGAGCGTGTCCATCACCGCGAGACGATCGGGGCCATCGAGCGAGATGACATCCTTGCTCGCCAGCTCGGGAATGCTGACGATGGCGCGATCGGCCGTGAGTGCGCCGCGCAGCACGGTGGCGCGGCGCGTGCCGTTGAGCCTAAGCGCACCGGAGACGTCAATGTCCGCGATGTCGCGACGCCCAAACACATGAAAGGCGCGACTCGTCAGGGTCAAATCAAGAAGTGGATTGCTGCGATCCGCGAGCGAGATCCACCCCTTGATGCTCGCGCGTCCGGTGCGGTTCGCGCCGGACACCGCTTCGATGTTGCGCACGGTGATGGAGTCGCCGTTGAATCCGATGTCGGCCTCCACGCTGCGCCAACGCACGTCGCCGAGCTGCGCGGGGGCGAGGAATCCGTTGCGCACACGGAGCGAACCATCTGCGAGTGGGCGTCCCCACGTGCCACCGAAGGCGAGGTCTACGGCGAGCGTGCCGCGCGCACCGGTGGCGCCGCGCGTGAGCGTCTCGAAGCGGTCGAGGCTCAGCGAGTCGGCACGCGCGGTGCCGCGCAACGTGCCTTCGCTCGGGAGGCTGACGCCGCGCCCGTCGAGTCCGAGAATGAACGGAATGGACGCCTCGGCGATCGCCGCCGGACGTCGCGAATCTCCGAGCTCGAGCTGCACGGAGAGTCGATCCGCCAAGGCGCGTGCCTGGAGACGCAGCGTGTCGAGGCGCACGCCGCGCACGAATCCATTGCGGAGTTCGCCGCTGCTCGTGAGCGTCGGCGCCTCGCGCGTGCCCTCAAGACGGGCGCGAAGATTGAATCGGCCCTGCTGCGAGCCCGTGAGTTGCAGCAACTCGCCAATGTCCGCGACCGGGACATCTTCGGAAACCAACTGGAGATCGAGTGCGCCCGTTCGCGGCAACCCGCCCGCCAGCGTAATGAAGGAGCGATTCTCCGTGCGCAACGCGAGTGAGTCGAGCCGGAATCCACCATCGGCGATGTCGAAACGCGCGGGACCGCCGAGCCGCCAACGCTGGAGCGTGGTTGAGAGGGTCAGCGCATCCACGCGCACGCGCGTGGTGTCTCCGTCCGTCTGCACGAGGCCGGCGGCCTGGAGCGTGGTGCCGCTCGTGCCGCGCGCATCGAGCCGCGCCGCCGTCACCCCCGCGCTGTCGCGCTCGGCGTCGAGACGGGCGCGTTGCAACACGAGTCCAGCGGCGCGAAGGACTTCGCCTTCAATGCCGATCGTGCCTCGGGCGGCGGTCGGGAGCCCGAGGAGACGCGCCTCACCGACCAATACCTCCACCGAGTTCCCCGCGAGCAAAACTCCCTCGGCCGTTGCGTCGGCATCGAGGGAGAAATCGCGGAGCCAGCCGCGCGCCACCGCCGTGAGCAGCACGGAACCCGCAAGCGAATCTCCCGGAGGACGGCGCAACCAGGGCCGAAGTCCGCCGAGCGAATCGGCGCGAGCGCGTAAGAGTACCGAGTCGCGCGCACCGACGCGAAGGCCCAACGCGCCCGTGGCCGCGAGGTCAAGCGCGGAGGACTCCAGCGCAAGCGTATCGAGGACTGCGCGTCCCTCGCCGAAGGTGAGTTGCGCCGTGCCGGCAAAGATGCGCGCCCCGTCGAGCGTCGAGCGGTCGAGTACGAGCTGCGCAGTGCCGGTGAGGTCAGCGAGCGAATCCCAGACCGTCTGCATCGTGAGGCGGCCGTTCAGTTCGCCTGTGGGGAGATTCTCGCGCTCGAACATGCGGCGCGGATCCACGCCCACGAGCGTCGTGCGTCCCGTGACTTCGTAGCGTGGCGCGGTCATGTCAATGCGCAGGTCGGTATCGAAGCGACCGCCGTTCCCTTCCAAGTCGCCGGCGAGCGTCATGAGCTCGCTGCTGCCTTCACTCTGAATGCGACCGGTGTAGGAACCGCGCAGTGGCACGTCGGGGAACGAGCGCGCCAGCGCCGAGAAGGAGAGTGGAAGCGCCACGGCATCGAGCTCCCATCGGACAGGCCCCACCGTCTCCCACGCGAGACGCGAACGCCCGATGAACCGCGATTCCGGGGAGTCGCCATCGCGATGCGCGATGTTCAGCTCGCGAAAGCGGATGTCGCCCCAGATGGAATCCATGATGGCACTGCCACGAATGATGCCGTTGAGTCGTGGGAAGTCGGGGTCGAGCGCCTGGGCCGTGCGGAGGTCGAAGTCGTTCAAGGTGAGCGTGAGCCCCTTGAAGACCGGATACGCGGGCTCGCGGATATCGATCATGCCCTTGGCGGCAAAGCGCGACACCGCGCCGGGCACATTGGCATCGCGCCACACGCCGGTGGCGTCCTCCACCACGAAGCGATCAAGCCGGCCACCGCTCGCGCGCACGCGCCCGGTGAGTTGCCCGCGTAGCGGAACTGGGAGCGGCCCTTGGTTGAAGCGCTGCATGAGCGCGGCATCGAGCGGCACCATCTCGAGATCCACGTCGGTCAAAGACACCGAGTCCCGTCGCCCGACTCCCCACGTCATCTGACCACGGATGCGCGATCGATGGGCGCGCATGTCCATTTCGGTGATCACGTATTCGAGCGTGCGCGGATCGGAGGCGCGGCTCCGCATCTGCAGTCGCATCGAGCCACTCCCCTCGGTGGGGAGCGACGGATTGATAAAGGCGAGATCGGCGAGCGAGACGGAGTCGGAGACGACATCCAAGACGAATCGCAGGGGCCGATCTCGCTCCCATGACGCGCGGAGCGTGCCGCTGCCGCGCGAGCCAGGGAGACGAAACGTCGGCGCGTCGAGCCAGAGCGTGTCGCCGCGCACATCGAGCCCACCGCGCAGTTCGCGAAAGAGAAATGGCGGATCACTCTCGTCCACGTCGAGCCGCGCAATGTCGTAGCGCATCCCGACGGAATCGGGATACGACACGCGCGCCCGTGGCACGTCGAGTTGCAGCGAGGTCCAGTGCCAGACCTTGGTGATGGAGTCGCGCGGCGCGGAGTCGGGCGCCCAAGGCAATCGCAGGTCAACGCTGGCATCGCGAACCTTCAGCTTCTCGACCACGAAGACCGCGGCGAATTGCGAGCGTCGGCGCGGCACCCGCTTGCGGTTCTTGAGCATGGGCCAGATGCGCTCGTGCGTCCACTCGCCATTCATGTCACGTCGCACGGCGACGTACGGCCGTTCGGCGTCGAGCGAACGGATGATCAATCGCCCGTCCGCGAGGTCGCGCGGATCGTATGTCAGGCGAATCGGACCGCTCGCGAAGAAAAGCGAGTCGTTGACGTCGCTGATGCGCACCGAATCAATGCGCAGATCGGTGAGGAACGATCCACTCAGCCGCCCGAGGTGCACGTTGCCATTCACCGTGCGCGCGAGCTGTCCCTCAACGGCGCGACGAATGATCTCGCGTCCGCCATCGCTCTGCGTGGCCGCCACAAAAATCCCGATCGCGACCGCACCGATGCCAAGCATCAGGAGCGTGCTCACGAGCGCCACGAGACGACGGCGGCTCATCATGCTAGAAGGCCTGCCCGATGGCGAACGAAGGGGTCCACCGCCCGAAGAGCCCGCGCTGCACGCCGGGCTGGAAGCTCGCCGGACAGTTGCCGCTCGCCTGTGAGAGTTGGCCGTTCTCGAGCGTCACCGGCAATGAGTTCGTCGGGCTGACGCACCAGAGTTGTCCGCCCGCAGCGACCGGGGCATCAAAATAGGCCGCACCGCCGGAGCGCGCGTAGCCATTGTACGCGAGATCCATGCGGAGGAATCCGATGGGCGTGCGCAGACGCAGCCCGACCCCCGGCGTGACCTTGAGCGACCCGAAGCCGAGCCCCGCGGTCGCGTTGCCACGATTCCACAACTCGCCGACATCGGCGAAGAGGGTCCAACGCAGCAGGTCCGAGAAGAACGGGCTCGCAAAGCGCAGTTCCGCATTGCCCACGATCATCGAGTTGCCGCCCGTGGGAACCGCACGCTCGCCGACGAGCGCCGGATTCGCCCGAAACACGACCGTGTCCGCCGGCGTGATGAAGGCGGGCGCGGGCGAGCCATCGGCGCGCAGCGTATCGAAGGCCGTGGGGATGTAGACCTGCGGCCCCAGTTCATTCTGCCGGAAGCCGCGGACGGAGGTGGGGCCGCCTGCAAACAGACGCTCCTGCGGCGGCACGAAGGTCGCCGTCTGCCCGTCGGCCCCGAACACAATGCCGAGTCGCAGACGCGCGGCAAACACGATGTCCTGGCCAATCGGCAGGTACGTCGAGCCGTCAATCGTGACCCGACTGAAGTTGATGTCGCGGTCGGCGCCGACGAACTTCGAGGCGTGGCGCGTCTCGGTGCGCACGACCCAACCCCGGCGGGGATCCGTCGGATCATCCACGCGCTCGCGGCTCCCCGACACACTGAGCACGGCCAATCGCAGATCGCGCTGCAACGCATCGCGCACGTCCGCCTCGCACGCATTGAACACGGCGCAGTAGAGTGCCGGCTGCGCCTCGGTGCGACCGTACTCCAGTGAATAGCCAATTGAGCGCGCCCGCTGCGGGAGGATCTCCGTCAGCGAGACGCTGCCACCGGCCGGGGTCGTGCGGAGAAAGGCATTGTACTCGGAGCGACGCTCGGAGTAGAGCGAGATCGTCGGAACGAACCGCGTGCGCAAGAGCGAGGGCGGCGACACCGTCGCCCCGGCGTAGTAGTTGAGGTTGGTGCTGTAAATGTCATCGCGCGCCTGCGGACAGAGCGAGGACGCACCGCCGAGGGGCTCACCGATGCCGATCTTCGAGACGCGTCCACGCAGTTCAAGCCGCGTCGCCGAGTCAAAGAGGTTGTACTCGGTGAGATCACCCGTCATGCGGAAACAGTCGAGCGTGCCCCAGCCGCCACCGAGTCGCGCGGCGCGCAGGAATCCTTCGCGCACGTTCACGTCCACGGTGATGAGCGAATCATTCACGGTCTCGGTGGGCTCCACCACGACCTGCGCGAAGGCCTCGCTTTGATACAGCCGACGCTTGGCCCGCTCGAGCGCGCGCTCCTGGTAGAGGTCGCCCACCTCGAGCCCCGCGAGTCGGCGCACGGCGCGCTCCCGCACCTCGGGTGCTCCGCCGTCGCGCCCCTCCTGCGTGATATGCACGGTCCCGATGCGCCGACGCGCCCCAGGCGACACCGAGAGCACCACGGTGGCGCGCTTCTCCGCGGTGCGGAGATCATAGCCGAGGAAGCTCTCGGCGTCGGGATACCCGTTGTCGCGAAGTCGGCGCGTGAGCGAATCGCGCGTGGCGGCGTTGGCGTACCGATCAAACCATCCACCGACACGCGTCGGAAGCCCGGCGATAATCTCAGCACGCTCGGGGACGGCATCGAGCCCCTCGATGCGCAGCGTGTCCACGCGCACCGGCTCCCCCTCGGCAATCACGAAACGCACCTCGACGCGCTCGCGCCCCACCTGCGCGATGACCGTGTCAACCGTGGCGTCCGCAAAACCGTGATTGCGATACCAGAGCCGAAGGCGCAGGACATCGCGCGGAAGCTCCTGCTGATTGAGGCAATGCTTCGCGCCCACAAAACGCAGGAGCCGGCGCGCGCGCGACGACGCCGTTGTCACGATTCCCTGGCCGAGCACCGCGTCAGAGAACGCGGTGTTGCCCTGAAACGACAACGCGCGCACCTCCACGTCGCCACGATCGCAACGCGTCTCCTGCGCCGCCGACGCCGACGCCAACAGGGCGAGCAGCGCGAAGGACCGCGGGAGCGCGCGCCGCCACATCACCGGCTTACTCGTCCTTCTGCCCGAAGACCGCGAGGTTGGAGCTGTGCCCCGGGTTCACCTTTTTGTCCGGATAGACCCAGTGGACGGCCTGGTTCACGGCGATGGTCGCTTCGGCAAATCCCGAGGCGATGAGCTTGAGCTTGCCCGGATACGTGTTCACGTCGCCGCAGGCCCAGAGGCCCGCGCGCCCCGTCTCCATCAACTGGTTCACGACGATCTCGTCCTTCTCGAGCGTCATGCCCCAGGAGGTCAACGCGCCCATGTCGGAGACATAGCCGAGCATCGGAAGCACGACATCGCACTCGACGCGCGTGATCTCCTTGGTCTTGATCTGCTTGAGCTCAATCGCCCCGATGCGGTCGCCCTCGCCGTACACCTCCGCGAGCTCCGAGAAGGTGTGCACGGCGGTCTCGCCGGCGGCGGCCGAGGCCATCACGGCATCAACGGTCGCCTGGTGCGCCCGAAAGCGATCGCTGCGATGCACCAGCGTGATGCTCGCCGCGACGCCCGCCAGCTGATGCGTCCAGTCGAAAGCCGAGTCGCCGCCGCCGATGATGACGACCTTTTGGCCGGCAAACTTTTTGGGCTCGAGCACCGTGTCGAAGATGCCCCTGCCGTACCAAGGCTCGGCGCAGGCCTGCGGCAGACGGCGCGGCGCGAAGGCCCCGATGCCGGCCGCAATGACGACCGAGCGCGTCGGGAAGCGATCGTTCTCGGTGACGAGGACGAAATGCCCGTCTTCTTGCTCGAGACCGACAACATTCTGGCCGCAGTGAATGGGCTGGTTGAACTGGCCGGCTTGCTCCATGAGTTGCGACACGAGATCCTTTGCGAGAATCTTCGGGAAGCCGGCCACGTCAAAGATGTATTTCTCCGGATAGAGCGCGGAGAGTTGTCCGCCAGGCTGCGGCAGCGCGTCAACGATTTGCGCAGACGCACCGCGCATGCCAGCATAGAAGAGCGCAAAAAGCCCTGCGGGGCCGGCGCCGATGATTGTGATGTCTCTGATGTCGTGGGTTGCCATCCTTATAAAATCGCTCGCAGACGGCCTTTCGAGCAACGCCTGCCCTCACGCAATTCCCGACTCCGAATGGAATCCCCGCGCGACCTGACCACCGAGACCCGTTTCCGCCTCCTCCGCGAGATTGCCCGCGGGGGGATGGCGACGGTCTACGAAGCCGAGCAGCTCGGAGCCTCCGGCTTCTCCAAGCGGATGGCCGTCAAGATCATCCACGAGCAGTTCGCGGCGCATGGCGAGTGGGTCCAGCTCTTTATTGACGAGGCCAAGCTCTCGGCCAACCTGGTGCACGGCAACATCGTCCAGATCTACTTCCTGGGGATGTTCGATCAGGTGCCCTTTATCGCCATGGAGATGATCAAGGGGGTCACCCTCCGGACCCTGATCAACACCCATCGGAAGCGCCGGATTCCCCTCCCGCCGGACATCGCCGCGTACTGCGCCAGCCGCGTCTGCCGCGCCCTCGATTTCGCCCATCACTACGTGAATGACGAGGGTGAGCGGCTGGAAATCGTCCACCGCGACGTCTCGCCGGGCAACGTCATGCTTACCTGGGACGGCCACGTGAAGCTGGCCGACTTCGGCATCGCCAAGGCCCGGACGATGGTGGACCCGGCCGAAAGCAAGGCGATTCTGCTTGGCAAGAAGCATTACATGGCGCCGGAGCAGCTCCTCGGTCGTCGCGTGAGCTCGCGTGCCGACCTCTTCTCGATGGGCGTCGTGATGTTCGAGCTCCTCGCGCTGAAGACCCTCTTCCGCGAGGACGAAACGATGGCGGCAATCGAAGAGGTCGTGGTCAGCCCAACGCCGGACCTGGTCTCATTGCTGCCGCACGTGGACCCCGCGATGCAGACGCTCATCTTCAGCGCCATTGCCAAGGAGCCCACGCAGCGACCCTCCGCGGCCGAACTCGGCCAGTCCCTCGACCGCTGGCTGGTGGCGCAGGGGACCCCCGGCTCGCCGGAGCGGTTGCAGGCGCATCTCGCGGAGCTCTTTCCCGATCAATTCTCCCCCGCAATTCGCCGGACGACTGCTGTCCCGATGGTGTAGATTCCTCCCCCATGACGCTCAAGATCTATACGAAGACCGGCGACGCCGGCGACACCGGATTGTTCGGCGGTGGACGTGTGACCAAGGACCATCCGCGCGTGACGGCCTACGGCGAGATGGACGAACTCAATGCCGTGATTGGGATGGCGCGGTCCATCGAGATGATGCCGCGCATCGACGAAGTGCTGGCGCCGGTGCAGCGCGACCTCTTTGCGCTGGGCGCGCTGCTCGCGACCCCCGATCACGAAAAGATGAAAGAGCAGCTGGAGAAGGCCCGCATCTCCGACGCCCGCATTGCGCAGATGGAGCAGGCAATTGACGACGGCGAGGCCGAGCTTGAGCCGTTGCGCGCGTTCATCCTGCCTGGCGGCACGCCGAAGGCGGCCTCGCTGCATGTGGCGCGTACCGTCTGCCGACGCGCCGAGCGCGCCGTGATCACGCTGCAACGCGACACCGAGGTACCGCAGATCGTGATCATTTATCTCAATCGTCTGTCCGACCTGCTGTTCGTCCTCGCGCGCGTCGCCAACAAGCGTGCCGGTGCCGGTGAAGTGACGTGGTAGGACCGTGCTAGGGTCCTGCTAGGGTCGTGCAAAAGTGACCACACTCACGCTGCACGGTTCGACCATCGAGATCGCGCCGGGGGCGCTGGCCACCCTTGGCGATCGCGTCGCCGCGCTGCATCCCAAGCAGCGCGTGGCGATCATCGCCGATCAACAGGTCGCGCAGCTCTACGGCGGCAAGGCGCTCGCCTCGATGATTGCCTCCGGGCTCGCGCTCGGCTCGACTGTGGGCGGCACCGTCGCCCCGGGACTGTTCACCTTCCCATCGGGCGAGCAGTACAAGACGCGCGCGACCTGGGGGACGCTCACCGACCAGTTGATTGCCGCGGGGCATCGCCGCGATTCCGTGTTTGTTGCGCTCGGTGGTGGCGTGACCGGCGATCTCGCGGGCTTTGTGGCCGCGACCTTCCTGCGCGGCGTTCCCGTGGTGCAGGTGCCGACCTCGCTGCTCGCGATGATTGATGCGTCGATCGGAGGGAAGACCGGAGTGGATACGCCGGCCGGGAAAAACCTCGTCGGCGCCTTTCATCAGCCGTCCCTCATCCTCGTTGATCCGCAGCTACTGCGTACGTTGCCCACGGCCGATCTCCGTTCCGGACTCGCGGAAGCGATCAAGCATGGCATCATCGCCGATGCCTCGTACTTCAGTTGGATCGCGTCCTCGCTGCGGGAAATCCTGAACGCCGAGGACGCCGACGATGCCACGCACCTGCGGCTCGTGCAGCGCTCCATCGAGATCAAGGTGGATGTGGTCGCGCGCGACGAGCGCGAGGGCGGCGTTCGCAAGATTCTCAACTTCGGGCACACGATTGGGCACGCGATCGAACACGTGACCGGCTACGGCGTGAAGCACGGCGATGCGGTGGCGATTGGGATGGTGGCGGAGGCGCGACTCGCCGAGCGCCTGGGCATCGCGCGAGTGGGCCTTGCTGACACCGTCGCGACAGTGTGCGATGCGGCAGGACTGCCGGTGCGATTACCCGAGGGCATCGCTCCTGCGGAGTGCGTCACCGCGACACGAACTGACAAAAAGTCTCGTGGCGGAAAGGTCGAATACGCGCTTCCCGAAGGCCTCGGACGGATGGCTGGGTCGGGATTTGGGTACGGGATTCCGGTCCCTGAGGCCGAGGTGCTCGCTGCCCTGCAAGATTTGTGAGATTTCTTATCTCGTTGCTGTCAAAGGAGATAGGAGCGAAGTAACGGATTTGTAATCTGTGGCACACTTCTTGGCTGTTGACCGTTCGTTCGCCCCGCTTGTAGCCTTCGCCCTCAAGTGCGTCGGATACACCCGATGACCCAATAGCGTTCCCGGCGGTGCTCCCCGGCATCGTTTCCCTTCACACGCTGGTATGGGGTGGGTATGCAGCAAGCGTCCGAACCGAGAGCCAAAGGCTATTTCCGTTCGTCCCCGTCGTCCGCATTCGACCAGTATCTGCAGGACATTCAGAAGCTCCCACTCATCACCGACGTCGCCGAAGAGCGGCGGCTCGCGCGTCTGGCGCAGAAGGGAGACGAGGCCGCCGCCGAGCGGCTGGTCACGGCGAATCTCCGATTCGTCATCTCCTATGTAAAGAAGTACCAGGGCCATGGCTTGGATCTCTCCGAGCTCGTCGCGATCGGCAACGAAGGGCTGCTCAAGGCGGTCCGGAAGTTCGATCCCGACCAGGGGGTGAAGTTCATCTCCTACGCCGTGTGGTGGGTGCGTCAGGCCGTCCTCAAGGCGCTCGCCGA
This sequence comes from Gemmatimonas sp., assembly GCA_031363115.1. Classification (GTDB taxonomy): domain Bacteria; phylum Gemmatimonadota; class Gemmatimonadetes; order Gemmatimonadales; family Gemmatimonadaceae; genus Pseudogemmatithrix. The sequence continues at coordinate 20,846 of JANLTT010000038.1, forward strand.
GCAGACCCGCTCGGTGCGCATCCCGCTCAACCAGAATTCGCAGCTCATTCGCCTCTCACGCGCCGAGACCGTGCTCTCGCAGGTCCTCCGCCGCGACCCGACCGACCATGAACTCGGTCGTCTGCTCGACGAGACCCCGGAGCAGATCCGCTCCGCCAAGTCGATGGCGAGCACCGAAGTCTCCCTCGATGCGCCGGTGGATCGGTCCGACCGCGAGGCCAGCACGCTCGGCGAACGTTTCGCCGGCGCCGATGGCGCCGAGATCGAGGAAGTGACGGACTTCAAGTTGATGCGCGAATGCATTGATAAGGTGTTCCGCAACTATCTCACCCCGCGAGAGCGGAAGATTCTGAACCTGTACTACGGCCTTGATCAGGGGTCCGAGGCGATGACGCTCGAAAAGATTGGCGAGCTCATGGGGGTGACGCGCGAGCGCATCCGTCAGATTCGGGAACGCGCCTTTGACAAGCTGCGGACGTCGCCCGAGGGACGTTCGCTCGCCGGCTTCTGGGGCTGCGACTAAGGTCGCGATGCATCCTGCCATTCCGCGCCCGGTGAACGCGGGATGACGACGACGGGGGTCCGAACGCAGTTCGGGCCCCCGTCGTGCGTTTGCTCATCGGTTCGGCGTGCTTGGACTTGCTTCGGGCTTTGGCTTCTGTGCGCGTGGTCGGGGCTGGACCCGCGACTTCGGGCCCAACGCCTTACACGCTGCGAGCCTCGTCGCTACGCGCCGAGTCTCTTGCTACGGCGTAGGGCCCTACGCCGCGTGTCCAGCCCCTCCCCAGCAGGCTCTCCCTGAGGCGGCTCAGCGTGCACGCGAGCGCTCCATCCGCTCGC
>JANLTT010000048.1:0-1717 GCA_031363115.1 Gemmatimonas sp.
CCGTCCGCTGCCGGGTCGGATGCCAAGCCGGCTTCGTAAGCTCGCGCGACTCACACCTCGCGCCCTCCTTGATCTCGCCGCCGCGCAGGCGGCACTGCTGGCCGCCGAGTGGCGGATGCGTACCAAGCCGATTGGCTCGCTGACCACCCGCGATGCCGCCGCGTCCATCAGCACGCAGGCCAGCGCAGACGACCGCCAACGAGCGCTCGACATCGCCACCGCCGTGCGACGCGCCGCGGACTTCGGACTCTTTCGCCCCTTCTGCCTCGTGCGGGCGATGGCACTCCGCGCCCTCCTCGAGCGCGCCGATATCCACGGCAGCGAAATCCGCATCGGCGTGCGCCGTCGCGATGGCGTATTCGCCGCCCACGCTTGGATCCGCTGGAACAACGAAATACTCGGCGACCTCCCCGCGCATGTCGCGACCTTCACCGAAGTGGACGACATCCGCGTCCTCGGACGCTCGTGAGCGCCATCGCCGCCGCTGCGGGGGCACGCGGGGGGCCGCACAATGCCCTCGCGCAACGGATGCTCGCCGCAATGCCGCGCCGCGGCGATGTCACGCTCGCGAGCAGTGGTGGCAATGACTCGTGCGCACTCGCCGCGTCGCGCTTCGATTGGGAGTTGCCGGCGGCGGTCGCCACGGTTGGCGGAATCACCGTCTGCGCCGATGCCACGTTGTACTATCGCGATGACCTCACGCGACGTGCACTGGGACGGCCAGCGCGTCCCGATGAAAGTGCCGCGCAGCTGATTGCGCATGTGTGGCGCGTACGCGGCGAGGCCACGCTCGAGTTGCTCGAAGGGGACTTCGCCTTCGTCGTGTGGGATGCGACGAACGGGACGCTGCATGCGGCGCGCGACTTCGGCGGGAAACGATCACTCTTTCATTGTTGGCATGGCGGGACCCTTCGCCTCGCCACCACCGTAGGCGGCATTCTCGCCGATGCCGCCGTGCCGCGCACGCTCGATCTCGCGACGGTCGCGAGCGTGGCCGCGGGGTTGTGGACGCATCCACCGGCCAGTGCGTACGTGGGAATCACCGAGCTCCCCGCGGGCTACGCGCTCTCGTGGCGTGCGGGGCAATCACCCGTCGTGCGCGACTATTGGCGCGCGCCGTTGGAGATTGCGTCAAAGCGTCAGCCACTTGATCCCGCGGCCGATGAACTGCGCGCGCTCCTTACCGATGCCGTGCGCGAGCGACTCTCCACCTCGGGAAAGACGGTCGTCTCGCTCAGCGGTGGCTGGGATTCCACCGCGGTGTACGGCGTGGGCCGTTCGATCGCCGGCGAGCGCGTGCATGGCGTGAGCATCAGTTATCCCGAGGGGGATCCGGGCTACGAGGACGGCTTCATTCGCGAGGTCACGGCGCGGTGGGGGGCGACTCCCGATTTCATTGACGCCTACTCGATTCCCCTCTTTGTGGACGCCGAGCGTGCGGCGACGCGGCGCGATCATCCCTTTGCGCATGTGTACGAGCACTGGAATCGCGCCCTTTCGCGTCGTGCGCGTTCCTCGGTGGATGCGCGGGTGATGCTCGACGGCATCGGTGGGGATCAGCTCTTTCAGGTATCGGACGTCTATTTGGCCGAGCTGTTCCGGACTTTTCAGTGGGGAGACTTGGCGGCGCAGTACCGGGTGAAGCGGACGGGCTCGGGGTCGTGGCGCGAGTTGTATGAGGCGGCGATTCACCCCGCTCTCCCCGAGCGGGTGCAGC
>JANLTT010000057.1:0-2359 GCA_031363115.1 Gemmatimonas sp.
GGCGTGTTCCAAGGCGAGATCCGCGAAGACCTGATCTTTCCCTTCCCCGAGCCCTCGGCCGAAGAGAAGGAGACGATGAATCAGATCCTCGATTCCTTCCGCTCCTGGGCGAAGGACACGCTGGATCCCGTCCAGCTCGACCACGACGCCAAGTTCCCCGATGAAGTGCGCACGGGGATGGCCGAGCTTGGACTGATGGGACTCAACATCCCCGAGGCTTACGGCGGCTTTGGTGCCTCGACGATGGTCTTCACGCGCGTCTTCGGTGAAATCGGCGCGCACGATGCCGCGCTCGCCGTGTACTTCGGCGCGCACCAGAGCATCGGCATCAAGGGCATTATCCTCTTCGGTAGCGAAGATCAGCGCCAGCGTTGGCTCCCGCGCTGCGCCACCGGTGAGCTGATTGGCGCCTTCTGCCTCACCGAGCCCGGCTCGGGTTCCGACGCACAGGCCATGTTGAGCGCAGCCGTGCCAAGCGAGGATGGCAAGCACTACATCCTCAACGGCACCAAGATGTGGATTTCCAACGCCGGCTATGCGGGCGTCTTCACCGTCTTCGCCAAGGTTCCGGTGATGGTGGACGGCAAGCAGAAGCACCGCGTCACCGCCTTCATCGTCGACGCACACGCCCCCGGCGTCTCGCTCGGCAAGATTGAGGAGAAGCTCGGCATCAAGGCGTCCGATACCCGCACGGTGACCTTCGAGAACGTGAAGGTCCCCGCGGAGGATTTGCTCGGTGGCGTCGGCAATGGGTTTAAGATCGCGCTCGAGATTCTCAACTCCGGCCGACTCGGCCTCGCCGCCGGCTCGTCGCGCGGCACCCGTGAGATGATGAAGCTCGCGATTGCCCACGCGAAGGAGCGAGAGCAGTTCGGACGCCCGATCGGCTCCTTCGAGATGATTCAACGCAAGATCGCGATGGCGGCGGCCGACTGTTACGCCTCGGACGCGGGCTGGATGCTCTGCGCCGGCATGGTGGACCGTGGCGGCATCGACTTCTCGCTCGAGACCGCGGCCTGCAAGATCTATGCATCGGAGCTCGCCTTCCGTACCGCGAGCGAGGCGATGCAGATCGCCGGCGGCATCGGATACTCCAAGGAGTATCCGTACGAGCGCGCCCTGCGTGACTCGCGCATCAACATGATCTTCGAAGGGACCAACGAGATCCTGCGCGCGCTCATTGCGCTGATGGGACTTCAGCAGCCCGGCGAAGAGCTCAAGCAGGTTGGCAAGGCGTTCAAGAATCCGCTCAAGAACATCGGCGCGATCTCCACCTACGTCACCGGCCGTGCCAAGCGCACGATTGCCAAGAACCACTTCACGAAGGTACACGCCGAGTTGGCGGATGAGGCCGATCTCGTGGCCGACAACATCCACAACCTCGGACTCGCCGTCGAGAAGGCGTTAATTGAACACGGCAAGAACATCATCGAGCGTCAGATGTTGCAGGAGCGGATGGCCAACGCCGCGATTGACATCTACCTCTGCACCGCCGTGCTCGCGCGCGTGACGTCTGCGCTTGAGAAGCATGGGGTCGAGGGTGCCAAGTACGACCTCGAAGCCGCGCGCGCATTCATTCCGATGGCAATGCGCCGCACGCGCCGCGCCATTCGGGCCCTTGAGAAGAACTCGGACGAGCTCATGCGCGCGGTCGCGCAGCGTGCGCTCGACACGGGTGATCTGACCGTTCCCACTCCGACGGACGCGTGACCCTTATTTCGATGTCCGGCGTCGGCATTTCGTTCGGCGCCACTGAACTCCTGAAGAACATCACCTTCACCGTTGCCGATGGCGATCGGTGGGGCATCATTGGGCGGAACGGCGCAGGCAAGTCGTCGCTCTTCAAGATCATCACCGGCGACATGCAGCCGACCTTCGGCGGCCTCGCACGGCGCCCGGGGCTTCGGCATGCACTCCTCGACCAGCACCGTGCCTTCGAAGGCGCGACGACTGTGTGGGAAGCGGCCGCCGCCGCATGGCGTGAAGTCATCGCGCTGGAGAAGTCCATCGCCGAGCAGGCCATGCAGCTCGGCGAGATGGGCGAGAACATCTCTGACGAGTTCCTCGAGAGCTTCGGGCAGGACCAAGAGCGCTTCGCCGATCTCGGCGGCTACGTCTACCACGCCCGCGTGGATGCCGTGCTGCAGGGCCTTGGCTTTGACGCCGAGGACTCGAAGACGCGCTTGGTGTCGTCGCTCTCCGGTGGTGAACGTGGACGCGTGGGCTTGGCGGCGCAGCTGATTGCCCCCGCGGACCTGCTCCTCCTCGACGAGCCGACGAATCACCTTGACCTCGACACCACCACCTGGCTGCAGGATTGGCTGCGTGAGTGCAACGAGACCATCATCGTCATCTCGCA
>JANLTT010000066.1:0-7854 GCA_031363115.1 Gemmatimonas sp.
GGGCAAGCCGACGAAGGTCGCCCTCACCGCGTGCATGCGGCGGCTGCTCGTCATCGTCAACGCCATGGTCCGCAAGAACGAACGGTGGCAGGCATCCACGCCCGCCACCGCTTGACTTCCAACACAGCCTCTCCGTGGTGAGCTCTAGAGGTACCGATCCTGGATCACGCCCATGTGATGTAGCAGGTGTCCGGCCGTGATCCACGCGATCCCACGCACCGACACGTCCTTGCCGCTCGCGATGCCGCGACGCGTCCATGCCTCCGCGGGGAGTCCAGAGAAGAGCGTGACCGAAGCCTCGCGGACCGACTGCAGTTCGTCGAGGATGTCCTCGAGCGTGCGCGACGCCGCGCCACTCATGGGGGTGTATGCGTTCTCGTCGAAGCCCGGGAGCGGCGTGGTGTCGCCGCGCGCGATGCGCAGGGCACGATACGAAAAGACGCGTTCGGCGTCCGCGCAGTGCAACGCGACTTCCTTGATGGTCCACTTGCCCGGAGCGTACGAACGCGAGGCAACGTCGTCGGAGAGACCACCGAGGTGGGCCGCCGCTATCTCGGCGCCGCCAATGAGGGCCTCGACGATGTCGCCATCGGGGACCTGCTGCACATAGCCCGCATAGAAGGGGGCGAACTCATCCTCGGCTGGGCGAATGCGACGATGCGCGCTCATGGGGTGATCCGATTCGGGGGGTTCATCGCAGAAAGTATACCGCTCGCGGGAAGATGATGGCGTTATTCCGTGCCTTGGTTTGTACCCTTGGGTCTGTTTGGTGGGTTCACCACGGAGGCACAGAGGCACGGAGACGAACATGAGGCTTGAGCAGGAGTGCCGCACGATCATTGGCGCAGCCATTGAAGTCCATCGCGCCCTGGGACCCGGGCTGCTGGAGTCGCTCTACGGTCAGTGCCTCGCTATTGAACTCGAGGAGCTCGGCACGCACGTGAGGCGAGAGGTTCCGATTCCAATCGTGTACCGCGGCCTAAAAATTGCACCAGCGTACCGCATCGACTTGCTGGTCGAGGAACAAATCATCGTGGAAGTAAAGAGCGTTCTCCGACTCGAACCCGTCTTCAAGGCACAGCTCTTGACCTACCTCCGACTCACGAATCTGCGCGTCGGCTTTCTGCTGAACTTCAACAACGCGGTGCTCAAGGACGGCATCACCCGAATGGTCCGCTGAAGTTCTCCGAGTCTCCGTGCCTCCGTGGTAAAAACAAAAGAGCCGGCCCCCAAAAAGGAGCCGGCCCAGAACCACAAATCAAGAGCTCAGTCGTCCGCGAGCTTCGCCAGGATCTGCGCCGGCACATGCGCCGGCGTCGCCATGCGGCTCCGACGCCCCGTCTCGACCCCAATGCGCTTCCACAGCGCCACTTCGCGCTCCGCGCCAGCGAGTGAGACGGACGGCACCTGATCCCCGTCCAGCCACGCGTGCACTGCGTTCGGCAGTTCACGGGCGTCCATCGGCACTTCGCGGTCCATCGCCTGCGGCTCCGCTTCGGCACGGGCACGCGGCGCGGCGGCCGGGGTCACGTCAGCGGTACGGGAATCAAGGGGATCATGCATCACGAGTATCGCTCCTCTAGCAGCTTCTGCAGCGCCTCACGGGCGCGGTGGACACGCATCTTCAGGGCTCCGACCGTCGCGTCGAGCAAGACTGCCATCTCCTCGTAGGAGCGGCCTTCGACGTGCTTCATCACGAACGCTTCCCGCAGCGAGTCGGGCAGGGCGGACAATGCGGTATCCAGGTCGCGCCGCATCTCCCCACGATCCAACTCTTCTTCAGGCGTCTCAAAGGAAGACGGTTGATCGTCCTCTTCGTAACTCAGGTGCGTGCGCCGGATGTTCTTCAGCCAGTCCTTGCAGCCGTTGGCCACGATCCGGAACACCCAGGCATCGAACCGGCCTCGCACTTCACCCAGGTGATGAAACGCCTTGATGAACGAGACCTGCAGGATGTCTTCGGCAACGTCAGCGCTCCCCGTCATTCCGTAGGCGTGGCGATACAGCGGGTCGCTGTAGCGCTCGATCAGGATGCCGAAAGCGTTGCGATCCCCAGCCAACACGCGGTCAATGACCGCCTGATCGGCATCGATGAGGTCGTCCGGCGGAGCGGGCTCGGTCTGGTTTACAGGCACGACGCTAGTGTAATCCAACGCTCGCGTCGCGGACAGGGCTTTCTTCCGCCAACCGACCCACACCTTCGGGATCCGTTGCATAGGTGGGACGAAGGCCCATACGGCCGCGTCACATTCCGGTCACACATCCTCCGACCCCGCCTCCCGCTGAAAAGCCCCCCATCCGTGCGCGCGCACCAGCGCGCCATGCGCGTCGAGACGCGGCGGCGGACGACGCACTGCCGTTGCCCCCTGCGGCGCGACGCCAGTGAGCGCGGAGCCCTCCACCGCACGCAACGCCTCCAACACCGGCTTCACGACACCGCACGGCACACCGGCCGCAGTGAGCGCCTGCAACACCGACGCCGCCGGACGCGCCCCAACATGCGCGGCGATTGCCTGCACCACGCGCTCCCGATGCGCCACACGCCCCGCATTCGTCGCGAGCGCGGCATCCGCTGCGAGCGCAGCAAGGCCGAGCGCACCCACGCAGGCCGCGAACTGCGCGTCGTTGCCTACCGCGATCACCATCGGCTGATCCGCCGCCGCAAACAGCTGATACGGCACGAGATTCGGATGCGCGTTCCCCCAGCGCACCGCCTCCGCCCCCGTCACGAGCGCGTTCTGCGCCACGTTCACCAAGGCCGCCGTCGCCGAGTGCAGCAGCGACACCGTGAGATGCCGCGTGGTCGGCCCCTTTGCGGCCAACGCCGCCAAGATCTGAATCGCCGCGTCCTTGCCGGCCAACACATCCGCCAGCGCCACCCCGACCTTCATCGGCGCCCCGCCAGGCTCCCCAGTAATCGCCATCCACCCCGACTCGGCCTGCACCACGAAGTCGTAGCCCGGCCGCGGACTGTCCAGCCCGAAACCGGTGATTGTGCACCAGAGCAGCTCCGGATGGGCCGCGAGCATCGCCGCTGGCCCCAATCCATGTCGCTCCAAGGTCCCCGGCCGAAAGTTCTCCAGCACCACATCCGACTCGGCGATCAACCCCGCCAGGAACTCCCGATCGGCCCCCTCGGTGAGGTCCGCCGCGACGCTCAACTTGTTGCGATTAACGGACAAAAAGTAGGCCGATTCGCCTCGCGCATCGAAGGGCGGACCCCACCCGCGCGTGTCGTCGCCGCTCCCGGGACGCTCGATTTTGAGCACATCTGCACCTAAATCGCCCAAAATCATACTAGCAAGCGGACCCGCGAGTACGCGCGAAAGGTCAAGAATACGGACGCCTTTTAGTGGTAGAGTCATTATGCTGATTTTATAGTGATTTGTTACTGTTGCTAAAAAATGCTATCCACAGAGTGAAAAATAGGGCAAAAATACCCCCCGCAGTCACTTGCATATATAGAGAAAAATCATATACTTGCCGCCGTTCATCTCGCGTAGCACCTCGCACCTCAGGACCCAACAAATGTCTGACGACGAAATGCCGGCCGAAGCCCCTTCTGCCGACAAGCCAGTTCCGCCGAAGCGCAGCCCCGGACACCGTGGCGCGGACGTCCGCGACACCGTCGCCGAAATGGCCGCCAAGGCCCATGAAATCTCGCTCGAAGCTGGTAGCAAGATGGCCGCCGCGATGAAGGATGTCATCGGTGCCGCCGCTGGCCTCTCCGCCTTCTCCATCGAATCCTCCCGCGACCTCGTCCAGTTCATGGTCCGTCGCAGCCAGATGACGCAGGAAGAAGCCGACAAGCTGATCATCGAGGCCGAGGGCGCATGGCTCCGGAAGAACAAGGGCAAGGCGCTCCCCACCAAGCCCGAGCCCGTGACCGTCAAGCCGGCCGCGAAGCCCGCAGCCAAGGCGGCACCCGTCAAGCCAGTCGCTCCCGCCGCCAAGGCCGCCCCGGTCGCCGCGAAGGCAGCTCCAGTGGCAGCCAAGGCAGTTCCGGCTGCAGCCAAGGCAGCCCCGGTCGCGGCGAAGAAGGCTCCCGCACCCGCCGCAAAGAAGGCGGCTCCGGCCGTCGCCAAGAAGCCCGCGCCAAAGAAGTGACCGCGGGGGTTCCGTGCGGCGCACGATGACCGCACCCCCGGGGGACGCCCTCGCGCTCACGCGCGCGCTCGTTTCCATCGATTCCCGTAATCCCGCCTTCGCCAAGGATGCTCCTGGCGAAGGCGCCGTCGCGAGCCTGCTCGCCGACACCCTCAAGGCCTGGGGATTCACCGTCGATCTCCTCGACGCTGCCCCGGGTCGCCCCAACGTCCTCGCCCGCATTGGCGGCGGAAACGGTGGCCGCTCCCTCCTCCTCAACGGTCATCTCGATACCGTCGGCGTCGAGGGCATGGTCCATTCGCCCTTCCAGCCCGACGAACGCGACGGCCTTCTCTACGGCCGCGGCTCGGCGGACATGAAAGCCGGCGTCGCCGCAATGTGTGCCGCCGCCTGGCAAGCCGCGCAACAAGACCTCGGCGGCGAAGTCATCATCGCCGCCGTCATTGACGAAGAGTGGGAAAGCGCCGGGACGCGCGCCCTCCTCGAGATGGGCGTCTCCGCGCACGCCGCAATCGTCACCGAACCCACACGCCTCGCCGTTTGCCCCGCGCACCGCGGCTTCGCCTGGGCCGATCTCCACGTGCACGGCCGGGCCGCACATGGCTCGCGCTACGACATCGGCGTGGACGCCATCACGCATGCCGCGCTGATTCTCGCCGAACTCGAGTCGTATCAGCTCGGCGAACTCTCGTCCCGCACGCATCCGTTGCTCGGACGCGGATCCTTTCACGCGGGCTCCATCAAGAGCACGGACGCATTGAGCGCTTATCCCGCCTGGTGCACCGTGGGGCTCGAACGACGCACCCTCCCGGGCGAGAATGGCGCCAACTTCGTTCGCGAGATCAAGGACGCCATCGCGCGCGTCGCCACGCGAGTGCCCGGACTCCGCGCCGAGGTCGCCCTTGGATTGGTGCAGCAGCCCAATGCTGTGAGCGCCAATCATGCGCTCGTCACCGGGCTGCTCGCTGCGACCGCCAGGCATGGCACGATGGCGCCCATCGAAGGACTCTCCTGCTGGACCGATGCCGCGCTGCTCACCGCCGCCGGGATTCCCGCCATTTGTTATGGGCCGGGCGATATCGCCGTCGCCCATGCGGCCACCGAATTCGTGCCCGTCGCGGAAATCGCCCAGGCCACGCAGGTACTCACCAGCTTCGTCCGCGAGTGGTGCGGACCCCGGGGGACCGCGTGGGGGAGTTAAGCGTCAAGCAGTACGATGCGCTCGAACGGGCCGTCGTCGATCAACGCCGCATCACCGTGATGCGACGCGGCTCGGAGTTTCTCGTCATCCCCCAACGTCTCACGATGATCAAGGGACGCGAAGCGATCATTGCGCGTCATCCCTCCACCGGCGCGGCCCTCACGCTGTACCTCGATGAGGCCGACAGCATCGAGGTCGTGAAGTGAGCGACGCGCTCCCACTCGTCGCCGTCTACGCCGACGAATCGTGCCTCGGCAATGGCAAGGAAGGGGCAAACCCCGGCGGCGCCGGCACCTTGCTCGAGTATCGCCATGGCGACGGCCGCATCACGCGGCGCGACATCTGGGTGAGCGAGCCCGCCACGACGAACAACCGCATGGCGCTGCGCTCGGTGATTGAGACCTTCACCGCCCTCGGCGCCAAGGGGCAGCGCTTTCGCGTGGCCTTCACGACCGACTCCAAGTACATCGTGGATGGCATGACGTCGTGGGTGCATGGCTGGGCGCGCGCGGGCTGGAAGCGAAAGACCGGCCCCATCGAGAATCTCCCGCTCTGGCACGATGCCCTTAGCGCCGCGGGATCGCATCTCGTCTCGTGGCGCTGGGTGAAGGGCCACAACGGACACCCGCAGAACGAGTACGCGAACCATCTCGCCACCCGTGCCGCGGCGGAGCGCACCTCCTCCGAAGGCGCCATCGAAAGCGCCTTTGAGAGCTGGCTCGCCGCCTACCGCGCCAAGGGCGGCCGGACCACGGATGTCTCACCCTTCCCGGATACCGATACCTTCAAGGCATCGGCAACTCTCCCCAGGGTGGGCTAGAACTCCGTGGACGCTCTCGACCTGCTCTTCCGTCGTCTCGTACTGACCGCACAGGCCGCGGACGCCATCGCGCGTCCAATTGACCTGGGCGAGCTCATGGACACCTTCGTCCCGTACAAGGCCGCGCGCCGCGACGGGATGATCGAGACGAATGACGATTACCTGCACACCGTGATGCGGCTCGTCGCGGGCGAGCGCGAGTTCGTCTTTGCCGACGATCTCATGCAGGACGATCTCCGCAATGAGCTCGCGACCTCGAACCCCGACCTCGGGCTCCTGCGCACCTACTTGAACGCGACGGTGCGCCTCTCGGGCACCGCCGTGGAACGCGTCCTCGGCGGCGACACGAAGATTGACCTGCGTCCCTCGACACCAATCGCCTCCTCGGTGGTACTAGAGGAGCCGGTCGCACGGATTTCCGAACCCGTGGCCGCACCGGTGCCCGACCCACTCGCCGACACGCCCGCCGTTCCGGCTCCCAGCACGCCGCATGCAACTCATGCAACTCACGCGCACGATTGTCCGTATTGTGCGCAGGTGTTGCCGACGGGCCGTGGTGTACAGTACTGCCCCAATTGCGGCATCAATCTGAAGACTCGCCGCTGCCCCGGATGCAGCACGGAGATCGAATCAGCATGGAAGTTCTGCGTGACCTGCGGTCGTTCGGCCGCCTGATCATTGCCATCGGCATTGGCGTCGCGCTCTGCGCCACGCCCGCTGACGCACAACGTCGTCGCGCTGAACCAGTCGTTGCACCTGGCCCGCAATGGCCGGTGAAGACGCGCGAACATGTGGACCTCTGGCTGCATGCCTTCGCGCTGCTGCAGGATGACACCGCCGCCGTGCCGCTGTTCAATCGCGGCTACGCCGAGCGCATGATGATCCTCAAGAATTCGCGCGGCATCTACACCTCGCTCGACTCCGCGCGCGACGATCTCTCGCGCATCGGTGCCGAACGCGGACTCCTCCTCAATGCGCAGTTCCTCCCGCTCTACTTCGGCACCTGGGAGGAGATGGTCCAGGCCTTCGAGTACTTCTTCAAGGCCGAGGGCAATCCGGCGAAGGCCAACAATCGCGAAGTCGCGGGCATCGTCGCGTTTATCGCCAGCAACTTTCCGCGCACGGAGGATCGCCTCTGGGTGACGCGCTTCATGGCCGCGCTCACCAACGAACGCGAAAAGTTCTACCGCCAGTATTGGCTCGATGAATTCCGCGCGCGCAGCGCGGCACTCGCCGCCACCGATTCGCTCTGGCAGGGCACCTGGCGCCCGGCCCTGCAGCAGTATCTCAATCACACGCAGCAGCCGAGCGGCGATCTCATTCTCTCGCTCGTGCTGGGCGGTGAAGGACGCGCGCTCCCCGCGGGGAAGACGGCGAATCAGTTCGCCGTGCCATTCCCGGCCACGGCCGACTCCGCGGAGATCATGCTCTTCACCTTTGCGCACGAGGCGGCAGGGGCCATCGCGAAGGTCGCGGTGGATGACAATCTCACACCTGCGCAGCAACGCGTCGGGCTCGGCGATACCTATGGCAGTGCCGGCCTCATTCGTGGCGGCGCGTTGATTGTGGAGCGCCTCCTCCCCGGCATGGGTGAACGCTACGCCCGCTGGTATCTCGCGCAGATGGGAAAGAGCGCACCCGCGGGCTCCGCGCTTGCGGCGCTCGAGGCTGCCTTCCCGATGCCTGTTGAAATGGTGGATGCAATGAAGCGGCAGATCGAACTCTC
>JANLTT010000083.1:0-2033 GCA_031363115.1 Gemmatimonas sp.
CCGAGTTCGCAGCTCGCGAGATCACCGAGGTGTTGGGCGTGCCACGGAGTCGAATCCGCGTCGCGCTCGAGGCCCCAGCCGCCGCGTACTCGCCGTCCACCGACAGCGCCGACGTGGCGCGAGTGGCCGCTGCCTGCGGCCTTCCCCCAGATGCTCGCTGGATCGCCTATGTCGGGGGCTTCAATCCGCACAAACGCCTTGAGGACCTCGTACGAGCGCACGCGGCGCTGGTACGCGCTCGCGGCGGCGCCGAAGCGTCGGGAGTACCGCACCTCGTACTCGTCGGCGCGACGGGCGGTGACGTCTTTCATGGATCGCAGGCGAGCATCCACGCGACAATCGTGGCGGCAGGCACCGAATCGCTCGTGCACTGGCCCGGCTTCCTCCCCGACGCCGAACTGCGCCATCTGCTGAGTGGCGCAATCGCGCTCGCGCTGCCCAGCGAGAATGAGGGATTCGGCCTTCCTGCCGTGGAGGCCGCCGCCTGCGGCACGCCCGTCGTCGCGACGACCGCCAGTCCACTGCCCGAGTTGCTCGTCGGCGGCGGACTCTTCGTTGCGCCTCGCGACGTGGTTGCGCTCGAGCACGCGCTCGGACGCCTCACGGATGACGGCGCGCTCCGCGCCACGATGGGACGAACCGCCCGCGAGCGCGCCACGCTACTGAGCTGGCCGGCTGGTGCGCGGTCCGCGCTGGCGGCGATACACGAGGTCGCTCCGACGCGCGCATCCGAACGTGCATCCAGAAGCGCATCTGGCAAGGCAATCGCATGAGTCGCTTGCGGTTCTGCTTTCTCACGACCTTTTATCCTCCCTACAATTTCGGGGGCGACGGCATCGGCGTGCAGCGGCTCGCGCGCGGGCTCGTGCGGGCCGGGCATCATGTCACGGTCATTTGCGATTCCGATGCGTACACGGCGCTCAGCCCCACGCCGGCGCCGTCGCCAGCACCGGAGCCCGACGGCTTGGAGGTCGTCTTCCTCCGCAGTGCGCTCGGCAAGGGCTCGCTCTTGCTCACGCAGCAACTCGGCCGCCCGGTCGTCCATGGCCCGGAGATCGCCCGACGCCTGCGCGATGGCCGCTTCGATGTGATCAACTTCCACAACGTGTCACTCATCGGGGGCCCTGGGCTTCTCCAGTACGGCGAGGGCCTCAAGGTGTTTATGGCGCACGAGCATTGGCTCGTCTGCCCCACGCATGTACTCTGGCGCTACGGACGCGAGCGCTGCGACGGACGCGAGTGCGTGAAGTGCCAGCTCTCGTACCGCCGGCCGCCGCAACTCTGGCGGGAGACCGGGTATCTCGAGCGGGAGTTGCACCACGTAGACCTGTTCATCGCCATGAGCGACTTCTCGCGGCGAAAGCACGCCGAGTTCGGCTTCCCGCGCGAGATGTCGGTGCTACCCTATTTTCTCCCGGACACCGCGCAGGAGGCCCCGGCGGATTCCGCGCGTCCGCAGGAGCGGCCCTTCTTCCTTTTTGTTGGCCGCCTCGAGCGCATCAAGGGCCTCCAGGACGTGATCCCGCTCTTCGCCGGGGAGGGTGAGGTAGATCTCGTTATTGCGGGCGACGGCGACTTCGCCAGCGAGCTGCGTGCGCAGGCCGCAGGCATGCCCCGCGTGCGCTTCCTCGGTCGCGTCACTCCCGACGCGCTCGCGCGTTGGTATCGTGATGCGATCGCATTGCTCGTCCCGTCGATCTGCTTCGAGACCTTCGGCATTATTTTGATTGAGTCGTTCCGCCAGTCAACGCCGGTGATTGCCCGGCGTGTCGGACCCTTTCCAGAGATCGTCGAGCGCTCCGGTGGCGGATTGCTGTTCGAAGGCGCGGACGAGTTGCGCGCGGCGATGGACCGCCTGCGCACTGACACCGTCTTCCGCGCGCAGGCGGCAGCGGCCGGACGGCGCGCGTTCGAGGCGTATTGGCAGGAGTCGGTCGTCATCCCAGAGTACCTTTCGCTCGTGCGAAGCGCCGCAGTCCAGAAGGGCGATGCTCGCGTCGCGGAACTCATCCCAACAGGGGTAGTCGCATGAA
>JANLTT010000085.1:0-2463 GCA_031363115.1 Gemmatimonas sp.
ATCACGGAGGCGTAGTCCGGGGTTGTGCGCTCGATGCCGGGGACGCCAATCATGATGACCGACTGCGCGGCACCGGGCTTGTCCACGAGAATGACGCGGCGCGCCGGCGTGCGCACGGGGTTCACGAGCACGGGGGCCGGCGTGCGCTCGGCGCCACTCACGCTCCAATCGGCAAAGCGGCGCTGGAGCTGGGTGCGCGCCTCGGCGTCGGAGATATCACCAACCACGGTGAAGGTTGCGCGCATGGGGCGATACGCGCCGGAGTGGAAGGCGCGCACGGTGGCGGAGTCGAGCTTGGTGGTAGAGAGGGAATCGCCGCCGAGCGAACGGTTGTACGGGTGGCCGGCGGGGAAGAGCGCCTGATTGAAGGCGAGCTGCGCGATGGCGCGAGGCTGATCCTTCTGCTGAAGGATGCCCGCGAGTCGAAGATCGCGCTGCTGCTTTACGTTGGTGTCGCGGAAAGTCGGGCGCAGCACGACATCGGCCATGAGGTCGAGGGCGGGGCCGAGGTTTCGCTTGGCGACGCGGAGGGTGATGGTGGTGTTGTCCCAATCGGCGTTGGACGAGAGCGAGGCACCAAGGAAGGCGAGTTCGGCTTGGAGCGTGTTGGCATCACGCGCGCCGGCGCCCTCACGAATCATGGTCGCCACGAATGAGGCGAGGCCTGGGGTGTCGCGGTCGAGACGACCGCCGCCGGCGAACTGGAGCGTGATGTGCACGAGCGGGAGTTCACGCTGCTCGACGACCTTGAGTGCGGCGCCATTGTCGAGGCGCGCGCTCTTCACGGCGGGGACGGTGAGCGCGGGCGCAGTGGCGAGTGCGGGCGGACGCGTGCGATCGAAGGCCTGTTGCGCGCCGAGTGCGGCGGGCGCGATGAGTGCGGCCGCGAGAAGAAGTCGTGAATGGATCACGGGGTGACCCTCGGGGTCTGCGTGGCGGCGAGCTCGGGCTTGCCCTGGGGAACGACGCTCAGCGTGACGCGGCCGCTCAGGAGATACTGGCGAACGACGCGCTGCACATCGGCGGCGGTGACGGCGCGATAGCGATCGAGATCGCGCTGGAAGTAATCGGCGGTGCCGGTGGCGTAGTAGTACGCGTTGAGGCGATCGGCCTTGTTATCGGCGAACTCGAGCGAGTTCAAGAACTGCGCCTCGATGGAGTTCTTGGCCTGTTCGATTTCGCGCGCGGTTGGCGGTGCGGCGGCGAGCTTGCGCAGCTCGGCGTCAATCACGGACTGCAGGGTGTCGAGATGCACACCGGGGCGGGCAGTGGCGACGACTTGAAAATCGCCGTCGAGTCGCTTGGAGGAGTTGAAGGCGTTTGCCGACGTCGCAAGCGGGCGCTCGTACACGAGGGCCTGCGTGAGGCGGCTGTTGCGTGCGCCAGAGAGGATGTACGCGGCGACATCGAGTGCGGCGTCGTCGCGCGAGAACTCAGGGACGGCGTGCCAGGCAAGATAGACGCGCGGGAGCTGCACACGGTCTTCGAGGACAATCACGGTATCGCGCAGCGTGAACGCTGCGGGGCGATTGCGGGTGATGGCGGGACCGCGCGGGATCTCACCGAACATCTGACGCACTGCAGCGCGCACGGAGTCGGCCTTCACGGCGCCGGCAACAACAATCACGGCGTTGTTGGGCGTGTACCAGGTGCGGAAGAAGTTCTTGACGTCGTCGAGCGAGGCGGCGGAGAGATCGGCCATGGAGCCGATGGTGCTCCACGAGTACGGGTGGCTCTTTGGGTAGATGGCCGAGACGAGATTCTCGAAGGCGATGCCGTAGGGCTGGTTCTCGTAGCTCTGGCGGCGCTCGTTCTTCACGACGTCGCGCTGGAGATCGACTTTGGGTTCATCCATGGTGTCGAGGAGCCAGCCGAGTCGGTCGGCTTCGAGCCAGAGCATCAACGGAAGAGCGGACGCGGGGCCGGACTCGTAGTAGTTGGTGCGATCGGTTGTTGTCGAGCCGTTGTTGTTGGCGCCGGCGGATTCGAGCAGGCGATCGAACTGGGGGTAGGGAGCGTTCTTGGAGCCCATGAACATCAGGTGCTCGAAGAGGTGGGCGAAGCCGGTGCGGCCAAGGAGTTCGTCGCCGGAGCCGACGTGGTACCAGACGTTGGTGGTGACGGTTGGGACGCTGGCGTCTTCGTGGACGATGAGCGTGAGACCGTTTGGTAGCGTGTCGACGGTGACTGGGACTCTTAGCTGGGCGTCAGCGGAGCTCGAAAGAATCGCGAGGGCGATAAGACTGGTGCGCCACTTCATATGATGAATGATGGAGGATGGAGGTTGAACGATAACTGCGAAGGGCAACGGCAACTGAATGCATTACGAACGCTTACATCCTTCATCCTCCATCCTTCATCGCGCTACTGAATGCAACGGCCGTTTGGATCAGGCTTCGGCTTGTCTACCACAGGCCGATTCGTCGCGTCGGCCACCGTGAACGCGAGGTCGTGCGCGTAGCG
>JANLTT010000098.1:0-19440 GCA_031363115.1 Gemmatimonas sp.
ACTGCACGACCTGTTGAAGGACGGCATTGTTGCCGCCTTGGTGAAGAAGCACGGTCCGACCGTGCAGGCCGAGGTGGACATCAATGACACCCAGGGCGAAATCCGCATCGTCATCCTCAAGAAGGTCACTGAGGAGCCGACGGACACCATCACCGAGATCTCGCTCGACGAGGCTCGGTACGAGGACCCGGACTACCAGATCGGCGATCTCATGGAGATCCCGGTCGAGTTTGCCGAGTTCGGTCGCTCCGCGGTGCAGGCCGCCAAGCAGCGCATTGTGCAGCGCGTCCGTGAGGGCGAGCGCACGAAGATCCGCGACGAGTTCTCGGGCCGCGTTGGCGATCTCCTCTCTGGTGAGATCCAGCAGATCGAGCGCGGCAAGATCGTCGTCATGCTCAACAAGTTCCGCGAAGCCGAAGCGATCATCCCGTACCGCGAGCAGAATCATCGCGAGACGTACTCGCAGGGCGAGCCGGTGCGTGCGGTGCTCAAGCGAATCGAGGAGACCCCCAAGGGTCCCCGCCTGATTCTCTCGCGCGCCGATGCGCTTTTTGTGCAGGCGCTGTTCCGCCTCGAGGTGCCGGAGATTCAGTCTGGCATCGTCGAAGTGCGTGCCGCCTCGCGTGAAGTCGGCAGCCGTACCAAGATCGCCGTGGTCTCCAAGGATGATGCGATTGATCCGGTCGGCGCGTGCGTCGGGCTCAAGGGCTCGCGCGTGCAGGCCGTGGTGCAGGAGCTCGGCGGTGAGCGCATTGACATCGTGCCGTGGTCCAACGACCCCGAGCGCTTTGCCAAGCTCGCCCTCGCGCCCGCCAAGGTCGCGCGCGTCTTCAGCGACCCGACCGCCAAGACCATTCAGGCCGTCGTCGACGAAGACCAGCTCTCGCTGGCCATCGGCCGCAACGGACAGAACGTGCGCCTCGCCTCGGAACTCACGGGCTGGAAAATCGATCTCTACTCGAGCCGCGAGTGGCTGGAGCGTGGTGGTGACATCCCGCTCTTCGCGCCGCTTCCCGAGGACGACGTGGCCGCCGATGTCCCGCTCAGCGACATCGAAGGACTCGCCACGGCGACGGTCGCCGTGCTCGAGTCCGGTGGGTATCGGACGTTGAACGACATCATTGACCTCGAGCGAGAGGACCTCCTCAAGCTCCCCGGCATCGCGCCGGAAGAGGCCGATCGCATCATGGCGATCTTGAACGAGTTGACCACCGAGGATGAATCCTCGGCGGCGGAGTAAGGCAGGGCGCCGTGGATGAGACCCAGGCAAAGCGAGTGCTCGGCCTGATTGGTCTCGGAGTCCGCGGCAGGTTGGCGTTGGTTGGCGTGGATCGAGTGCGCGAAGCGGTGAAGGGGGGGAAGGTGTTCGTGGCCGTCGTGGCCTCCGATGCCTCACCCAACAGCCGCCAGAAGATTGACGGCTTGCTTGCCGGGCGCTCCGTGCCCACGCTGTACGTGGAGACGGCGGACATGCTCGGGCAGTCGGTTGGGCGGGATGCGACGACGGTGATCGGCGTCGTGGACCGCAATTTGGCAGATGGGATCCTGGCGATCGCCACACCGGCGATCGCGGATCAGCAGAGTTAATGGAGGCAGGGTTGTCAAAGATTCGGGTGTTGGAACTGGCTGGCGAATTCGGCATCTCTCCGGACGAGACGATGGCGCTGTTGCGCACGTTGGAAATCACGGTGCGCAATCCCGCGTCGCCGCTGACCGACGAGCAGATCGCGCGCGCCCGCGTGCGCTGGGAGCGCGATAAGCGCACGCACAAGGCTGCCGCAGAGGCGCCACCGGCCAAGAAGAAGGCCGCCGCCAAGACCGAGGGTGCCGCCGAGGCCAAGCCGGCCGCGAAGAAGAAGGTCGCGGCGAACGCCGCCCCCGAGCCCGAGCCCGCTCCCGCCGAGGAAGCAAAGACGACCCGTCGTCGTCGCGCCGCCGACGTGCAGAAGGCCGAGGAAGAGGCCGCCGCTGTCGCCGAAGTGGCCGCTGCCGCTGCTGCTGCCGCTGAGGCCGAACGCGCCGCAAAGGCCGCGCGCGATGCCGAGGAGGCCGCACGCCTTGCCAAGATTGCTGAAGAGCAGGCTGCCGCCCGTGCCCGCGCCGATGATGCCGAGCGTCAGCGTGCCGCCGAGGCCGCAGCGGCCGCTGCCGCCGCGGCGCCCGCCCATGCGCCTACCCATGCGCCCGCACCCACCAGCAGTGCGGCGCCGGCCGCGCCAGTCTCGTCTGCACCGCCGCGCCCCGTGGCTCCCGCAACGCCCCGTCCGCGCCCCGTCGCGCCGATGGCGCCGCGTCCGCGCCCGGCCAGCTCTGGTGGCATGCCCCCGCGTCCAATTGCCTCGGCGACTCCTGGCGGTGGCATGGGTGGCGGTCGTCGCGAAGATCGCGGCGGCAGTGGCGGTGGTGCTGGTGGCGGTGCCCGTCCGGGCACCCCGGGCAGCAACTTCGGTCCGAATGCGACGCCCTCCTCCGGCCCGCGTCGCGGGAAGAAGGGGAAGCGTGTGGACCAGGAAGCCGTGACCGCAAACATCAGCCGCACCATGCGGCAGATGGGCAGCGGCCCGGCGAAGCGTCGTGGCGGTCGTGTTGATGAATCCGCGCGTGAAGAGCTTGCCGCGATCCGCGCCGAGATGGCGGAGCGCGAGAAGACCACCGTGCGCGTCAATGAGTTCATCACGGTCAGCGAGCTGGCCGAGATCCTCAAGACGCCGGCCACGCAGATCGTCTCGTTCGCCTTCAAGCACCTCGGGTTGATGGTCACCATCAATCAGCGCATGGATTTCGACCAGATCGAACTCATCGCCAGCGAGTTCGGCTTTACGGCGATGCGCGAAGAGGATTACTCCGCAGCGCCCGAAGTCGCCGAGAAGGACGCCGCCGAAGACCTCAAGTTCCGTTCGCCCGTCGTCACCATCATGGGTCACGTCGACCATGGTAAGACTTCGCTCCTCGACTACATCCGCAAGGCGACCGTTGTTGCCGGTGAAGCGGGTGGCATCACGCAGCACATCGGCGCGTATCACGTCACGTTGCCGGATGGCCGTCAGATCACCTTCCTCGACACGCCGGGTCACGAAGCCTTCACCGCGAAGCGTGCCCGTGGCGCACAGGTGACGGACAACGTCGTCCTCGACGTCGCCGCGGATGACGCCGTCATGCCGCAGACGATCGACGCGAGCTCGCACGCCAAGAATGCCGGCGTGCCGATGATCGTCGCGATCAACAAGATCGATCTCCCGTCCGCGAACCCGATGAAGGTGCGCCAGGACCTGCTGCAGCATGGCGTCGTGCTCGAAGACTTCGGCGGCAGCACGCTCTCGTCCGAGATCAGCGCCAAGAAGGGCACCGGCGTGCCGGCGCTCCTCGATCAGATTCTCCTGCAGGCCGAAATCCTCGACCTCAAGGCGAATCCCGATCGTCGCGCGATTGGATCGGTCGTGGAAGCGCAACTCGACGCCGGGAAGGGTGCCGTCGCCACGGTGCTTGTGCAGAACGGCACGCTCCGCGTCGGCGATGACTTCATCTGTGGTCTCCACAGCGGTCGCGTCCGCGCGCTGCTCGACGAGCGTGGCAAGCCGGTGAAGGACGCCGGCCCGGCGATTCCCGTGCAGGTGCTCGGTCTGACCGGCGTTCCGATGGCAGGCGATCAGTTCATCTGCGTCGCCGATGCGCAGGAAGCGCGCGAGATCGCGCAGCGTCGCGAACGCCTCGACCGCGAAGCCAAGAGCCGTCGCACCGCGAAGGGTGCGGTCTCGCTCGAGGACTTCATGGCCAACGCCGCCTCTGGCGAGAAGCGTCAGCTCAAGTTGCTCATTAAGGCGGACCAGGGTGGTCCGGCGGAAGCACTCGCCGACGCGTTGCAGCAGCTCAGCAACGAGGAAGTGCAGGTCGAGGTGGTCGCGCGTGCGGTCGGCGCCGTCACCGAGTCCGACATTCTGCTGGCGAAGGCATCTGGCGCCATCATCATTGGCTTCCACGTCCGTCCCGACACCAAGGCGCGTGCCGCTGCGGATCGTGAAGGCGTCGAGATCAAGCTCTATCGCATCATCTACGAGGCCGTCTCCGACGTCCGCCTCGCGCTCGAAGGCCTGCTCCGTCCGGAGGTCAAGGAAGTCGTGTACGCGGAAGCCGAAGTGCGCGATCTCTTCAAGGTGCCGAAGATCGGCGTTATTGCCGGTTGCTCGGTCCGCTCGGGCACGATGGACCGCAAGGGCCGCGTCCGCGTGGTCCGCGACAGCATCGAGGTCTACGACGGTGTCCTCGGCTCGCTGCGCCGCTTCAAGGACGATGTGAAGGAAGTGAAGGAAGGCTACGAATGCGGTATCGGCATCGAGAACTTCAACGACCTCAAGGTCGGCGACATCATCGAGGCCTATCGCTCCGAGAACGTTGCTCGTACGCTCCAGCCGGCCCAGGCCTGAACCGCCCGGGCCTGAGGAGACCGTATGCCACCACGTGATCCCCGGCGCGCCGACCGCGTCGGCGAAGCCATCCGCGAGGAAGTCGCCGCATTCCTTGCGCGCGACGCGAAGGACCCGCGCCTCACGGGGTTCATCACGGTCACTGCGGTCGAGATGAACCGCGACCTTCGTCACGCCACGATTTATGTGAGCGTGATGGGGTCCGATTCCGAGATTGCCGCGTCGCTCGATGCCCTCAAGAGCATCGCCCACCATCTGCGCAGTCGCGTCGGGCGGGCGCTTCGCCTGCAGTTCGCGCCGGAACTTGTGTTCAAGCGCGACGAGTCGGTGGCGCGCGCTGCCCGCATCGAGACGCTGCTTGCCGGCATCAAGCGCGCCGAAGGGGCAGGCCCGGATTCCGCGGCCGATCCCGGTGTCGTTGACGCGCCGTCCGTGCCCGATGCCGACGCCTCCGACGACTGACGGCTTGTTGTTGGTGGATAAGCCCGCCGGCGTCTCCTCGCACGACATCGTCGGCGCCGCGCGACGCTGCTTCGGCGAGAAGCGCATCGGCCATGCCGGGACGCTAGATCCATTCGCCACCGGTCTCCTCGTGCTCTGCAGTGGACGCGCCACGCGCCTCCTGCCGCATCTGCCGAACGAACCCAAGGTCTACGAGGCGACCATTCGCTTCGGCGCCGAAACCGACACCGAAGACCTCCTCGGTGCAGTCGTACGTGAGGCCGCGTTGCCCTCCCGCCATGCCTTGTTGGAGGCGCTCCCGCGCTTCGTCGGCGCCGTCTCGCAGGTCCCTCCCGCCTACTCGGCCAAGCGCGTGGACGGACAGCGCGCCTACGCGCTCGCCCGCGCCGGAGAGACGGTCGTACTCGAACCGGTGACCATTCAGGTGCATCGCTGGGACGTTCTCGAGGTGCGCGAGTCCGACGATGGCGTTCACGAGATGCTCGTGCGCGTCACCTGCGGTGGCGGCACCTATATCCGTTCGCTCGCGCGCGATCTCGCGCGCGCCGTGGGCAGCGCGGCGCACCTCGTGGCATTGCGTCGCACACGGAGCGGGGCCTTTGATGTGCGCGATGCCGTGACGCTTGAGGATCTGCGTGAGAAGCGCGCGACGCTGCGCCCCGCGCTCGATGCCGTGCCGCACGTGCCGGTGCAGTCGCTGACGGACGAAGATCTGCTGAAGATCGTGCGCGGCATCGAGGTCCTCGCGACGGTCAGCGGTGAGTGGGCCGCCCTCGTGCGCGAGGATCGTGCGGTGCTCGTGGCGCTCGCGGAGCGACGCGCCGACCGCTGGCAGCCACGGGTGGTGATGCGTGAAGCCTGAGTCGCGTCCCGATCCCGCCTTCGGCCTCCCGCCGGAAGTGCGCGGCACCGTCTGCACCGTGGGCACCTTTGATGGCGTGCATCGCGGGCATCAGTTGGTGCTCGAGCGGCTCGCCGAGCGCGCGAAGGCTCGCGGACTCCCGGCCGTGCTCGTGACCTTCGACCCGCATCCGCTCGAGGTCGTGAATCCCTCCGCGGCTCCGCCACTGCTCACGCTCGGCGATGAGAAATCCGAAGTGCTCGCCGAGAGCCCACTCGATTATGTCGTGGTGATTCCGTTCACGCCGACGCTCGCGCGCTACGAGGCCGAGGACTTTGTGGACCTCGTACTGCGCGACCGACTCGGCGTGCGAGAGCTCCTCATTGGCCATGACCATGGATTTGGTCGCGGGCGCACCGGTGACGCCGAGGTGCTTCGCGGACTCGGCGCGACGCGTGGTTTCTCGGTGGACGTGATCGAGGCGGTGCAGGGGGGCGATTCGCGCGCCATTTCGTCCACCACCATCCGGCGGGCGATTGCGGGCGGCGATCTCGCGCACGCCGCCGATGGACTGGGCCGCCACTACTCAGTGGGCGGCATCGTTCGGCACGGAGACCAGCGCGGGCGGACGATGGGGTTCCCGACGCTCAATCTCGGGGCCCCCCCGGCGCGGAAGCTGCTCCCCCCAGAGGGGGTGTATGCCGTGCGGGCCCAGACCCCCATCGGGAGCTACGGTGGGATGATGAACCTGGGGCCGCGTCCCACGTTCGGGGACGCGGCTGCGGCATTGGAAGTCCATTGCTTTGAGATGACCGGGGAGCTCTATGGCGCACGGGTTCGCGTGGACTTTGTGGCTCGTCTGCGCGAAACGCGTCGCTTTGATTCCGCCGACGCGCTGAGGGCCCAGCTGGCGCAAGATGAGCGGGCGGCACGCGTTGCCCTCGCCGCCTCGGGGCTCTAGCGGTGAGAATCGCGGCACGAACCATTGTTGCAAGCTGTTGCATTCGATTGACTTGGGCCCTCCCAGGGCGTATTCTCTTAGGCTGTCTTTGACCGCTTCACTTCTTCCTGCTCCGGCATGCAAAACCTGAAGGCACGCCTGCTGTTGATCGCGGCGATGATCATTGCGTCGGTCTGGGCGCTTTTCCCGCGCACCGTGACCGAGCGCGTCAATCGCGACGGCGTCTTTGTGGACACCACCGTCTCCCGCGTCCCGCTCAAGCTCGGACTCGATTTGCGTGGCGGAATGCATCTCGCCCTCGAAATCGATCAGTCCAAGCAAGAGGTCGCGGATGTCAGCGACGCGCTGGAGCGCGCGCTCACCGTGGTCCGCACGCGCATTGACGAGTTCGGCGTTGCCGAGCCCATCGTCCAGAAGGTCGGCGACAACCGCATCACCGTCGAACTGCCGGGTATTGATGACCGTGAGCGTGCGACGGCCGTCGTGCAGCGCTCGGCCTTCCTCCGCTTCCAGATTACGGACAAGTCGCAGGCACTGGAGCGCGTCACGCCGCGTCTCGACCAGATTGCGAAGGAACGTGGCCTTGATCGCGCCGCGCCGGCCGTCGCCGCAGGCGACACGTCGCGGGCTCTCACCTCGCTCTTCCAAGACACTGACTCCACGGGCGCCGATACGGCCGCCACGTCAACGGACGGTCCCTTCCGTCGTTCAGTCTCCCCAGGCGGGTTGCCGGGTCAGTACATGGTCGCGATGGCTGATGTGCGTCTCCTCGAGCGCATCCTCGCCGACTCGGCAATCCAGTCGGCGCTGCCGCCGGGCAAGGTCGTCCGGTGGGGCGTGGACTCCATGGTGCTTGGGCAGCAGTACTATCGCCCGCTGTACGTACTCGAGTCGCGTGACATCATCACCGGCGAGTACCTCGTTGATGCGAAGCCGAACCAGGATCCCCTCGAGGGCGCCAAGGTTGACTTCCAGCTCAACAACGAAGGCGGTCGTCGCTTCCGTACCGAGACCGGCCGCAACATCGGCAACAACATGGCCATCGTCCTCGACGATCGCGTGATGTCCGCGCCGACCATTCAGGGCGCCATCGGCACCCGTGGCCAGATCACGATGGGCGGCCGTGACATCCAGCAGGCGCAGGACTTGGCCCTCGTGCTGCGCGCCGGTGCGCTGCCGGTACCGCTCATCGTGGTTGAGGCGCGCCAGATCGGCGCCTCGCTCGGTGATGACGCGATTCGTCAGGGCCTCACGTCCGGCCTCGTCGCCATTGGCATGATCATCCTCATCATGGTCGGCTACTACCGCTTCTCCGGCTTCCTCGCCGTCTGCGGTCTCGCGTTCTACATCCTCATCACGCTCGCGATTCTCGCCGCCTTCGATGCCACGCTGACCTTGCCGGGCATCGCGGGCTTCGTGCTCTCCATTGGTATGGCCGTGGACGCGAACTTCCTCGTCTTCGAGCGCATCCGTGAGGAACTCGATGCGGGCAAGTCGGTTCGCCTCGCGATTGACGAAGGCTTTGACCATGCATGGAGTGCCATCGTGGACACGCACGTCACGACTGCGCTGACCGCAACGATTCTCTATCAGTTCGGCACCGGACCGGTGCGTGGCTTCGCCGTGGCGCTGCTGGCCGGTATCTTCGCCTCGCTCGCGTCGGCCATCTTCCTCGTCCGCACGCTGTACTACGTCTGGCTCAGCCGCCAGAAGACGCCCCCCACGACTCTGAGCATCTGATGTTTCGCATCCTCCAGAACACTTCGTGGGACTTCGTTCGCCAGTGGAAGCTTGCCGCGATCACGGTGCTCCTCTTCGTGATTCCCGCCATCATCCTCGTGCCGATCACGGGGTTCAACTACAGCATTGAGTTCACCGGCGGCACCGAACTGCGGTTGCAGTTCGCGCAGGCCCCGAACATCGCCGATGTCCGCCAGACGCTGTCCGGTGCGGGACTCGGCGAGGCCGAGATCACGACCTTCGGTTCGCCTGAGGAAATCCGCATCCGCGCGCAGGAGCGCTCGCAGATCGAGCGCCAGGCCGCCGGTGCCGGCACCGTCGCCGATGAAATCGAAGCGGCGCTCCGTGCCAAGTACGGCACCGAGGGCTTCAAGCGTCTCTCCGGCGAAGCCGTTGGGCCGCGCGTCGGCAGCGAATTGCGCCGCAATGCACTCGTTGCCACGATGATCGCCTTCGGCCTCACGCTCATCTACCTCGCCTGGCGTTTCGAATGGCGCTTCGGCGTTGCCGCGGTGCTCGGCACCTTGCACGACAGTCTCGCGACGCTCGCCTTCATCAAGTACGCGGACATCGAAGTCTCGCTCTTCGTGGTCGGCGGAATTCTCACCGTCATCGGCTACTCGATGAACGATACGGTCGTCGTGTTCGACCGCATTCGTGAGAATCTGCGCAGCAACCGCAAGCAGTCGCTGCGCGACATCATCAATCGCTCCATCAACGAGACGTTGCCGCGTACCGTGATGACCGGTACCACCACCATCGCCTCGCTCTTCGCGCTGATCGTCTTTGGCGGCGAAGTCATGCGGCCGTTTGCCTTGATCCTCACCTTCGGCATCATTGTCGGTACCTTCAGCTCCATCTGGGTGGCGGCACCGTTGCTCCTTTGGATCGAGAAGAAGTGGCCGCACGCCTCGGACGCGCAGCCGCACACGCGTCCTGCCGCGCCCGCCCGCGGCTGAGTTCGTTCGTGCATCGCACACGGCCCCGAAACGAGTTCGCTCGTTCCGGGGCCGTGTGCGTTTCACGGGCCCGAGCCCGCTCATGACCGCCAGCTGGATCGACTCGCACGCGCATCTCGGCGACCCCACCTTCGACGGAGATCGCGACGAGGTCATCGCACGCATTCGCGAGACTGGTGGACTCGGTGTGGTCTGCATTGGGGAGTCGCTCGCATCCGCCGGCCGCGCGCAGGCCATCGCGGCACGCCATCCCGGTTTCGTCTGGTGGACCGCCGGCGTGCATCCGCACGATGCCGCCGCGTTCAAGCCAACGACCGACGTGGATGCCATCAAGGCCGCGATGGATCAAGGGGCCGTCGCGGTCGGTGAGTGCGGACTCGATTACCACTACGACCACTCGCCGCGCGCCCTCCAACGCCGTGCGTTCGCCGCGCAGCTCGCCATCGCCGCGCAGCATCGTCGTCCGGTCGTTGTGCACACGCGCGAAGCTGAAGACGACACCGCGGCCATGATTCGCGAGGCCGGCGAGGCCGGCATCCTTGGCGTGCTCCACTGTTTCACCGGCTCGGTGGCCCTCGCCGAGGTCGGGCTCGCCGCGGGCTGGTGCGTCTCCTTCTCCGGTATCGTCACCTTCAAGAAGTGGGAGGGGGACGATGTCGTCCGGGTGGTGCCGAACGATCGCCTGCTCGTTGAGAGCGATAGTCCCTATCTCGCCCCCGTGCCGTTTCGAGGAAAGCGCAACGAACCCGCCTGGTGCGCGCGTACCCTAAGCAGGCTCGCCGAGGTGCGCGGCACCGACGCGGATGCCCTCGGTGTTCACGTAACTGCCAATGCTCGTCGCCTCTTCGGTCTTGCCTGATGTCTGATTCCTCGCTCCTCCCACCCCCCTTCGAGGTTTAGGATTCGCTAATGACCGTCCCTTCTGATATCGAGATCGCCCAAGCGGCGACCATGCGCCCCATTACCGATGTCGCCGCTGACATCGGCCTCGGCCCCGATGACCTCGATCTGTACGGCAAGTACAAGGCGAAGGTCGCCCTCGAGCTCACGACGCGCCCGCCAAAGGGCAAGCTCGTCATCGTGACGGCGATCAACCCGACGGCCGCCGGTGAAGGGAAGACCACCACGTCCGTTGGGCTCGCGCAGGCACTCCGCAAGCTCGGCGAGAACGCCGTGCTCTGCATTCGTGAGCCGTCGCTGGGTCCTGTCTTTGGCGTCAAGGGCGGCGCGGCGGGTGGTGGCTATGCGCAGGTGCTGCCGATGGACGACATCAACCTGCACTTCACGGGCGACTTCCACGCCATTTCATCGGCGCATGCGCTGCTCTCGGCCATGCTCGACAATCATCTGCAGCAGGGCAACACGCTCAACATTGATCCGCGCCGCATCACCTGGCCGCGCACCATCGACATGAACGACCGTGCCCTCCGAAAGGTGGTCATCGGACTCGGCGGTGCCGCCGAAGGCGTCGTGCGCGAAGAGCGCTTCGTCATCATCCCGGCCTCGGAGGTGATGGCCATCGTGGCGCTCGCCACCAGCGCAGCCGACCTCGAGGAGCGACTCGGCAGCATTATTGTCGGCTCCACGTACGGCGCGGAGCGCAAGCCGATCCGTGCGCGCGATCTCAATGCGCATGGCGCGATGGCGATGCTGCTCAAGGACGCGATTCGTCCGAATCTCGTGCAGACGCTCGAGGGTGGTCCTGCCTTCGTGCACGCCGGTCCGTTCGGCAACATCGCGCACGGCTGCAACTCGATCCTCGCGACACGTGCCGCGCTCGCCGTGGGCGACATCGTCGTCACCGAGGCAGGGTTCGGCTCCGATCTCGGCGCCGAGAAGTTCTTTGATATCAAGTGCCGCTTCGGTGGACTCATGCCCGAAGCCGCCGTGCTCGTTGCGACGATTCGTGCGCTCAAGATGAACGGGGGCGCGAAGAAGACCGAGCTCGCGAAGGAAGACTTGAAGGCACTCGAAAAGGGCGTCGTGAATCTTGAGCACCACATCAAGAACGTGCGCCAGTTCGGCATGGATCTCGTGGTGGCCATCAATCGCTTCGGCACCGATACCGACGCCGAACTCGAGATGGTGCGCGTGGCGGCCGAGAAGGCCGGCGCGCGCGTCGCGCTCTGCGAGGTCTTTGCCAAGGGCGGCGCAGGAGGCGAGGCGCTCGCGAAGGAAGTGCTCGACATCCTCAAGGGCGGGAAGTCGAAGTTCGCCCCGCTCTACGATGCCAAGCTGCCGATCAAGGCGAAGATTGACGCCATCGTGAAGAACGTCTACGGTGGCGATGGTGCCGAGTACAGCGCGAAGGCCGAACGCGCGATTGCATATCTTGAGAGCATCGGGCTCGCGGAAACGCCGATCTGCATGGCGAAGACGCAGTATTCGCTTTCCGATGATGCCACGAAGCTAGGGCGCCCGACTGGCTTCAAGGTCACCGTGAACGATGTGTACCCCGTCGCTGGCGCCGGCTTTGTCGTCGCGCAGTGCGGGGAGATCATGACCATGCCGGGCCTGCCCAAGGTGCCGGCCGCTGAACGGATGAAAATCAATCCGGACGGCTCCATCGAAGGCCTCTTCTAGGAATCCCTGATGCCCGATACCGTCAAGACACTCAGCACCTCAGCCGCCCCCGCCGCGATCGGGCCGTACGCGCAGGCCACGATCGCTGGTGGTTTTCTCTTCACGGCGGGACAGATCCCGCTCGACCCCGCCACGGGTGAAGTCGTCGCGGGCGACATCGGCCCGCAGACGCAGCAGGTACTCAAGAACCTCGCCGCGGTGCTCCACGAAGCCGGCGTGACCTGGAGCGATGTCGTGAAGACCACCGTCTTCCTCACCGACATGGCCGATTTCCCACGCTTCAACGAACTCTACGCCACCGCGCTCGGCGACGCACGGCCAGCGCGCTCGACCGTGCAGGTGAGCGCGCTGCCACGCGGCGTCAATGTGGAGATCGAGCTGGTTGCAAAGGTGCGATAAGCCGTCGCCGGGCACTGGCCCGATGAAGAAGGATGGAGGATGAAGGATGAAAGAAGGGGTTCATCTTTCCGCCTCCATCCTTCTAGCTTCATCCCAAGCATGACCAAAGAAGAAATCTTCCGCCTCACGCAGTTCGCACGCGGCGCTGGCTGAGCGTCAAAGATGGGTCCGGGTGACCTATCCGCCGCGCTCGCGCCGCTGCCGCGTGAAACTGATCCCCGTTTGCTCGTCGGTCGAGAAACCTTCGATGACGCGGGGGTCTTTCGGCTGTCCGACGATCTCGCGCTCGTGCAGACGGTCGATTTCTTCGCGCCCATCGTGGACGATCCCTATCGCTTCGGTCGCATCGCCGCGACGAATGCGCTGTCGGATGTGTACGCGATGGGGGGCGAACCCCTGACCGCGATGAACATCGTCGGGTTTCCCGAGAAGGTCCTCCCGCTGCGCGTCTTGACGGAGATTCTCCGCGGTGGGCAGGAGGCCGTCCATGAGGCCGGGGCACGAATTGTCGGCGGACACACTGTGGTGGATGAGGAACTCAAGTACGGTTTGTCGGTAACCGGACAGGTGCATCCTGATCGCATTCTCTCCAACGCCAACGCGCGCCCCGGCGATGTCCTCGTCCTCACGAAGGCCATTGGCACGGGCATTCTGGCCACTGCCGGGAAGCGTGGCCTCCTGACCCCCGCACAGGACGAGGCGCTGTATCAAAGCATGGCCACGTTGAATCGCGATGCGAGTCGTGCGGCCGTTGCCCTCGGTGCCCGCTGCGCCACCGATGTCACGGGATTCGGGCTCCTCGGTCATGCGCGGCATATCGCCAAGGCGAGCGGCGTGATCATCGTGATTGAGCATGCGGCGGTGCCACTGCTCGATGGCGCGCGCGAGGCAGTGGTTGCCGGTCACACCACCGGGGGCGCCACGCGGAATGCGCGCTGGGTGGATCCCGACACCGACTGGAACGATGCCGGCACCGATGTGCGGGCGCTGCTCACCGATCCGCAAACGTCGGGTGGGTTGCTCATCGCGCTCGATCCCACTCGCGTCGCGGAGTTCCTCGCGCGCGTGCCGAATGCCGTGGTCGTGGGTCGAGTGGAATCGTGGAGCAGTGGCCCGCAGCTGCGGTTGGCCTGACGCATGCGACTGCCGCACGCGCTGGAAATGGGGGTGGAGGGGGTCTGGTGGTCCCCGCGGTCTTCAAAACCGTTGCGGCCCGACCGAGTCGGGCTGGGTGGGTTCGATTCCCACACGCTCCCGCCAGCGCGGCGCGTCCGGCCGTCTGCCGTGTTCGCGCTTGTCCTGACGCTTCTCTGCTCACTGCCACTCGGCGCGCAGACGCAGGCGGGCACGCGCGCCGGCGTGGCGTTGCCTGGTGCGGCGCAGGCGATCGACACCGTTTCCGTATCATTGGTCGCGCCGGACAATGAGCCGAAGCCGCTGATCACACCGGGTCGTGCCTTCAGGCTTTCGCTCCTCTTTCCCGGGGCAGGGCAGGCGCAGCTTGATCGGCCCTATGCGGGCGGCGTCTTTCTCCTCGTCGAGGCCATCTCGCTCGCCATGTTGCATCGCTCCTCGGAGGATCTGCAGCTCGCGCGCAGCTTCCGGGGCGACTCGATGCCCTCGCGCTACCAAGTGGACGCCGCCACCGGCCTCGCCGCGCGCGACACGCTCGGTCAGCCGATTGTCGTGGCTTGGGACGTGCCGCGCTACACCGACACGTTTGTTCGCACGCGTCGGCTGCACCTCGAGGACTGGATGGCCGTGCTGATCTTCAACCACCTCTTCGCCGGCGCCGATGCGTACGTGGCCGCGCAGCTGTGGGATCTTCCCAGCAAGGTGGCGTTACGCCAGACGCCGTTCGGCCCGGCCATCGCTGCGACGATTAACTACGGGCGCGCCCGGCGGCGCTGAGTCAGCGTGGCTCGCGCTGGAGCGTTGATTCCACGACGCGGCCTGCGGCGGTCCAACGGCACAGCTCGAGTTGCTCCGGCGTGAATCGCAGAAAACGCGGCTGGTCGAGCCAGGCGCCGGGATTGGCAAAGACCCCGCGTTCCGCGCGTTCCAACGTCGACACGTGTGAATGCCCGAACACGATCGCCTCGGGCGCGTCGGCGGCCCGCAGTCGCGCATGGGCCACGGCGCGAAGCCCTTCGCCCCCATCCCGCGGCCGGTGATTCCGGCTCGTGTGCGAGCTCCTGAGCGCCAGCGCTGTGCCCCAGTCAGGGTGCAGCCAGCGAAACACCCGGAGGGAGAGGGGATGCCGCAGGACCGTGCGCAAACGGCGGTACGGGGCATCCTCGCGCTCGCGCAGGCCATCGCCGTGCTCGATCACGGTATCCCAACCACCCAGCGACCCGCGCCACGGTCCGACGTGGTAGTCCACCCCCACGTCGTTTCGGAGAACCTCGCCCCCCCAGCAGTCGTGATTGCCGGCGATCCAGAGCACGGGGATGCCGGAATCCACGAGCCGGGCCAACTCCCCAAGCACCCGAACGCCGGCGCGCGGCACGACGTGCCGCCACTCAAACCAGAAGTCGAATAAGTCGCCGTTAATCACCAGCCCGCGCGCGTCCTCCGGGAGGGCCCGAAGCAACTGCAGCAAGTCGCGCTCGCTCTCAGGCGGCGCGACGCCGAGGTGCGCATCAGACAGGAGATAGACGGGGCCGGTGAGCATCGCTCAATCCTACGCGAGCGGCGCGCCCTTTACAAAGGGCGTCGGCTCCGGGTAGACTCGCCCACTATGGAGTCCCGCTCAGATATTCGCGTCCGCTACGCCGAGTCCGACCAGATGGGGGTGGCCTATCACGCCAACTACCTCGTCTGGTGTGAGGTCGGACGCACCGACTTCATCCGCGCACTCGGGATGACCTACGCCGCGATGGAGCGCCAGGGCGTGCTGCTCGCGGTCGCCGACGCGCACGTGCGCTTTCACTCCAGCGCACGCTACGACGACCAGGTGCGGATCGTCACCCGACTCACCGGGGTACGTTCACGGATGGTCACCTTTGCGTATGAGTTGGTCCGCGTCTCCGAGGACGGCGTGGAAGGCGAGCGACTGGCATCGGCTTCGACGACGCTCGTCTCGCTCGACGCCGACGGGCGCCCCGCGACGCTCCCGGCGCCCATCCGCGAACTGCTCGCGCGCGGCCAGTCGGCCGAGGCGGCCTGATGCGACGTCTTGTTGTGCTGCTCGCGCTGGTGCTGGCGACCGGCTGCTATAGCTTCGCCGGCGGCGGACTTCCCGCGCACGTCAAGACCGTGGCCGTTCTGCCACTCGAGAACGAGACTGCCGCGCCTGAGCTTCCGCTCGAGTTGCAGGCGGCGTTGCGGGAGGGCATCCAGTCGCGCCTCGGGTTGCGCGATGCCACCGAGGAACGGGCCAGCGCCGTGGTGCGGGGCAAGATCACGCGATATGAAATCGACATTCCCGTCGCGTTTTCGGCCAATCCCGCGCAGGCCACGTCCGCGCGGCGCAGGCTCCGCGTGCAGGCCGACATTGAAATCGTAGACCAAGTCACCGGCAAGGTCCTGTGGGCCAAGACCGGGATTTCCGCCGAAGGTGAGTACGCCGAACGCAATGAAGCCGCCGGCCGGAAGCAGGCCATCGATCGCATCGTCAACGACGTCATCGAGGGAGCACAATCGCAATGGTGAAGGCGCGGGCAGGGAAAGGCACGCTGGGGTGCCTGTTCAGCATCTTCGTGGTGTTCGCCATCGGCTACTTCGGCGTGAACATTGGTCGGCCCTTCTGGAACTACTACCAGTTTCGGGACCGCATGCAGCAGGAAGCGCGGTTCGCGAGCAAGCGCAGCGACATCACGATTCAACGCCGTCTGCGCGACTACGCCGACTCGCTGCAACTCCCCGCGAACGCGCATAAGGTGAAGGTGCGCCGCCGCACGGGGACCATCGAGATCTGGGCCGAGTACTACGAACTCGTCGAATTGCCGGGCATTGTGAAGGAGTTCTACTTCGAGCCCCGCGCGGTGGGGACGTTCTGAGTCAGGTGCGCCCGCCGGCCGACAAAGTCATGCGCCGCGCTGCCGCCGCGTCCTGGCGTGCCGCGTGCGTCGGCGACGTGGTCTTCACCAACGGCGTCTTTGATCTCCTGCATCCCGGCCACGTCGACGTGCTGCGCGGTGCCCGCTCCGAGGGCGCGCACCTGATCGTTGGTGTCAACAGCGACGCCTCGGTGCGCCGTCTGAACAAGGGGCCGGAGCGTCCCGTGCGCAGCGAAGCCGATCGGGCCTACGTTCTTGCCGCGCTCGAGTGCGTGGACGCCGTCGTCGTGTTCGACGAGGACACGCCGGCCGAACTCGTGGCCGCGTTGCAGCCCGACGTACTCGTGAAAGGCGGGGACTATCGCCCCGAGGACGTAGCGGGCGGGGACAGCGTGCGTGCGCGCGGCGGACGCGTCGTCATCATCCCGCTGACCGCGGGACATTCCACTACGGCGACCATCGCCAAACTCAGGACCTAATGCCAGAGAATCGTCCCGGGGGCCGCGCGCTCGACGCGCTGCGTCCGATCGCCATGCAGCGCCACGCCGCTCCCAATGCCGAGGGATCCTGCCTCATCTCGTTCGGTAACACGCGCGTGCTCTGCGCCGTCTCGGTGGAGGACGGCGTGCCCGGGTGGAAGAAGGGCAAGGGCGAGGGGTGGCTGACCGCGGAGTACGCGATGCTCCCCCGCGCCACGCACACGCGCACCTCTCGCGAGCGCGGGACGGTTGGCGGGCGCACGCAGGAGATTCAGCGGCTGATTGGTCGTAGCGTCCGTGCTATGCTCGATGACTTCAAGTGGGGCGAGTACACGCTCAAGGTGGACTGCGACGTGCTGCAAGCCGATGGCGGCACACGCACGGCCGCAATTACGGGGGCGGCGGTGGCGGTCTGTGATGCGTTCGACTGGATGGTGGCCACCGGGCGACTGAAGGCCTCGCCGGTGAAGCGGCGTGTGGCCGCCGTGAGCGTCGGCGTCGTGGATGGCCGTCCGGTGCTCGATCTCGAGTACGCGGAGGATGTCCGTGCCGACGTGGATGCGAATGTCGTGATGGCCAGCGCGGATCGGTTCGTGGAAGTGCAGGGGACCGGCGAGAACAACAGCTTCTCGCGCCGCGAGCTTGACGCGTTGCTGGATCTCGCGCATGGCGGCATTCGTGCGCTCGACGCCGCGCAGGCGCGCGCACTTGCTGGAGTGAGCGCGGATGCCAGCGCGGGTGAGTGAGTCGCGCGGGCCCGCGCCGCTCGTGCTCGCGACGCGCAGTGCGGGCAAGATTCGCGAGTTGACGGCGTTGTTCGGCGCGGAAGGCATTGTCGTCGATACGCTGGACGCGCTGGGGCTCGCGGAGGAGCCGCAAGAGGAGGGCATTGAGGTCTACGACACCTTCGGGGCCAATGCGGAGGCAAAGGCCCGTTGGTTTGCGGCGCGTCTTCCGGGGCGCGTGATCTTCGCCGAGGACTCGGGACTCGTGGTGGATGCGCTCGGCGGCGCCCCTGGCGTGCATAGCAAGCGCTGGGCGCAGGTGGCGGCGAGTGGACGCGACCTCGAGTTGGGCAACAACGCGGCACTCCTGCGCGCGCTCGAGGGTGTGCGTGAGCGCTCGGCGCGGTATCGGTGCTTGGCGGTGTGCGTGGTGGATGGCACCACGTGGCGTGGCGACGGTCACGTGGAGGGGAGGATCACGATGTCAGCCAACGGCGATGGCGGCTTTGGCTATGATCCGTACTTCGAGTCCGTCGAGTTGGGGAAGACGTTCGGTGCGGCGACCGCAGCGGAGAAGGCGCGGGTGAGTCATCGTGCGCGAGCGGTGCGCGGTGTGCTGCAGTCGGGCGGAGAGGAGTTGCGGCGTCGTGTTCTGGCGCGCGCGGTGGCGCTTGGCGAGCAGCTTGGCGAGCAGCTTGCCGAGCAGCCGCGCGAGGAGCCGCGCGAGGAGCCGCGTGCGGTCTGAGATGGGTGGTAGCAATCGCGTTGTGTTGGGTGAGTTGACCTACGCGAATTGTGTGACTATCCTTGGAGACTGATCGCGGGGCGTAGCGTAGCCCGGTATCGCGCCTGCTTTGGGAGCAGGAGGTCGCCGGTTCGAATCCGGCCGCCCCGATGAGGTGCGTGAGCATTATGTAGGGCATGTGTTGTGCAGTGGGGTGTTGCATCCAATTTCGAGTGTGTCGCAGGAGACGTGGCACAGGACACGGTGGGTTGAAGCGCCAGTAGCTCAGGTGGATAGAGCAACAGCCTTCTAAGCTGTGGGTCGGGGGTTCGAGTCCCTCCTGGTGCGTCTGGCGAGTAGGCAGTGTGCAGGAAGGGAGCAGGAAGTGCGCTGGCGAGAAGACGAAGGATGCGGTAACGGCAGGAGTGGTTCTGATCCTGCGCCCTTAGCTCAATTGGCAGAGCAAGTGACTCTTAATCACTAGGTTGTAGGTTCGATTCCTACAGGGCGCATTGTGAAGGCCTCGGCACAGGCGCCGGGGCCTTTCGCATCGGTGACAGGGCGAGTGGCTGTTGTGCTCTGTTGGTGATGTGTTGGATGCAGAGATGATGCGAAGTTGGGGGTTGCGTAAAGTGCGCACCCTATCTATCTTCTGCGTCCCTCTACGGTCTGCAGTAATGGGACGCAGTTGAGGGGGCATGGTCAGCGGCTCGCGAGAGCAGCGACGAGCGGGGTCTGAAAAAAGTTTCTTGACCCCCTTGACGATGAGCTGACGGTGTGGTATTCTTGGAGGCTGGCACGGAAATGGTGCCGAGCAAGCAAACGCTGATTGAAAATCGAGAGAGAGAGATCGCAAAGTGTGCGAGTCGAACTCATGGATCCGAGTGCATTCAGGCGCTCGGGGAGAGTTCAGACCTGAAATACTATTGTGATTCCGAATAACGCTGTCATGCCATCGGCAACGACAGCGTGACAGCGATTCGGGAGAGCCTATTGGATTCTCTATTGGAGAGTTTGATCCTGGCTCAGGACGAACGCTGGCGGCGTGCTTAACACATGCAAGTCAAGGGGGCCCGCAAGGGCAACCGGCGAACGGGTGCGTAACACGTGAGCAAGCTTCCGATTTGTGGGGGATAGCCGGCCCA
>JANLTT010000009.1:0-8296 GCA_031363115.1 Gemmatimonas sp.
CCTCGCGCGCCACCGACGCGCTCTACTTGGCGCCGCGCACGTGACTCACGTTCTCAAGCACGCGGCACACGCCCTATCATTGCGGCATGACTGAGCCAACCACCAAGGTCCTTCTGCTCGGCGGCGGCGGCCTGCTTGGAACGGCGTTGCGGGCCGCTGCGCCCGCGCATGTCTCACTCGGCGCTCCGACGCACGCCATGCTCGACGCGACGGACCCCGACGCGCTTGATCGTGCGCTCGATTCATATGCCCCCGACTGGGTCGTGAGCTGCGCGGCCTTTACGAATGTGGACCGCGCCGAAGCGGAGCCCGCAGCGGCGCAGGCACTCAACGTCACGGCGGCCTCGACGCTCGCACGACTCGCCGCCACGCGCGGCGTGCGTGTGCTTGTCCCAAGCACCGACTACGTCTTCGACGGGCGCGCGCGCCGCGCCATGCGCGAGGACGACGACACCGCACCGCTCTCCGTCTATGCGCGCACGAAGCGCGACGGCGAACTGGCATTGCTGGAGAGTGGAGCCGAGGCGCTCATTGTGCGCGTGAGTTGGCTGTATGGTGAGGGGCGGCTCGCCTTTCCCGGCATGATGTGGCAACGCGCCATCGCACGACATCCCTCGCGCGTGGTCGATGACCAGTGGGGCACCCCGACGCACACGGCGGACCTCGCGGGGTGGATCTGGGGGCTGCTTGCACAGGAGGCGCGCGGCCTCTTTCACGCCACGGGGGCGGGGGAGACCACGTGGGCGGAGGTCGCGCGGCGCGTCTACGCACGGGCCGGATTCCCCGATGGCGTCACTGGCGTGAGAAGCGACGACTACGGTGCCGCCGCCGCGCGTCCGCTCTACACCGTACTCGACTGCACAAAGCTCGAGCAGACGCTTGGCATCACGCGACGACGTTGGGAGGAGGCGATGGACGAGTTTCTCGATCGGCGCGAGGCGGAGCGTCTCGCCGGACTCGGTGTGGAGCGCGGCGCATGAGTCGCGTGACACTTGAGCAGACGACGATTCCCGATCTCGTGTTGGCGCACATCGCGTCGTATCCCGATGCGCGCGGGTCGTTTCGCGAGCTCTTTCGCAGCGAGGACTTCGCGGCCGTCGGGTTGCCGTCGTACTTCGCGCAGATCAATCTCTCGCGCTCGGCCGCTGGAATCGTGCGCGGGCTGCATTTTCAGTGGAATCCGCCCATGGCCAAGTTGATGCGTGTGGCGCGCGGCCGCGCCTTTCTTGCCGCGGTCGACGTGCGCCGCGACTCGCCGACCTGCGGCAAGGCGTGGTGGCGCGAGACGCGTGCGGCCGAGGATCTCTGGGTCTACGCGCCGGCGGGATTCGCCCGCGGGCTGCAGGCGCTCGAGGACGACACCGAAGTCGAGTATCTCTGTTCCGCGTCCTACGAGCCGACCACCGAGGGTGGGATTCGATGGGACGATCCCGCGCTGGGGATCCCCTGGCCGCGCGTCGCCACGGAAGTTTCGCCGAAGGATCGGATCCAGCCCACACTCGCCGAGTGGTTGGCGGGGCCGCAGGGCGGGGTGTTCAGCCGGTAGCTCAGGCGCATGGCGCGTCCCGAAAGCGCGACGGGTCCAGCGAAGTTGCCCCTGGTGGATTCGAACCACCATTCGCCGCTCCAAAGGCGGCTGTCCTGCCATTGGACGAAGGGGCAGCAGGCATTCCTTCGAAGCTAACGGCCGCTACGTGGGGCGAGCAACTGCAGGAAGCAATCGCCCTTAATCGAGCGCCTTCACGGCGGCGACGCTGGTTGAGGTGCGGGTCTGCACGAGACGCGTCCCTTCCGGCAAACCCGTGGGCTCCTTCATGAGGCGTCGGTCAAAGATGCCGAAGGCGGTCGAGCCCGAGCCGCTCATGCGCGCAATGCGCGCGCCGGCGCCGCCAAGGACGTTGACGCACTGCGCAATCTCCGGATGCTTGGCGAAGACGACGTCCTCGAGGTCATTGCGCGCGAGCTTTGCCACCGCGTCCCACCGATCGAGCTCGTCGAGGCTGAGCGGCGCTGGCGCCTCCAGTGCGCGCCCCTGCGACGCCTCGGCATGCCAACCGAAGGCAGCGGCCGTGTCCACGCCAAAGGGAGGAAGGGCGAGTAACACGTCGCGCGCCGGCAGCGGACGCAACGCAAGCAGACGCTCGCCGCGACCCCATGCCATGGCCAGCGTGGCGTCAGCGGTGAGGAAGGGGACATCGGCGCCCAATCGCAACGCGATGGTCATCAGCTCGTTGTCCCGGAGAGGCGACGGGGCGAGCGCGTTCAGCGCGCGCAGTACCGCGCCGGCATCCGCGCTTCCACCACCGAGTCCGGCACCGGTCGGGATTCGCTTCTCGATGGCGATGTGAAAGCCGGTGTCCCACCGCGCGGCCTCAAGAAATGCCGCCGCCGCACGGTACGCGAGATTCTGTTCGGCGGGGAGGTTGAGGCCGGCACACTCGAGCGAGCGCGTCTTCGTGTCGGTCGCCACGCGGACGCTGTCGGCGAGGTTTATGCGAATGAAGAGCGACTCGAGCTGGTGATAGCCGGAGCTCTCGCGCGCGAGAACGCAGAGTCGAAGGTTGAGCTTGGCCTGCGCCTCGACCGAAACGGCGGTGGCACTCATGGAGCGTCCTTGGAGGGCGCACCAGCGAGGTCGCGCACGTGGAGATCGAGTCGGGTGAAGTACCACGCGCCAATCACGGTGATGGGCACGAATGACAAGAGATGGAACCCGATCGCCCAACTCACGGCCGACGCGGCGGGGACGCCGTAGAGCGCGAGTCCCGCCTTGCCGGCGGCCTCGAACGGACCGAAGAAGCCGGGAGAGGAGGGAATCGCCACGCCAATCGCGATGAGCGCTTGAATGAACAGCGCCGATGACAGCGGAGCGCTGATGCCGAGCGCGAGGAAGCCGAAGTAAAAGGCGAGCCCATTGGTGAGCCAGTGGATGAGTGTCCACCAAAACACCTCGAGCGCGAGCTTGGGTTGCTGCAGCACTCCCAGCCCGGCGACAAATCCCGTCAGAAAGTTGTGCACCTTCGGCACACCATTCTTCCACACAAGGCCGACCATCCGCTCGGCGATAGCGATGAAGAGCGCCGGGGCCAGCACGAGCGCGTAGAGCCCAATCAGGACGACCGCGAGGAAGGCCGACGCCGAGAGGGCGATGCCGCCCGCGGTCGCGCCGAGGATGGTGGCATCGGCGGGGAAGGCGGGATCGAAGGTGGCGGCCACCATGAGCCCGAGCACCACGACGCCATCGAACAGGCGATCCACCGCGAGCGACGCGAAGGCGGTCGTGAGGGGAATGTCGCGGCGTTCGCGCGAGAGGGCGAAGGCGCGTGCGAACTCACCCGCGCGGGCGGGGAAGACGTTGTTCACCATCATCCCGACGGCGGTCGCATGCCAGAGCGGCGCAAAGGGAATGCGTGGCCCGAGCGGCGCGAGAATCGCCTGCCACCGGCGCGCACGCAGCGGGAAGATGGCGGTCGCCGTCACGGTGCAGAGGATCCACAGCGGGAGACTCGAGGTGGAGAGAATGCCCCACACTTCGGCGATGTCCACCCCACGCAAGGTGAGCCAGAGCAGGAAGATGCTGAGCGCGATGCCCAGCATCCCGCGCCATCCGAGCTTCACGCCGCCTACTCCGCTGCCGCGAGCTGCAGCAGGTCGTAGAGCTCGGAGAGGGTCTCGTGGTCGGGCACGTCCCCGGAGTGGCGCAGCTTGTCGCCGATCTGAATGGCGCGCTCGAGGGCGTCGCGTCCGCGAAGCAGGAGATCCTCGATCGGAATCACATCGTCTTCGTCACCGACGACAGGGGCGGCGAGGTTGGTATCCGCGAGCGGGGCGAGACCGGAGAGGCCGGTGGCAAGCAGGTCGCGCAGCGCGGCGCCGGAGGGCGCGGCGCTGCCGGTACCCGCGGGGATGGGCGTGGCTGCCCGAGCAGCGACGGGCGTCGCCAACGGTGTCGCCAACGGTGTCGCCACGCGCGCCATGGGTGCGGCGGGAGTGGAGATGCGCGGCGGGGGCGCTGCTTCGGTCAGCGACTGGCTCAGTGTGACGAACTGTGGCTTGATGGACTCGGGCGCGGCATCCGATGCGCTCAGCAGCATCGCGGCCGAGTCGAGCACGTTGAGCGTCGCGGGGTCGAGCGCGGCCGCGGTACGTTCGGCGGCGAGAAAGAGATTCGCGATCTCGACGGCGCCAAAGCTCTGCGCCGCCCGGGCCAGCGCGCGCACCGCGGAGCGGAGTTCGCGGCTGATGCGCTCTCGCGTCGCGGTGTCTGCGGCCGCGCGTCCATCGTGCACCAAGCGGCGGAGATGTTCGGCCTGGCTCACGACCTCGAGGCGGAATCGCTGCGCCGAGGTGGTGGGCGGGTTGGCCGCCGCGGAGACGGAATCGCCTTCCATGAGCAGCGAGGCAATCGGCACGACGTCATCGCCTTCGCCGTTCCCGCTCAACGTGGCGGAGGCCAGGGAGAACTCGCGCACCGCGGGCGAATCCACCGGCGGCTTGCCACCCTGGCGCACGGCATCGCCACCTTCGAGAAGCACGCGAGCTGCGGTGCGGAAGAGACGCCGCCGTTCGGCGGTGGCCTCCTCCTGTCCGAGTTCGATGGCCTTCGCGGCGGCATCCACGGCATCCACGACTTCGCCCATCGGGGGGAGATCGTTGAGTGCAGCCACGCCGCGGAGGGCACGCACCTTCTCCATCACTTTTGCGAACTGTGCTGGCGTGCCCGGGTTCTCGGCGAACTCGAGGAGGCCGGCGGCCGCATCGGCGGCGGCAGAGGCGAGAAAGGCGCTCGCCTGCTTTGCCGGTGCGGCGACGACGGCCTTGGGGGCGACGCGCTCGAGTTCAGTGATCCCACGCTGCGCTCGCGCATCGTCGGCGGTCGACCAGCCGCGCACGTTGTGGATGAGAATCTTGGTGTCGTCGATGGCGGCAATGGCGACCGCGCGCGTCGCGCCGTCCCACGCGAGCGAGCCGCCACGCACCTGCTTGGCGAGCCGTTCGAGCCCGGCCGCGAGTTCGGCGATGCCCGGCAGCTTTGCCATCGTGGCTGCACCGCGAAGGGCGCGAATGGCGCGCGTGAACGCGTCCGCATCGGGCGGGGTGGCGGTCGCACGCGAGACGAGCCCGTCGAGTTGCTCGACGTACTCGCTGGCCTCAAGGGTAAAGAAGTCGAGCAGTCCGCCGGTCATCGCGTCTCCAAAGAGTGCATCCGAAAGTTCCCGCTTCGCGCGGTCTGGGTCAACGGGGCCGGGCCGTAATCATTGCGGCGCGCATTGCCCGCACGGCGGCGTCGAGCCCCACAAAGACGGCGTGGCTGATGATCGCGTGCCCAATATTGAGCTCCTCGCACTCCGGAATCGCGGCGACGGGGCCCACGTTCCCAAGCGTGAGTCCGTGGCCCGCGTGAACGGCCAAGCCGAGCCGCGCGGCCTCGCGCGACGCCTGTTGGAGCGCCGCGAGGTGCCCCGGAATCTCGGGATGGTGGCAGTATGCCCCGGTATGCAGCTCAATGGCGGGGACGCCGAGCGCGACGGCGCGCTCGATTTGCCTCAGGTCGGGGTCAATGAAGAGGGAGAGGCGAATCCCGGCCTCGCGGAGCGGGGCAATGGCCGCTTCGAGGCGCGCGGAATTGGCGAAGAGGTCGAGACCGCCTTCCGTGGTCACTTCCTCGCGCTTCTCTGGCACCAGCGTGATTTGATGCGGGCGAAGCCGCAGGGCAATCGCGGTCATTTCGGCCGTGGCGGCCATCTCGAGATTGAGCGGGGTACCCACCGTGCGGGCCAGCGTGTCGACGTCGGCATCCTGAATGTGGCGGCGATCCTCACGGAGGTGCACCGTGATGCCGTCCGCGCCGGCATCCTCACAAATCTGCGCGGCGGCGACCGGATCGGGGTACGTCGCCCGACGGGCCTGCCGCAACGTGGCGACGTGGTCGATGTTGATGAAGAGGCGCTGCGGGGCCATCTTTGCGGTCATGACATCCCTTAAGAGGAGCGGTCTGGTGAGACGTGGAACGTTACTGATGGGCCTGGCTTTTTTGGTACTCGCCGTCGGGTGCCGCCGGGCGAACACCTCCGTCGGTGCCGGAGCACGTACCCCGCAGGAGGCGGTGGTGCAGTTCCTGGACGCGGCGCGCGCCCGGGACATGGACCAGATGTCGGCCGTGTGGGGCAACGCGGAGGGGCCGACGCGCGACCGTGTGGAGCGTCAGGAACTCGAGCGTCGCCTGCTGATTATGATCTGCCATCTCAAGCATGACGAATCTCGCCTCGCGCCGGCACAGATGGGAGAGGCAGGCCGCACACTGCTGCGCGCCGACCTGAAGCAAGGGACGAAGGAAGCGACCGTTCCGTTCACCCTCGTGAAGAATCCGCGTACGGACATGTGGTTCGTGGAGGACGTGGACCTGCGCCCGGCGCGGGACTTCTGCGCCCCGACCTCCAGCACAACGCGCCCCTGACGGCTTAGTATTCAGAGAGTTCGACAAGCACGCCGTGCGTTGATCGCGGATGGAGGAAGGCGATGCGCTTTCCCTCGGCCCCGAGGCGCGGCGTTTCATCAATGAGCTGAACGCCATGTGCTTTGCAGCGGGCGAGGGTGCTGTCGAGATCCTCAACCGCGAAACAAATGTGATGTATGCCGGGGCCGCGCTTCCCGAGGAACTTCCCGATGGGGGATTCGGGTTGGTCTGGTTCCAGCAGTTCGACCAGCGATTCCCCGGCCATGAGTCCCACGATGCGCGCGCCATCGGCGTCATCCAATGGGGTCTCGGGCATGCCGAGGATGTCGCGGTAGAAGGGGACGATTGCCGCGAGTGATTCCACGGCAATACCGAGATGGGCAATGCGGGTACCGCGCGGGATTGGCGGAGTCATGGGGCGGTCCGGAGAGGGGCGAAGCAGGCGTGCGGGGCGACGCGTGCAAGGCAGACGGGACGTCGATAACGTAATCACGAGGGATCGGTGCGCGGCACCGGTGACCTCGACGGCTCACTTGAGGAGAGACGATGTCGAAGACGGTGGTGGTAACGGATGATTCCTTCGCGACCGAAGTGGAGCAGCATCAGGGGCTCGCGGTCGTTGATTTCTGGGCGACCTGGTGCGGCCCGTGCCGCATGATCGCGCCCATTCTCGATCAGCTCAGCATGGAGTTTGATGGGCGGGTGAAGGTGACGAAGCTCGACGTGGACGCCAATCAGAAGACGGCGATGCGCTTCCAGGTGCGTTCCATCCCGACGCTGCTGTTCTTCAAGGACGGCAAGCTCGTGGATCAGGTGATTGGCGCCGTGCCGAAGCCGGCGCTCGCGGCCAAGTTCGAACAGCACGTCGCATAACCTCGAACGGATCGCTATGCCCCCGCTGCGGGACGCGATCCGGTACCCCGCCAAGCGGGTCCTGCTGCAGAGGACCCGCTTGGCGTACGTGCATTTACGAAACCTCCTGACCGACGCCAAACGAGACCGCGCGGCGCGCGTCTCGGGCTATGTCGCGGTCTGGATGCCCGAGGAACTGCTGGTCCTGTTTCTCGAGGAAGGCGAGGTGGTGAATGCGACCTCCAGCACCGATGGCATCGCCTTCCAGCCGATTGCGATTTCCGATGCGATCGGGCGCGTGCCGACGGCCGCCGAGTACGGGAGCATCTGCTTCCACGAGGCGTCCAACGAGCAACTCGATCTCATGTTTGCGAGCCAGACGGGGACGCCGATCGCCTTTCCGCGCGAACTGAAGACGACCGACGCCAGCGCGTTGCTCGCGTATCTCGATGGTCTGATGATTGACGGCGCGTTGGAAAT
Organism: Gemmatimonas sp.; assembly: GCA_031363115.1. Classification (GTDB taxonomy): domain Bacteria; phylum Gemmatimonadota; class Gemmatimonadetes; order Gemmatimonadales; family Gemmatimonadaceae; genus Pseudogemmatithrix. The sequence goes on from JANLTT010000009.1 coordinate 7,790, forward strand.
CATCGCCGATGGATCGGTGAACTACGCGTCGCTGGCCGTGGGTCGTCCGACGAGCGGATGCTTCGTGGATCCGCGCGTGGCTGATGTCACGGCGCACCTCCGCTTGCTCCTTGAGGGCAAGACGTTCGCGGCGCCGCCGCTGGTGCGCCTTTGGCCGATTCCAGAGGCGTTGCCGGCGCAGGCATCCCCCGCGCTCATCCAGGCGTACCGCGAATTGATGACGGCGCTCTCGACGCGCCTGATCAGCGCCGGCAAGTCCGGAGCATCGGAGATTGTCGAAGGCGCGCGGCGCTCGCTCGCGGCGCGGCATCCCATGCTCGAGCGATTCTCGCCGGCCCTCGAAAAGGCGAAAGATCCCGTCACTGACTCGGCCGCGCTCACCAAGGCGATTGCCGCGTGGATTGCCGATGTCCTCTGGGCTGCCGGCGTGGACGACGCGACTCCGGAGGAGTTGCTCAAGGAACTCACGGCGGCGCGCCGACATGTCTTCCAGGCGGCGGGACTCTA
>JANLTT010000158.1:0-37526 GCA_031363115.1 Gemmatimonas sp.
ATTCGGCTGCTCCCCGACGTCGTGCCGCCTCGCGCCCTCGAGCGCATCACCTACACCGTGACGGTGCTCGACAAGGAGACCCGCGAGCCGGTGGTGAATGGCGAAGGCCGCATCTTTGCCACGAACGCCGATCGCAAGACGGTTTGGAATGGCCTCACCTATGGCCCCGAGGCCGGCACTTACCGCACGACCATCATGTTCGTCACTGCCGGCGATTGGGCAATGGGCATCCAGTTCCGCCGCGATTCCACTAGCGCATTGCAGCGCTCGGAAGACTGGCGGCAGACGGTGCGCAACGAACTCGCGCCGAGTGCCGAAGCACAGATCCGCGTGCCCACGACGGACCCGGTGAAGACGCCGCCGCCCGCCCCGACCCTTGATTCGACGAACAAGACGCCGTGATGAAGGAAGATGAAGGCTCTGTTCCTTCATCCTCCATCCTCCATCCTCCATCCTGAGATATGCGCCACTTTTATCGCACCCATCAGCATCCGGACCTCGTGCTCTCCACCGCGGATGCCTTCTTCCCGACGATCGGCATGCGCCTCGCCGCCGAAGCCCCGCGCTCACGCACGTATCGCGGCAGCGTCGGCACGCCCGAAGTCCCGTCGGAACTCACGCTCACCGTGAAGATGGAAGGCGGGCACTACACCTTCGTCGAAGCGCATACCGACCAGATGGGTGAGAGCCGCCTCGACCGCAACGTGAAGAAGTTCTTCGTGCAACTGCACACGCAGATGGACCCGACGCACACGTTCGCGCCCGCGTACTGATGCCACCGAAGACCAGCCGCCCGAACGCGGGCGGCGCAGCGCAGCGTGCTGACCGTTCCGGACATCTCGGCGATGCACTGCCGATCGAACAGAAGCTTGAGCTCTATTACTGGATGCGGCTGACGCGCACACTCGAGGAGCGGCTCGTCGCGCTGTATCGCCAGACGAAGGTCGTGGGCGGACTCTTCCGCTCGCTCGGCCAAGAGGCCGATGCCGTGGGCTCGTGCTACGCGCTCGAGCAGCGCGACGTCATGTCGCCGCTGATTCGCAACATGGGCGCCATGCTTGTGAAGGGTGCGACGCCCGTGGAGATTCTCAAGCAGTACATGGCTAGGGGCGATTCGCCCACGCGCGGCCGCGAACTCAACATCCACTTCGGCGATCTCGGCGAAGCGGGGAAGACCCGCGGCTTCCTCGGCCAGATCTCCCCGCTCGGCGACATGGTTCCCGTGATGGCCGGCGTGACCATGACCTTCAAGATGCGCGGCGAAAATCGCGTGGGACTCGTGTATGTCGGTGACGGCGCGACGAGCACCGGTGCCTTTCACGAGGGCATCAACTTCGCGGCGGTGCAGAAGCTTCCGCTTGTGGTGATCATCGAGAACAACGGCTACGCCTACTCCACGCCCACGTCGAAGCAGAGCGCGGTGAAGCAGTTCGTGGACAAGGCGATTGGTTACGGAATCACCGGCGAACAGTGCGACGGCAACGATGTGCTCGCCGTGTACGATTGCACCAAGCGCGCGGTGGACCGTGCGCGCGCCGGCGAGGGCACGCAGCTCCTCGAGTTCATGACGTATCGCCGTAAGGGACACGCCGAGCACGACAATCAGTCGTACGTACCGGATGGTGAGATCGAGCAGTGGGCGGCGGAGAACGATCCGATCGACCGCTTTGTGCGCGTGCTGCTCGACCGCGAGAAGGTGCCGCAGTCCACGCTCGACGAAATCGATGCGCGCATTCACGCGGAGATTGACGCCGCCACTGACGTGGCCGAGGCATCGCCCCTCCCGCAGCCGCACGATGCGTTGATTGGCGTCTATGCCGATCCGCCGGTCGAGAAGCCGCTGTGGTATCGCGAGGGCGCCGACGTCTCGTCGCTCGGCAAGGAGCGCGCCGAAGGCTGGGGGACGTGGGATGCGTCGAAGGGAGCGAAGAGCTAATGGCCGAGATCACCTATCTCGAGGCCATTCGCGAGGCCCTCGATGAAGAAATGGCGCGTGACCAGAGCGTCTTTATGCTCGGCGAGGACATCGGGGCCTTCGGCGGGGCGTTTAAAGTCACCGATGGCCTGATGGCGAAGTACGGCGAAGCGCGCGTGATCGATTCGCCCATCAGCGAGATTGCGATTGTCGGAGCCGCTGCGGGCGCGGCCCACATGGGGATGCGCCCGGTCGTTGAGATGCAGTTCATTGACTTCATCGCCAACGCGTACGACATGCTGACCAACTACGTCGCGACGGCGCGCTATCGCGCCTTCCTGCCGACGCCGATGGTCGTGCGTGGTCCGAGCGGCGGCTACGTGCGCGGCGGGCCGTTCCATTCGCAGAATCCCGAGGCGGGGTTCATTCACACGCCGGGGCTCAAGGTCGTGTATCCGGCGACCGCCGAGGATGCGAAGGGGTTGATGAAGGCCGCCATTCGCGACGACGACTGCGTGCTGTTCTTCGAGCACAAGTACTTGTATCGCCGCATTAAGGGCGTGATGCCCGCGGGTGACCACGTGGTGCCGATCGGCAAGGCGCGCGTGGCGCGCGAGGGGAAGGACCTCTCGATCATCACCTACGCCGCGGCAATGCATAAGTCGCTGGAAGCCGCGGAGCGTCTGTCGAAGGAAGACGGCATTGAGGTCGAGGTGCTCGACCTGCGGACGCTGGCGCCGCTCGATGACGAGGCGATCTTCGCCACGGTCCGGAAGACCAATCGCGTGTTGATTGTGCACGAGGACACGCGGACGGGTGGTATCGCCGGGGAGCTCACGGCGCGTATCAATGAATCCTGCTTTGCCCATCTCGATGCGCCGGTGCTTCGCGTGACCGCGCACGATATTCCGCTGCCCTACGCTCCAGCGCTCGAGGACTTCGTGCTTCCGCAGGTTGATGACATCGTGTTGGCGGTCCGCCGCCTGGTGAGCTGGTGACCGCCCCCGGCGCAGGCCCAGACGCCGGGGGAACCCCCGCCGCGCCCTCCAAGCTGCGGATGGTCGGGATTGGCTGTTTCATGACCTGGATTGGCTTTTTCTCCGGGGCCATGGTCGGGGTGCTGACCTCGAAGATTGTCGGCTTCTTTATGAAGGCCCCGAAGTGCGACGGCATCCCGACCTGCGATTGGGGCTATTATATGCTGATTGGCGGTGCCATCGGTGCCGTTTCGCTCCCCCTGCTGGTTCTCTCGGCCATGTGGCGCCCCAAGGCGCCCGAGGCCCCGGATTCTGACGACAAGTTCTGATCGAGGTTGTGGCAATGGCCCGAGTTGATGTGATCATGCCCCAGATGGGCGAGTCGATTGCGGAAGGCACGCTCTCGCGCTGGCTGAAGAAGCTCGGCGATGACGTGAAGCGCGACGAGCCGATCTTCGAGATCTCCACCGATAAGGTGGACGCCGAGATACCCGCGCCGAGCGCGGGGACGATTGTCGAGATCATCGTGCACGAGGGGACGACGGTGCCGGTGAACGCGATTGTCGCGCGCATCGAGACGGAGAAGGGGGCCGCGGTGGTCGCCGCCGCTCCGGCTCCTGCGCCTGCCGCCGCGACTCCCGCTCCGGTGGCCGCCGCGTCCGCCACGCCCGGCAGTGCACCGAGTGCCCCCGCGGCACCGGTCGCTGCGCCACGTCCTGCCGGTAACGGGAACTCGTTCGAGGAGCGTATTCGCACGAAATCCTCGCCATTGGTGCGTCGCATGGCCGCCGAAGCCGGCGTGGACATCAGCCAGATGTCGGGCTCCGGCATCGCCGGTCGGGTGACGCGGAAGGATTTCGAGGCGCATCTCGCGAGTGGCGCAGCCAGTGGGGCGAAGGCGCCGGCTGCGACACCGATGCCGAGCGGATTGCCGTCGTCGGTGAGCGTGCCAATGTCGCACGCCAACGAGCCGACCTTCAATCCGTGGCCCGGCGATGTCGTCGAGCCGATGTCGAAGATTCGTCGCCTCACGGCGGATCATATGCGCCAGGCCAAGCAGGTCGCCGCGCATGTCACGAGCTTTTTTGAGATTGATCTCACCCGCATCGCGAAGCTGCGCGGGCAGATGAAGTCGTCGTTCGAGACGGAGACGGGGCAGAAGCTCACCTATCTGCCGTTCATCATTCGCAGCGTCATTGAGAATCTCCGTCGTCACCCGGTGATGAATGCCACGGTGAGCGGGACCGACGTGATTCTGCGCAAGCGCTACAACATCGGCATTGCGGTCGCACTTGAGCCCACGGGCCTGATCGTACCGGTGCTGAAGGAAGCCGATGGACTCAACCTCGTCGGCATCACGCGTGGCGTGAACGATCTCGCCGCGCGGGCCCGCTCGAAGAAGTTGAATCCGACCGATGTGCAGGACGCGACCTTCACGATCACCAACCCCGGTGTCTTCGGCTCCCTCATGGGCACGCCGATCATTCCGGTGGGGCAGACGGCGATTCTCTGCCTCGGTGCCATTGAAAAGCGTCCGAAGGTGATCACGGGCCCCGATGGTGAGGACACCATCGCGATCCGCACCTGCGCCTACTTCTCCATCAGCTTCGATCATCGCGTCGTGGATGGCGCGGATGCCGATCGCTTCATGGCCGACCTGAAGAAGACGTTGGAGTCCGTCACCGGCTGATTATGCCCAAGGCCCTGTCGATCCATCGCACCGTGGTCCCTCCCAACGACCGCCCGAGATATCTCGAGCGGTTGCGGGCGAAAGAGGCGCACTACCAAGGCATGGGCTGTCGATTCTGGGTCTTCGAGGAGCATGCCCTGCCGGGGGCATTCGTCGAGTTCTGCGAGGCCGACAGCGCCGCAGCACTCTCCGCCGCGCACGCGGCGTCGCCCGAACCGGTGCGCGATCCCTCGCGCATCTACACCCAGATGGAGCTTCGCTGATGCCGACCCGCCGACTTGAAATCGAAGGCCAGACCTGGCAGGTGTACCCTTCCGGCTACGTCACACAGTACGATGCCGATGAGTTTGGACTGATCTTCGTGAAGGGCGTCGCCGACGAACGCGAGGTGCGCCTCTCGCGCTACTCGCCCTCGGGCGTGCGCTCGCGCGAGCAGTCGCTCGCCGAACTCACCGACACCGATCTGCGCCGTCTCTTCGAGACCTCGCAGCCGAGCGTGACCTCTCCTGAGGCCGGCTACGCCTCGTGAGTAATCCCGAGGGCGTGGCTTCGGCCGCGCCTGCCGTTGCGCCACACGTGGATTTGCATGCGCATTCGACGGCCTCCGACGGCGCGTTGAGTCCCAGCGCGGCGATTGCCGCCGCGCACGGGGCGGGCCTCGCCGCCTTCGCCCTCACCGATCACGACACACTTGCCGGCATCGCCGAGGCGCAGATTGCCGCCGACGCCTGCGGCCTACGTCTCGTGCCCGGCGTCGAGCTCAGCGTCCACCTTGGCAAGGACGAAGTACATCTCCTCGGGCTGCACATCCGCGATGTGGATGCGTTGCAGCAGCGGCTGGAGATCGTGCGCGGGCAGCGGCGCACGCGGGCCGAGAGCATCGTGGCCAAGTTGAACGCCGTCGGTGTGCCGGTCACCGTCGAGGCGGTACTCGCCGCGGCCGATGGTGGCGCGCTTGGTCGTCCGCATGTGGCGCGTGCGCTCATTGCCGGCGGCTTCGTGAAGGACTCACGTGAGGCCTTCGATCGCTATCTCGCGGCCGGCAAGCCGGCGTACGTGGACAAGGAACGTTTGGAGATCGCCGACGGCATCGCGCTGATTCATGACGCGGGTGGGATCGCGGTGCTCGCGCATCCCGGCGGCGATGGACGACGCGAGATGATCGAGCCGCTGGCCAAGGCCGGAATGGATGGTGTGGAAGTGCGCCATCCGAGCCACTCGCGTGACGACGAGCTGCGGCTCACGGCGCTCGCTGAGCACTTCGGGCTCGTGATGAGCGGCGGCTCCGATTGGCATGGCGCGATGCAGGGAGGCCGCGTGCTCGGTGCGATGCGCGTGCCGCTCGCCTGGCTCGAGGCGCAGGATGCGCGCGTGGCGCAACGTCGGGGCCTCGCGTGACCAACGCGCGCGTCGCGCTTGTCACGGGCGCAGGGCAGCGCGTTGGGCGCGCCATTGCGCAGGAGTTGGCCGCGCACGGGTGGCGCGTCGCGGTGCACTACCGCAACTCCTCAGCGGGCGCCGAAGAACTCGTCGCCGACATCAAGGCGCAGGGCGGTGACGCGCACGCCTTTGCCGCGGACCTCAGCAATGTGGCGGAGTGCGATGCGTTGGTGGATGCCGCGCATGAACATTTTGGCGATCTGCATCTGCTCGTGAACTCCGCGGCTGGCATGGAGCGTACCAAGCTTGGGCATGTGCGCGCCGAGGAGTTCGATGCGATCATTGCACTGAACCTGCGCGCGCCATTTTTCCTTGCGCAGGCCGCCGCACGACTGATGCCCGCGGGAAGTGCAATCATCAACATTGCCGATCACATGGCCGAGGAGCCGTGGCCCGGCTACAGCGTGCATGGCATCGCGAAGGCGGGGGTCATCGCAATGACGCGCCACCTCGCGGCCGCGCTCGCCCCGGACATTCGAGTCTGTGGCGTCGCCCCGGGCTTTGTGCTCGCCCCTCCCGGATATCCACCGGAGCAGGTCGAGGCCTTCGCGAAGGAGACGCCGCTGCAGCGCATCGGTGAGCCCAGCGACGTCGCCGCCGCCGTGCGCTATCTCGCCGACGCGGGATTCGTGACTGGCGAGACCCTTTTTGTGGATGGCGGGCGTCGTGTCCGCCCCTGAGGGCTCGCAGGCGTACGGTGACATCGTGGTGGTGGGCGGCGGGTGCTACGGCAGCTACTACGTGCGCCAACTGCGGCGCGCGCGCGAGGCCAACGCGCTGAGTTGGGCGCGACTCATCGTGGTGGACCGCGATAGCGAGTGCGCGGTGAGTCGCGATGCCGAGGGCGTAACGCTGGTGACTCGCGAGTGGGGCTCGTTCTTCGCCGCGTACCTGGCGGAAGCCGCACTCCGGCCCATCGCCGAGGCAGCCCGTCACGCCATTGTTCCGTCGCCACTGATGCCGCACCTGATGGGCCAGTGGGTGATGTCGCGCGCCCGCGCGCGTTGGCCGGGACGCATGATGCGATTTGCGCCGGTGGACGGTGCGGTGGACGTCCCGTGGCAGCGCACCGGGGACGACGGCACACACTACGTGAGCTTTGCGACGTGGGAATGCCCGATTAACTGCATCGAGCCCCGCACCTGCCCGCACACACGCGGGGCGCGCGCCTGGAGTCTGCCGACCACGCTGCGCACGTTCATCGAGACCGAACGGTTGCGCGGCCGCCGCCTCGATGGCCCCGCGGTCTTCCACTGCGTGCACCGCGCCTACGGCGTCGGGATGTTTGGCGTGGACGAAGTCCTGTCCGCCGATGCCCTCGTGGCGCAAGTCGCGGCCGGCCGTGCCGCCGAAGTCCTCGTCGGGACGGTCTCGCACTGTCACGGCGCCCTCTCGGTCTTGGAACTCGCCGCTCCCTGACGGTATTGCTCCCCCTGACGCGGTCGCGGCGCTTTACAGGTGGATTCGCCCGTGAGCCGCCCCTAGATTGCGGGATTCGCAAACGACTTGGGAGTGTTTGACGTGGCAACGCACGACTACGAAGTGGTGATCATTGGCGCGGGCCCCGCGGGCATGTGCGCCGGACTGTATACGGGCCGTTCGATGCTGAAGAGCGTCGTGCTCGAGCGCGGCTTCCCCGGCGGCGAGCTGCTCAACACTGAAGTGATCGAGGATTACATCGGCTTCGAGCACATCCTCGGACACGAGCTCGCGACGAAGTTCCAGGCGCATGCCGAGAAGTTCGGCGCGGAGATTCGCACTTCGACGCCGGTCGAGTCCATCGTGAAGGCGACCGACGGTCTCTTCAACGTGACCATCGAGGGTGGCGACATCTTCCGCGCTCCCGCCGTGATCGTGACTGCCGGTGGCACGCCAGTGAAGCTCGAAGTGCCGGGTGAGATCGAGTACGCCGGCAAGGGGGTCTCGTACTGCGCCATCTGCGACGGTGCCTTCTACAAGGGGCACACCATCATGGTGGTCGGCGGCGGCGATGCCGCGCTCGAGGAGGCCGACTTCCTCACGCGCTACGCCGCGAAGGTCTTCATCGTCCATCGTCGTGACACCTTCCGGGCGTCGAAGATCGTGCAGCAGCGCGCCTTCGCGAATCCGAAGATCGAGGTGATCACCGACACCGTCGTCGAGGAGATTCACGGCGAAGCGGGGTTGATGACGCATGCGCGCATCACCAATCGCAAGACGGGGGTGACCTCCGACCTCATCGCGACGGGCATATTCATCTTCATTGGCTTCACGCCGAACACGGGCATCATCAAGGAGCATGTCGAGCACGACGCGGCGGGCTATCTGATCACGGATTCGAACATGCGGACCTCGGTACCGGGGCTGTACGCCGCGGGGGACCTGCGCGCGCAGTTGACGCGTCAGGTCACGACCGCTGTGGGCGACGCCACGACCGCCGCGATTGCGGTCGAGAAGTTCCTCACCGCCCGCAAGAATGGCCAGCTCGCGCCCGCCCCGATGCCCATGCTCATTCCGCCCGTCGACGTCGCGGTCGGATGAAGACGCACGCCCTCACCGTTGGGGCGTTTGAGGAGAACAGCTGGTTCCTCCATGACGCCGTGACCAACGAGATCGTGCTCGTGGACCCGGGGGAGGAAGCACGGCGGCTCTGCCTGGAGATCGAGCGGCTCGGCGCGAAGCTTGCGGCCATCTGGATCACGCATGCGCACCTCGATCACATCGGGGGACTCGCCGGCGTGAAGGCAGTCTGGCCGGATGTGCCGGTGTACGGACATCCGTTGGACGCTCCGGTTTGGGAGAACGCCCATCGCGCCGCGGCGCGGTACGGCATCCCCTTTGAGCAGCCGGCACCACCGGAGCACGCACTCGCGGAGGGGGATGTGCTGACCTTCGCGGGGGAGCGATTCGAGGTGTGGCATCTTCCGGGGCATGCGCCGGGGCATGTCGCCTTCATCGGCAGCGAGTTCGCCGTCTCCGGCGACCTGCTCTTTGCCGGATCGATTGGCCGAACCGATCTACCACTGTGCGACCCCGCCGAGATGGAGCGGTCGCTGGCGCGCTTGGCCACGTTGTCGGACGCGCTGCGCATCCTTCCCGGGCATGGCTCGGAAACGACCATCGGCCGGGAACGGTTGATGAATCCATTCCTGAACGGCACCGCGCGCGTCCGCCGCGGCTGACCGCTCCCACCCAATTCGTAACGTTTCGCGTCGTTCGCGGGTAGATATCTCGAATGCAGTCGAACCAACCATTTCTTCCCAAGCGCTTCCCGATGCCCACAATCCGTTCTTTCGCCGTGCTGGCCGGTATTCTGGCCCTCTCCGCCTGCAACGAGCGCTTTGGTCCGGCCAAGGAGAAGACAGGATTCATCTCCGCCACGGCGTACGACGGCGGCGGTGGGGCATATGCCCTCCGTTTCCTCGGTGCGTTTTACAAGTACGACGGCCTCTCGACGGGCATCCCCGCTGCCGAGACCTGCCAGGGCGGGTCCTTCAGCACGCAGAACACCACGGTCGCGACACTGCCCACGGTCTCGGCCGGCCAGCAACTCGTCACGCGGATTGGCGGCCGCGCGGACACGCTGTTTCAATCGTCGGGGCTCGGCTTGACCGCGTATCAGCTGCTGACGGTCAACTCCGTGCCCTACACCCCCGGGGACACCCTGACCCTTGAGGTGCCGGGCGAGGTTGGTGGATTCCCGGGCACGACGCTGAAGGTGCGCACCGCTGAAGCGTTTACCCACGATGCCGTGGGCACGGGTTCGGAGGGCCAACCGCTCACGATCACCTGGACGCCAGCGCCACTCCCTGGCTCGCTGATGACGTTCTCGCTGCGCTTCAACAGCAGTGGGACGGCGTCCGTCCCGGATGCGCAGATTTACTGCGTCTTTACCGATGACGGCAGCGGTGAAGTCGGTACGTCCTTCGCCTCCATCTGGCGTGCGACTCTGCCGGAAAGCCGCTCGGTGCGCGCCACCCGTATCCGGCAGACGGAGGTCGTCTTCGATGCCAATACGAAGGTGACGCTCCTCTCGTACTTCGACCGGCCGCTGGCCCCCGTTCCTGGGGGCTGATCTCCAAGCGGCGACTGGGAAACCGACTTCTCTTGTCCCCATAGCTCGGCAGGGTGATACTTCGGCATGCGGATTACGACGTGGGCCGAGTACGGGGTGATTTGCGCGTTGCATTTGGCGCGCCGGACGGATGAGGGGCCGGTCACCGGGCGTGACGTGGCCACCCGCGAGCGCCTCCCCGGCGACTACGTCGAGCAGATTCTCCTCCGGCTGCGGCGCGCCGGCATCGTGCAAAGCACGCGCGGCGCCAAGGGGGGCTACGCGCTTGCGCGTCCAGCGGCGGAGATCACTGTCCGCGAGATCATCACCGCGGCGGAGCTCGTCACCTTTGACTTGCACTGCGAAACGCACCCCCTCGATTCCGAGCGGTGTGCGAAGTCGTGCGATTGCAGCATCCGTCCCGTCTGGATGATGCTGCAGAAAAAGATTGACGAGGTGCTCGATTCCGTCTGTCTGTCCGATCTGCTGTTCGGCGAGCCCGAAGTGCGTCAGAAAGTCGGGCTCCCCGTCCTGCAGCAGCGCTGAGCGCGCGGATGTCGCTTCCGTTCACGGCCGCTTGGCGGACGGAGCGCGAGCGCCGGCGGCGCGCCGTCGTGATCGCGGGGTCCCTGCGCCGCGAACCCGATGAAGCCGACGTCGTCTGGCTGGCCGATGCGGCCGCGAATGGCGACGAGGATCATGCCAGGTGGGAGCTCCGGTACGCGCGCGCCGCACTGGGCCTGCTGGTCGCACAGCGCGACGCGCTCGACGACCGCACCGCTGCCGAGATCTCCACGGCGTACACGGATCTCCTCGCGGCCGACACGCGCATCGCGGAAGATCGGCGTGAGCTCGCGGGTCGCCAGTTCAACGAGCGCCTGCTCAGTTACCGCGAGGCCATGCAGGTTCGGGGCGGGCCAATCACTGCGCCGGACGCGGCGGGGCGGTGTTTGCTGGCCTTTGCCAGCGATGGTGCGCGCACCGCCGGGGCGCCGCTCGCCTACGCGATTGAGTTGCTGGAGCGGTACGCCGATGATTCGGCTACGCTGCTCAGGAGCACGTACGGTGAGGCGAATCTCCCCGAGGATGTGCCGCCGTCGGTGCTGCGGCCGTCGTGATCCCGTCGGATCCCGTCATCATGCCGTTTGCGCTTCGGGGTACGACAAAGGGCCGCCCACTGGGGCGGCCCTCTTTCGTTCGTACATCGGTGCTGTCAGTGCCGAAGGGGGGACTCGAACCCCCACGGGCTTACGCCCACTGCGCCCTGAACGCAGCGCGTCTACCAATTCCACCACTCCGGCGTGGACAGGGAACGTACCGGGAGCGGATACCCAAGTCAACGTTGAATCGTCATCCTTCAGCAGAGTCATGAACAAACCCACGCCCGACGACGCCATCGTCCCGATTGCCCGCAACAAGCGGGCCTCACACGACTACGAGATTCTCGAGACGTGGGAGGCCGGCGTCATGCTGACCGGGACCGAAGTGAAGTCGCTGCGCGATGGGCGCGCCCAGATCACCGACGCCTACGGCGTCATCAAGGACGGAGAGGTCTGGCTGTTGAATGCGCACATCGCGCCGTATGCGATGGGCAACATCTACAACCATGATCCGATCCGCACGCGCAAGCTGCTGCTCAACGCCAAGGAGATTCGGGCGATGATTGGCGCCGTGGAGCGACAGGGACTGACGTTGGTGGCACTCGATCTCTACTTCAAGCATGGACGCGCGAAGGTGAAGCTCGGCCTCGCCCGCGGCAAGAAGCTGCACGACAAGCGCGCCGACCTGAAGGCCAAGGACGATGCGCGCGAGGTCGCGCGCGCGATGCGGAGCCGCAGCTGATGCGTCGTGCGTGCACGCTCCTCACGCTCGCGACTCTCTCCCTCACGATGCTCGGCGCGGCGCCTGTGCCGCGCGATGCACCGCCGGGGAATGTGATTCGCGTGAGGGGTGTGGGCGGCGACACCGTGCTCACGCTGCTGCCCTCGGAGGGCGGCGGGCTGGTGCGGCTCGATATCATGGCGCGGCTGCTCGGCGGAGCACTCGACTCCGCCTCGGGTGGACGCTGGCGACTGCGGTTCGCCGAGACGGCGCTGGAGTTTCAGGTCGGCAGTTCGTTCGTGAGCTACAACGGATTCACCCTGCCGATGATTGAGGACGTGCGCGTGGCGGATGGTGCGCCGCATGCGCCGCTGCAGCTCTTCAGCGAGATCATTCCGCGCTTTAGCATCGGCATTCTGTGGGATCGCTCGCGGTGGGAGGTGCGCCTCTTTCAGGGGCTCGCGCGTCGTCCGGAGCCGATTCTGCGCGGGGGTGAACCAGCAGCGACACCCGTGAGTACGGTGGCGCATGTCACGCCGGGTCCGGTTGCGCCAATGGCTGGTGGCGGCGCGGCGCCGGCGGGGAGTGTCGTACCGGCGGTTGCCACGGGCGCGCCTGCGCGTCCTGTGACGCCATCTGCGCCCGCCGTCGGACCCACTGGTCTCTCGCGCCGCTACACCGTGGCCGTGGACGCTGGGCACGGCGGTGTGGACCCGGGGAATCCAGGGGTGGTAATCAACGGGCGTCGCCTGAACGAAGCGCGACTCACGTTGCAGATGGCCCTCAAGCTGGAAGCGGAACTCGAGAAGCGCGGCATTGGCGTCGTGCAGACGCGGCGTCGTGACACGTTGATTGCGTTGCACGAGCGTGGCCCGATCGCGAACTCACGCGAGGCGGATCTGTTCCTCTCGTTGCACACCAACGCGGCAAATCCGAATTGGCGCAACGGCTCCGCGGTGCGCGGCGTCGAGACCTACTTCCTCTCGACCGCACGGACCGAGGATGAGCGTCGCGTGGCCTCGATGGAAAATGACGTCGTGCGATTCGAGACGGAAACCGAAATGCACAAGGGCGATCCGCTCTCGTTCATCCTCAATGACATGGCGCAGAACGAACACCTGCGTGAGTCGAGCGACCTCGCGCAGCTCGTGCAGGGGCGGCTGCGTGCGGTGCATCCGGGGCCGAGCCGCGGCGTGAAGCAGGCGGGCTTCTCGGTGCTCATGCGCGCGTACATGCCGGCGATTCTCGTCGAGGTGGGCTTCGGCACCAATCCCGAGGACGCTCGTTGGATGGGGAGCGACGAAGGCCAGCGCGAAATTGCCGTGTCGATCGCCGACGCCGTGCTCGAGTATCTCCAACACTACGAACGGCGCACGCGCTCGGCGGTCCGTCCATGATGCAGGTGCTGCAGGTCACCGCGGCGGGGATCACCTTTCAGAATCCGATCCTCCTCGCGGCAGGGACCGCGGCGTACGGCCGCGAGCTCGCCGATGTGATGCCTCTCGAGGAACTGGGTGGCTTCGTCACGAAGGCTGTCAGCCTCGAGCCGCGCCATGGGGCACCGGCCCCGCGCGTGGCGGATTTCGACGGCGGGATGATCAACGCGGTCGGTCTCGCGAACCCTGGCGTGGATGCGGTGAAGGCCGAGGATTTGCCGTGGATCGCCAAACATGTGCGGCGGCCGCAGGTACTCGTGAACATCGTGGGGCGCGAGGCGACTGACTTTGGTCAGGTCGTGGCGAAGCTCGATGACGCGACGGGTTTCGTGGGCTACGAACTCAATGTCAGCTGCCCCAATGTGAAGCAGGGCGGGATGGAGTTTGGCGCGGACCCCGAGGCGCTGCATGCGGTGATCAGCGGTGCGCGTGCGGCGACGAAGCGTCCCCTCTTTGTGAAGCTCTCGCCGACGCTGCCGAATGTCGGCGATGTCGCGAAGCGCGCAGTCGACGCGGGGGCCGACGGCATCACGGTGATCAACACGATTCCCGGCATGGTCGTGGATATTGAGCGTCGCAAGCCGATGCTCGGGTTTGGCTCTGGTGGCGTGAGCGGACCTGGGCTCCTCGCGGTTGGCGTGTTGGCCACGTGGCGCGTGCGCAAGGCGGTCTCGGTGCCCATTCTCGGCGCGGGCGGCATTCAGCAGGCGAGTGACGTGCTGCAGTTCATGATTGCGGGGGCGAGCGCGGTGGCGATTGGTACCGCGGGGATGGCCGATCCGAAGTTGCCGGTGCGCATCGTGCGCGACCTCGAGCGATGGTGCGCGCGCCACGGCGTCGCGCGCCTCGCCGATCTGATTGGCACCTTGGAGTGGCCGTCGTGACCGCGTCGGCGCCCGTGTTGCGCGCGCAGCCAATCATCGCGCTGGACGTGCCTTCGTTCGATGCCGCGCGTGCGTTGGTGGAGCGCCTTGGGCCGCAGGCCGACTACGTGAAGGTCGGGCTGGAGCTGTTTACGGCCGAGGGGCCGCGGGTGGTGGAGTGGCTGCGTGGGGAGGGGAAGCGGGTCTTTCTCGACCTCAAGCTGCTGGATATCCCGAACACGGTGCGCGGTGCGGCGCGGAGCGCGGCGACGATGGGCGTGTCGCTGCTGACGGTGCACGGCTACGGCGGCGCGCCAATGGTAGGGGCGGCGGTCGAGGGTGCTGGCGACCAGACGGGGATTTTGGTGGTGACGGTGCTGACGAGCTTTGACGCGGCGGGGTTGGGAATTGCCCTCGGCCGCGAGGCACCGGAGGTGGGTAGCGAGGTACTGCGCCTCGCGGGCGTGGCGCAGGTGGCGGGGGCGCACGGGATCGTGTGCTCGGGGCACGAGGTGGCGGCAGCGCGCGCGACTTACCCGCGACTGAAGCCCTTGGTGCCGGGCATCCGACTGGCAGGCGGGGCGGCGCACGATCAGGCGCGCATCGCGACCCCGGAGCGTGCAGCGGCGGACGGCGCGGCGTATCTCGTGCTCGGCCGGGCCGTGACCGAGGCGGAAGATCCGCCTGGTGCGCTGGCCGGGGTCCTGCGGACCCTGCGGACTCCGTAGGCTCGGCGGTGGAGCCGGCGGAGCCGGTGGAGGTTTTTTCTTCCCTCCTTCATCCTTCCACCTAAATCCGCCCTTTCCGTACACGTCAGTCTCGCCCCTTGTGTCAAGGGCCACCCCCGATTATCCTGCGTGTCTGCCCAAAACGGGCAGTCGCATCGTGAACCGTTCCCGCGACCGTTGTCCTCTCGGAGTCTTCGTGAAAGTTCGTAGCAGCGTCAAGCCGATCTGCGAGCATTGCAAAGTGGTGAAGCGTGCAGGCGTCACGCGCATCATTTGCAAGCGCAATCCAAAGCACAAGCAGCGTCAGGGTTAATCGACTATGGCTCGTATTTCCGGCGTGGATCTTCCGCGCGATAAGAAGGTCGAAATCGGCCTGACGTACATCTACGGGATCGGGCGCGTGACTTCGCGCAAGATTCTCGAGAACACCGGGGTCAACCCGGACCAGCGCATCCGTGATCTCTCGGACGCTGATGTCAACAAGCTGCGTCAGGAGATTGAGCGCTTGTATCGTGTCGAGGGCGCCCTGCGCACCGAGATCGCGATGAACATCAAGCGTCTCATGGACATCGGATCGTACCGTGGCATCCGCCACCGTCGCGGTCTTCCCGTCCGTGGGCAGCGCACGCACACCAACGCCCGCACGAAGAAGGGGCCGCGCCGCGCGATCGCGGGCAAGAAGAAGGTCACCAAGTAATGGCTATCGGAAAGAAGACCAAGAAGGTCGTCGACGCCGAAGGCGTCGCGCACGTCAACGCGACCTTCAACAATACGCTCATCACGATCACGGATGCCCATGGCAACGCGATTTCCTGGGGCACGGCGGGCAAGGCCGGGTTCAAGGGTTCCAAGAAGTCCACTCCGTTCGCGGCCACCGTGGCCGCCGAACAGTGCGCACGCGAGGCGCTGACCCTCGGTGTGCGTCGCGTTCACGTGAAGGTGCAGGGCCCGGGTTCCGGCCGTGAGTCGGCCATCCAGGCGCTCGCCGCCGCTGGGCTCACCGTCAAGTCCATCAAGGACGTGACGCCGATCCCGCACAACGGCTGCCGGCCGCCCAAGCGCCGGAGGGTCTAAGCCATGCGTTATACAGGTCCCAGTTGCCGGCAGTGCCGGCGTGAAGGTACGAAGCTTTTCCTGAAGGGCACCAAGTGCTTCACGGAGAAGTGCCCGGTCGAGCGCCGTCCGTACGCGCCTGGCCAGCACGGGCAGAACACCGCTCGCCGCCGCAAGGTGAGCGAGTACGCGAAGCAGCTCCGTGAGAAGCAGAAGATCAAGCGCATTTACGGGCTCACCGAGAAGCAGTTCCGCAACACCTTCGAGCGCGTCTCTTCGCTCCCGGGCGTCACGGGTCACAATCTTCTCGCCGCGCTTGAAAGCCGTCTCGACAACATGGTGTACCGCATGGGCTTCGCCGCCAGCCGCAAGGCCGCGCGTCAGCTCATCCGCCATCGCCATGTGGAAGTGAACGGCAAGGGTGTCGACATCCCGAGCTTTGTGGTCCTCCCGGGCCAGGAAATCCGGATGCGCACGTCCTCGCGTGAACTCGACGTGGTGAAGGCTGCGCTCGAAGTCGCTGCCCGCGGTGCAACGCCGACTTGGCTCGCCGTGGACAAGGACACCTTCTCGGGCCGTATGCTCGAGCGTCCGCAGCGCCAGTCGATCCCGATCGCTGCGCAGGAACAGCTGGTCGTCGAGCTCTATTCCAAGTAAGGCGATGAAGGCTGAAGGATGGAGGTTGAAAGATTCTTTCATCCTTCATCCTCCCTCCTCCATCTGCAGTTAGATCGGTTCCCTGACAACCGAACGAGCGTACCGCGCGTCAGGGGCGGGGTACGGCGTCGGTGGCACGTTCTGCCATCGTGACTTTTTCTCCTAAAGGATCCCAATGTCTCAGACGATTGACCTTCGCGGCCTAGTCCGCCCGCAGCTCGTCGAAATGACGAAGCGCGAGGACAACGCGAATTCCGCTGAATTCAAGCTGCAGCCGCTCGAGCGTGGCTTCGGCCACACGCTCGGCAATGCCATGCGTCGCATGCTGCTCTCGAGCCTTCGTGGCTCGGCGGTGTGGGGCTTCCGCATTGATGGCGTGCTCCATGAGCACCAGACCATCCAGGGTGTCGTCGAAGACGTGCACCAGATCATCGCCAACCTCAAGACCCTCGTGCTCGCGCTCGACGAAGATGTCGAGGAAGCGATTCTCCGCCTCCGCGTCACCAAGTCGGGCCCGGTCACGGCCGGCCAGCTTGAACTGCCGGCGGGCGCCACGGTCATCAATGGCGCGCACCACATCATGACGGTCCAGGATGAGCGCGATCTCTCGATCGAACTCTACGTGAACAAGGGTCGTGGCTACATCGAAGCGGATCAGCATCCCTTCGATCGTTCGCTCCCGGTGGATCTCGTCCGCATTGACTCGATCTACTCGCCGGTCAAGCGCGCCAACTTCGCCGTCGCCGAGACGCGCGTCGGGCAGCGTACGGACTACGACCGCCTCAGCATGACGGTCGAGACCAACGGCACCATCACGCCGGAGCAGGCCGTCAGCTACGCCGCCGCGCTGGCGCAGACGCACTTCCAGTACTTCGCCTCGTTCGGAACGCATGCGGCAGCTGCCGTCGCGGTCCCGGGCGCAGAAGGGAATTCGGACGCCGCTCGTCTCGCTGAGCTGCTTCGCACCCCGATTGACGATCTCCAGCTCTCCGTGCGCTCGGTCAACTCGCTGAAGAACTCGAGCATTCGTTCGCTCGGCGACTTGGTCCGTCAGACGGAAGCGCAGATCCTGCAGGTCAAGAATTTCGGCAAGAAGTCCCTCCAGGAGATCGCCGACCTCCTCGAGAAGGAAGGACTCAATTTCGGAATGCGGTTTGAGGAGTCGCCGGATGGAGTGCGCGTAACCGATATGGGTACGCCGCCGAGCCGCGCCGCCGCAGCCGCCCCCGACGACGAAGAAGAGGAGTAGGACCGATGCGCCATCGTAAGGCTGGGCGGAGCCTCCGCCGCACGTCAGAGCAGCGCCTCGCGCTGCTCCGCAATCTCGCGACCTCGCTCATCGAGCAGGGCGCGATCGAAACCACCGAAGCCAAGGCGAAGGAGCTTCGGCCCTTCGTTGAGAAGCTCATCACCAAGGCACGCGAGGGCACGCTCCACGCCCGTCGCCTCGCCGGCAAGCACGTCCAGAAGCGCGCGGCGGCCGACAAGCTCTTTCAGGAAGTCGGGCCAAAGTTCGCAAAGCGGGCGGGCGGCTACACGCGCATTCTGAAGACCGGCCACCGCAAGGGTGACGGCGCAGACATGGCGCGCATCGAACTCGTGGAGAGCTGACCCATGGCCATCCAGCGCAACATCTGCTACGTCTGCGCCAAGGGCGTCGCACACGGCAACAATGTCTCGCACGCCAACAACAAGACGCGTCGTACCTGGAAGCCCAACCTCCAGGTCGCTCGCATCCTGTCGGAAGGCAAGACGATCAAGATCAAGGTCTGCACCCGTTGCTTGAACGCCGGCAAGATCCAGCGCGCCCCGCGCAAGGCTGTTGCCGCGATCTAAGGTGTATGGGCCGATGTATGTTGACGGGGGGAGCGTGTTGAGCGCTTCCCCCGTTCGTTCAAACTAGAGTCGATCTCTCACTTTCTCTCGATCATCACCGATGTCCAAGACCGCGCTCATCACGGGTATCACGGGCCAAGACGGATCCTATCTGGCGGAGTTGCTTCTCGCGAAGGGCTACCGCGTGGTCGGCGTGGTGCGGCGGTCTTCGACGACGCCCTACGAGCGCATCGCGCATCTCGTGGATCGCATTGAACTCGTCTCCGCGGACCTGCTGGACCAGTCGTCGCTGATGGACGCCATGTCGGACGTGCAACCGGACGAGATTTACAATCTCGCCGCGCAGTCCTTCGTGGCGACCTCATGGACGCAGCCGGTGCTCACCGGAGAGTTTACGGCCATTGGCGTGACGCGCATGCTCGAGGCGATGCGTCGCACGGTGCCGAAGGCGCGCTTCTATCAGGCGTCTTCCTCCGAGATGTTCGGCAAGGTGCAGGAGACTCCGCAGCGTGAGGCCACCCCGCTGTACCCACGCTCGCCCTACGGCGTTGCCAAGGTGTATGGGCATTGGATCACCGTGAACTACCGCGAGTCGTTCGGCCTCTACGCGGTGAGCGGGATTCTGTTCAACCACGAAAGCCCGCGGCGCGGTCTTGAGTTCGTCACGCGCAAGGTCACCGACGGCGTGGCACGCATCAAGCTCGGCACCGCCACCGAGTTGCGGCTGGGGAATCTCGACGCACGGCGCGACTGGGGCTTTGCCGGCGATTACGTGGATGCCATGTGGCGCATGCTGCAGTCGGACACGCCTGACGATTACGTGATTGGCACCGGCGAGACCTGGTCGGTGCGGCAGCTCGTTCAAGAGGCGTTCGGATACGCTGACCTCGACTGGCAGCAATACGTCAAGCTCGATCCGAAGTTCAATCGCCCGGCTGAAGTGGACCTGTTGGTCGCGGATCCTTCCAAGGCAAAGAACGCACTCGGATGGGAGCCGAAGGTCCGCTTCAAGGAACTCGTCCACATGATGGTGGACGCCGACCTTGACCGGCATCGCGCCACCACGGGCTCGCGCTGACATGAAGGCACTCGTCACGGGCGCTGGGGGCTTCGTCGGGCAGTGGTTGTGCCGGGCCCTTCTCCGTGACGGCTGGTCCGTAGCTGGGACCACGCAGGGCCCGCTCCCGGCCCCCGGGGTGATGAGCAGTGGTGAGATCGCCAGTGTCGTCTGGCGCGGGATTGACCTCCGCACTGGGCCAGACGAGCGGCGGGCCATTCAATCGCTGCTCGAGCGCCACCGACCCGACGCGATCTTTCACCTCGCCGGCATCGCCTTCTTGCCTGCTGCCGGCAACGATCGCGATGTCGCACTCGGCGTGAATGTCGGCGGCATCGTGAAGGTCCTGGATGGGCTTCGCCCGGTTCGAGAGGCCGGCGCGATTGACCCCACCGTACTCGTGATTGGCAGCGGCGAGCAGTATGGCCGCCACTCGGCCGAGGCCCAGCCCCTGAGTGAGTCGGCGGCGCGTCTGCCGCTGAACTTCTATGCCGCCACCAAGGTGGCGCAGGAAGAAATCGCCCTTGCCACCCACCGCTCGGAGGGGGTGAAGGTCATCGCCACGCGTTCCTTCAACCACAGTGGGCGTGGCCAGGCACCGAGCTTCCTCCTTCCCTCGCTCGTGTCGCGAGCGATTGCGGCGCGCGAGAACGGGACGGACGTGGCGATCGGGAATACGGATGTCATGCGCGATTTTCTCCACGTCGAAGACGTCGTGACCGCCTATATTTCCCTCGTCGCGCGCGGCGTGCCGGGCGAGGTCTACAACGTGTGTAGTGGGACGGGAGTTCGCGTGGGCGATCTCGCCTCGGAAGTGCTCGCGCAAGCGGGCGTCCGGGCGCCGCTCCGGGTGGATTCCGCCCTCCAGCGCGCGGTGGACGTCCCGGCCCTCGTGGGCGACCCCGCCAAGCTCAAGGCGGCGACCGGTTGGCTTCCCGTCCGGTCCCGCTCCGACATCATTGCCGAACTTCTCGATGCCGCGTCGTAACGATATCCATCGCATCCTCCTCATCGGTTCCGGGCCCATCGTCATTGGGCAGGGGGCCGAGTTCGATTATTCCGGCACGCAAGCGGCGAAGGCGCTGCGCGAAGAGGGCTACGAGGTCATCCTCGTGAACTCGAATCCGGCGACAATCATGACCGATCCGGAGATTGCGGATCGCACGTACATCGAGCCGGTGACGCCGGAGTATGTGGAGCTGATCATCGAGCGCGAGAAGCCCGATGCGCTGCTCCCGACGATGGGTGGCCAGACCGCGTTGAATGTCGCGATGGCCCTGCACGAGCGCGGTGTGCTGGAGAAGCATGGCGTCGAGCTGATCGGCGCGAATGCGCGGGCGATCGCCGTCGCGGAAGATCGCAAGCTGTTTGGCGAAGCGATGACGAAGATTGGGCTCAAGTGCCCCGAGGGAAAGATCGCGACAACGTGGGACGAAGCGCTGCAGGTCGCCGAGTGGACGGGATTCCCCGCGATTATCCGACCGGCCTTCACGCTCGGCGGCACCGGCGGCGGCATCGCGTACAACAAGGACGAGTACGAGCGCATCGTGAAGCATGGGCTCGATCAGTCACCGATTTCGCAGGTGTTGATTGAGCGCTCGCTGATTGGCTGGAAGGAATACGAACTCGAAGTGATGCGTGACTCGGCGGACAACGTCGTGATCATCTGTTCGATCGAGAATCTCGATCCGATGGGTGTGCACACGGGCGACTCGATTACCTGCGCGCCGGCGATGACGCTGTCGGACCGCGAGTACCAGGCGATGCGCGATGCGGCCATCCTGGTGATTCGCGAGATCGGCGTCGCGGCGGGTGGCTGCAACATTCAGTTCGCGGTGAACCCGCTGAATGGCGACATGGTCGTGATCGAGATGAACCCGCGTGTGTCGCGCTCGTCGGCGCTGGCATCAAAGGCGACGGGCTTTGCGATTGCGCGCATCGGGACCAAGCTCGCGGTGGGCTACTCGCTTGATGAAATCCCGAATGACATCACGAAGACGACGCCGGCGAGCTTTGAGCCCGTGCTCGACTACGTCGTCGTGAAGGTGCCGCGCTTTGCCTTCGAGAAGTTCCCGGCGGCGGACACCACGCTCACGACGCAGATGAAGTCGGTGGGTGAATCGATGGCGATTGGCCGCACCTTCAAGGAAGCGTTCCAGAAGGGACTGCGTGCGCTCGAGACGGGGCGTGCAGGGTGGGTGGTGGGTGAGCGTCCCTCGGATGACCGCGTCGCCGATGATTCGCTCGATGCCGTGCGTGCGGCGCTGCCGGTGCCGGTGCCCGAGCGCATGTTCCAGATCAAGCGCGCGATGCTGCTCGGCATGAGCATCGAGGAGATTCAGCAGCGCACGGGCATGGACCCCTGGTTCCTGCGCCAGTTCGAGGAGATGCTCGAGGCGGAGAAGACCTTCACCGCGCTGTCGAGCGTGGATGCGCGCGCGGTGCGTCGCATGAAGCGGATGGGCTTCTCCGATCGCCAGCTCGCCGTGATGCGCAAGGAGACCGAGCAGCAGTCGCGTGAGCGTCGCTGGAGCTTCGGCATTCGCCCCTCGTACAAGATGGTGGACACCTGCGCCGGTGAGTTCCCGTCGAACACGCCGTACCTGTACTCCTCGTACGACGAGGAGAGCGAGGCGCCGCGGTCGGGCAAGAAGTCGGTGATCATCCTCGGGAGCGGCCCGAATCGCATTGGGCAGGGAGTCGAGTTCGACTACTGCTGCGTGCGCGCGGCGATGGCGCTGCGTGAGGCCGGTTACGAGACGATCATGGTCAACTCGAATCCGGAGACGGTTTCGACCGACTATGACACGTCGGACAAGCTCTACTTCGAGCCGCTGACCTTTGAGGACGTGTTGGAGATTGTCGAGCGCGAGCAGCCGGTGGGCGTGATCGTGCAGCTCGGTGGCCAGACGCCGCTCAAGCTCGTGAAGCCGCTGGAGGCCGCTGGGGTGCGCATTCTCGGCACGTCACCGGAGGCGATTGACATCGCCGAGGATCGGAAGCGCTTTGACAAGCTCGCCACCGACTTGGGGGTGAAGCAGCCCCCCAACGGCACGGCGACAAGCGTGGACGAGGCGGTGGTGATCGCGCAGCGCATCGGGTATCCCGTGTTGCTCCGACCGAGCTACGTGCTCGGTGGTCGCGCGATGGAAATCGTGTACGACGAGCTATCGTTGCGCGACTATTTCCAGCGCGCGGTGCGCGTGAGCGAGGATCGTCCGGTGCTCGTGGATGCCTTCCTCGAGGATGCGTACGAGGCGGATGTTGATGCGATCTCCGACGGCACGACCGTCGTGATTGGCGGCGTGATGCAGCATATCGAAGACGCGGGCATTCACTCCGGCGACTCGGCCTGCGTGCTGCCGCCGTATTTGATCACGCAGGCGGCCCAGGACGAGATGCGCGCCCACACCGTCTCCTTCGCGAAGGCGCTCGGCGTGGTGGGGCTGATCAATGTGCAGTACGCCGTGAAGGATGGCGTGGTGTATGTGCTCGAGGTGAATCCTCGTGCGTCGCGCACGGTGCCGTTTGTATCAAAGACCATCGGCAAGCCGCTGGCCTCGTTGGCGGCGCGCGTGATGCTCGGCGAGACGCTGGAGCAGTTGGGCTACACCAAGGAGATCATCGCGCCGTTCGTGAGCGTGAAGGAAGCGGTGTTCCCGTTCAACAAGTTCCGTGAGTTCGATCCGATCCTTGGCCCCGAGATGCGTTCCACGGGCGAGGTGATGGGAATCAGCGACACCTTTGGGACGGCGTTTGCGAAGGCGCAGATCTCGGCAGGGAATGCGCTGCCGCAGAAGGGCCGCGTGATGATGACGGTGAACGACCACGACAAGCCGGCGGCCGCGGTGCTGGCGAAGCGCTTCGTGGCACTCGGCTTCACCGTGGTGGCGACCGAAGGCACGGCGCGGTATCTCGAAGAGCGGGGGATTCCCGCTGAGCGTGTGCACAAGGTGAGCGGTGGTCGTCCGCACGGGATTGACCTGATGGTGAATGGCGATCTGCAGTTGCTCGTGAACACTCCGCTGGGCAAGCGGGCGCAGAAGGATGACCACTCGTTGCGTCAGGCGGCGATTGCGAACCGGATTCCGTATACGACGACGCTGTCGGCGGCGAGTGCGGCGTGTTCGGCGGTGGAGTCAATGCGCACGGAGCCGGCGTCGGTGAAGTCACTGCAGGAGTGGCAGGAGATGCTCGGGTGAGCGCATCGCACGAACCGTTCATCCACGAGTCGGCGTACGTTGACGAGGGAGCGCAGGTTGGTCCGCGGACCAAGATCTGGCATTTCGTGCACGTCATGCCGGGTGCGGTGATCGGGGCGGACTGCAATCTGGGGCAGAACGTCGTCGTGCTGAATGGCACGCGCATCGGCAATCGCGTGAAGATCCAGAACAACGTCTCCATCTACGAAGGCGTGGAGATTGAGGACGATGTGTTCTGCGGGCCCTCGATGGTCTTCACGAATGTCATCAATCCGCGGAGCCATGTCTCGCGCAAGGACGAGTATCGTCGCACGCTGGTGAAGCGTGGCGCGAGCATCGGGGCCAATGCGACGATTCTCTGCGGCACGACCCTCGGCGAGTATTGCTTTGTCGGGGCTGGTGCGGTCGTGACAAAGGACGTGCCCGCGTACGCGATTGTGACCGGCGTACCGGCGCGGCAGACTGGTTGGGTCTGCACGTGCGGGGTGACGTTACGCGGCAGTGGCACGCTGGCCTGCGTTGACTGCGGGTCTCGCTACGTTGAAGACGCCGGGCGACTCGCGCCGGAGTCCGCCACGTGAGCGTGCCCATTCGCATTGCGCTGGTCGGCTGCGGTCGCATCAGCGCCAATCACTTCGAGGCCATCGCGCGGGTCGAGGGACTCGAGCTCTCGGCCGTCTGCGACGTCGTGGAGTCTCGGGCCCGTGAAGCCGGCGAGAAGCTCGGCGTGCCATGGTTTACGAGTTACGAGAAGTTGCTCGCCGAAGCCGGTTGTGATGCCGTGACGATTGCGACGCCGAGCGGGCTGCATCCGCAGCAGGGCATCCTTGCGGCGCGCGCCGGAAAGCACGTGATCAGCGAGAAGCCGATGGCCATCTCGCTCGCCGGCGCCGACGCGCTCGTGCACGCCTGCGACGAGGCGGGAGTGCACCTCTTTGTGGTGAAGCAGAATCGTCTGAATGCAACCGTTCAGCTCGTGAAACGTGCCCTCGATAAGGGCCGCTTCGGGCGCCTATTCCTGGCGAACACGACCGTCCACTGGAGCCGTCCGCAGTCGTACTACGATCAGGCGCCGTGGCGTGGCACTTGGGAGTTCGACGGCGGGGCGTTCATGAATCAGGCGTCGCATTACGTTGACCTGATGCAGTGGCTGGTCGGACCGGTGGAGAGCGTGATTGCGAAGACGGCGACCCTGGCTCGACGCATTGAGGCCGAGGACACCGGCGCGGCGGTTCTGAAGTTCCGGAACGGGGCACTCGGTGTGATTGAGGTCACCATGTTGACCTATCCGAAGAATCTCGAGGGCTCATTTACCCTCATCGGCGAGAAGGGGACGGCGAAGATTGGCGGCACGGCCGTGAACCGAATCGAGCACTGGTCCTTTTCGGATGAAGACCCGGACGATGCGCTCGTCGAGCAGGTGAATACGGAGCCGGCCTCGGTGTACGGGTTCGGGCACGAGCCCTACTACCGTAACGTCCTCAGGGTTCTTCGCGGGGAGGCGGTGCCGGATACGGATGGCCGGATGGGGCGAAAGTCGCTGGAACTCATTCTCGGGATCTACGAGTCGGCGAAGACCGGCCGCGAGGTCCCGTTACCGCTTCGCCCGACTCTGTAATCAGGGCGTAAAAGGCGGGTCGGGTTCGTTGACTATGTCGCGGCCCGGGGCGAACTTACAAGGCTCGCAATCTGTCCGCGCGAGCCCACTTTCTGCCCCCAAACGGATCCGACCCAGATGTCCGTTCCTCTGCTTGACCTGAAGGCCCAGCACGCGACGATTCGAGACGAGGTGGTCTCGGAGCTGATGAAGGTTGTGGACGACCAGGCGTTCATCCTCGGCGCGCCGGTGGCGAAGCTTGAATGCGATGTCGCCGGGCTCTCGAAGACGCGCTACGCGGTCGGCTGCGCCAATGGTACGGACGCGATTCTCATCGCTATGCGCGCGCTCGACATCGGTCGCGGCGATGAGGTGGTGACCACTCCATTCACCTTCTTTGCGACAGCCGGTACGATCCACAACGTCGGCGCGACGCCGGTGTTTGTGGACATTGACCCCAAGACCTACAACATCCGCCCGGATCTTGCCGCCGCTGCGGTGACGTCGAAGACGAAGGCTGTGATTCCGGTTGATCTCTTCGGGCAGATGGCGGCCATTGAGGAAGTGCGCAAGCTCCTCCCGACGATGCCGATCATCGAGGATGCGGCGCAGAGCATCGGCGCGCGCCGCAAGATTGATGGCGAGTGGCGCATGGCGGGGGAGGCGGCGACAATTGGCACCTTCTCGTTCTTCCCGTCGAAGAACCTCGGTGGCTATGGCGATGGTGGCATGATCGTCACGCAGGACGAGACGATTTTCAAGCGTCTCATGCGGTTGCGTACCCACGGCTCGGTACAGACCTACTTCCATGAGGAAGTCGGCTACAACTCCCGTTTGGACGCGATGCAGGCCGCGGTGCTCCTCGCCAAGCTCCCGCACCTCGAAGCGTGGAGCGCGAAGCGTCGTGACAACGCCGCATTCTACACCGCCGCCTTCGCCGACATCACCGACATCGTGCCGCCGTACATCGATCCGGCCAACGAATCGATCTACAACCAGTACACGATTCGCGTGGACAAGCGCGATGCGCTGAAGGACCACCTGAAGTCCAAGGGGATCGGGCACTCCGTGTACTATCCGCTTCCGCTCCACCTGCAGCCCTGTTTTGCGTACCGCGGCTACAAGGAGGGCGCGTTCCCCGAGTCTGAGAAGGCCTCGAAGGAAGTTGTGTCTCTCCCCGTGTTCCCTGAACTGACGAATGCCCAGCGCGATGAAGTCGTCGCGGCGGTGCGTTCGTTCTACGGCAAGTAAACCGCGGCGTTGCCGCCTGATCCCACCTCGATGACCGACATGAAGTCCGCCCTGCTCAAGAAGATCGAAGACCGCTCCGCCGTCGCGGCCGTGATCGGACTCGGCTACGTAGGCCTGCCGCTGGCGATGGAACTCTGCGAGGCGGGCTTCCACGTCATCGGCTATGACGTCAGCGAGCGCGTGGTGGGGTTGCTGATGCGCGGCGAGACGCACATTCAGGATGTGCCGGCCGAACAGGTCGGCAAGCACGTGAAGTCGGGGAAGTTTCTCGCGAGCACCGATGCCACTGTGCTTTCGAAGTCGGACACCGTGTCAATCGCGGTGCCGACGCCGCTGGCGAAGACGCGCGACCCGGACATGTCGTATGTGCTGTCGGCGGCGCAGACCATCGCCGAGCAGGCGCACCCTGGGATGTTGATCGTGCTCGAGAGCACGACCTACCCTGGCACGACGCGCGAGTTGTTGCAGCCGCGCCTTGAAGAGAAGGGACTCACCGTCGGCAAGGATGTCTTTCTCGCCTTCAGCCCAGAGCGCGTGGATCCAGGGAACCCGATCTATCACACGAAGAACACCCCGAAGGTCGTGGGCGGCATCACGCCCGCCTGCAACGAGGTGGCGACGGCGTTCTACTCCTCGACGATTGACACGGTGGTGCCGGTCTCGTCGCCTGAGGCGGCCGAGTTGGTGAAACTGCTCGAGAACACCTTCCGCTCGGTGAATATCGGGCTGGTGAACGAAATGGCGATTGTCTGCGACCGCTTGGGCGTGGATATATGGGAAGTGATTGATGCCGCGGGCACGAAGCCCTTCGGCTTCATGAAGTTCACCCCGGGCCCCGGCATTGGCGGTCACTGCATCCCGCTCGACCCGCACTATCTCGCGTGGAAGATGCGCTCGCTCAACTACAAGACGCGCTTCATTGACCTCGCGAGTGAGGTGAACTCCTCGATGCCCGACTTCGTCGTCGAGAAAGTTGCGCGCGCGTTGAACGACGACAAGAAGGCCGTGAATGGCAGCCGCGTGCTGGTGCTCGGCATTGCGTACAAGCGCGACATTGACGACATGCGCGAAAGCCCGGCGCTCGACGTGATGCGGCTGCTCGAGGCGCGTGGCGCACACGTGGTGTACCACGACCCGCATGTGCCGTCGTTCCGCGAGGAAGGGCACGAAATGCATGGCGTCGCCCTCACCGCTGAGGAGCTGGCCTCCTGCGATGCCGTGGTGATCGTAACCGATCACAAGTCGGTGGACTATGCGTTCGTTGGTGAGCACGCCCGGTTGATCGTGGACACGCGCCACGCGATGGCCAAGGTGAAGTCCGTGAAGGCACGCGTGATCGAGCTCACCAACAGCACGCCGCTCGGCGTCAAGGGAGCCTGAGCGTGAAGGTCACTGTCATTGGGACGGGTTATGTGGGTCTCGTTGTCGGCGCGTGTCTCGCGGAGACCGGGAACGACGTCATCTGCGCGGACCTCGATCAAAAGAAGATTGACGGGCTCAAGCAGAACGTCCTGCCGATCTACGAGCCGGGCCTTGAGGAATACGTGGAGCGGAATCAGGCTGCCGGACGCTTGATGTTCACCACCGATACCGCGTCGGCAATTCGCGAGGCCGAAGTCATCTTCATCGCCGTGGGGACGCCGCCGGACGAAGATGGCTCGGCGGACCTGAAGCATGTGCTCGCGGTGGCGGATGCGATTGGCAAGCATGCCGCGCACGAAGTGGTCGTGGTGACGAAGTCCACGGTGCCCGTCGGCACGGCGGAGAAGGTCGCGGCCGCCATCGCGCTCAATGCGAAGGTGCCGTTCCATATGTGTTCGAACCCCGAGTTCCTGAAGGAAGGAGCCGCGGTGGACGACTTCATGAAGCCGGATCGCGTCGTGATCGGCGTGGACAGCGACTTCGCGCGTGAGCGGATGGGCGACCTCTACGCGCCGTTCGTGCGGACGGGAAAGCCGGTCATCTTCATGGATATCCCCTCCGCGGAGATGACGAAGTACGCGGCGAATGCGATGCTCGCGACGCGCATCTCGTTTATGAATGAGATCGCGAATCTCTGCGAGAAGGTTGGCGCCAACGTGGACTTGGTGCGCAAGGGCATTGGTTCGGATGCGCGGATCGGTCCGGCCTTCCTCTTCCCAGGGCCAGGCTACGGCGGCTCGTGCTTTCCGAAGGACGTGAAGGCGTTGATGCGTACCTCTGAGGAGCGCGGCGCGCCGATGGGCGTGTTGCGCGCGGTCGAGGCCGCCAACGATCGCCAAAAGCAGCGGCTCTTCGAGAAGGTTCACGATGTGTTCGGCGGTGATCTCCGTGGGAAGCGGATTGCGCTCTGGGGCCTGGCGTTTAAGGCCAACACCGACGACATGCGCGAGTCGGCTGCCCTGGTGCTCATCGAGGAGTTGCTTGCCGCGGGGGCGACGGTGGTGGCGCATGACCCCGCCGCGATGCATGAGACCGAACGTCGGATTGGCAATAGCATCGAATATGCGAAGAGCAATCATGAAGCGGCGACCGGTGCGAACGCCCTCGTGATCGTGACGGACTGGAATGAGTATCGGTTCCCTGATTTTGCAAAACTCAAGGGTGAGCTGGCCGAGCCCGTCGTGATTGACGGTCGCAATCTCTATGACCCCGCGAAGATGCGTGCCATGGGCTTCACGTACCGATCCATTGGCCGAGGCACCGAATGAGGTTTCTCATCACGGGCGCAGCGGGATTCCTCGGGTCCCACCTCTCTGACCGCTTCCTTCGGGACGGCCACGAGGTCATCGGACTCGACAATTTCCTGACGGGACATCCCGAAAACATCGCGCACCTGATCGGGCACGACCGCTTCAGCTTTATCAAGCACAACATCTCCGAGTACACCTACGTGTCGGGCGCCCTCGATGGCGTGCTGCACTTCGCCTCGCCCGCGAGCCCCGTGGATTATCTCAACATGCCGATCCAGACCCTCAAGGTCGGTTCGCTGGGCACGCACAACGCCCTCGGCATCGCCCTCGCGAAGAAGGCGCGCTTTCTCCTCGCCTCGACCAGCGAGGTGTACGGTGACCCGCTCGTGCACCCGCAGCCGGAGTCGTACTGGGGCAATGTGAACCCCATTGGCCCTCGTGGCTGCTACGACGAAGCCAAGCGCTTCGCCGAAGCCATCACGATGGCGTATCATCGCGCGCAGGGCGTGGACACACGCATTGTGCGCATCTTCAACACCTATGGCCCGCGCATGCGTCCGCACGACGGACGCGTGGTGTCGAACTTCATCATGCAAGCGCTCGCCGGCGAGCCACTCACGCTCTATGGCGATGGCTCGCAGACGCGCTCGTTCTGTTACGCCGAGGACGAGGTCGAGGGGATTTATCGTCTCTTCCAGTCCGGCGAGAACATGCCGGTCAACATCGGGAACCCCAACGAGTTCACGGTGAGGCAGCTCGCTGAACTCGTGATCGAGTTGACGGGTAGTACCTCAACCATCGTGTCGCTCCCGCTCCCCGCGGACGACCCCAAGGTTCGGCAGCCCGACATCACGCGGGCGAAGGCGTTGCTGCAGTGGGAACCCGGCGTACAGCTCCGCGAGGGGCTGGTGCGCACGATTGAGTACTTCCGCGGTCTGTCCGGCTCCGCCCGGATGCAGCCGCCTACCTGAAAGACCTGATGCGAGCGTCGATGCGCGTTCTTCTGTTGGCCCTCTTGGTTGTCGTTGGCGCCTGCTCGCAGGCTATCAACGTGCGTAGCTACTCCACCTCGGCCTCGCTCTACGAGGCCGGGCTTGAGCGCTACAACAAGGAGAAGTGGACCGACGCCATCGCGGCGTTCGAAAAGCTCACCTTCGACCTCCCCACGCGCGATTCCTTGCTGCCGCGTGCGCACTGGTACCTCGGGCAAGCCCGTCGCAAGAACGAGGAACGGGTCCTCGCGGCGCAGAGCTTCATGCGGCTCGCCGAGCTCTTCCCGGAGGACTCGCTCGCCGACGATGCGCTGTATTGGTCGGCGGTCTCGTACCGCGAGATGTGGCGCAAACCGATGCTTGATCCCCAGTACGGGATTCTTGCGCAGGCGCAGTTCCGGACCCTGCTCGGCATCTTCCCCGAGTCACCGCTCGCGGACTCGTCGAACCGTGAGCTCGCGCGCTTGGACGAGTGGTTCGCCAGCAAGGATTTCGAGACGGGGATGCACTATTTCCGTCGCCGCGCGTACGACTCCGCGATCATCTACTTCCAGGATGTCGTGAAGAACTGGCCGAACACCGACAAGGCACGCCAGTCGATGCTCCAGCTGGTAAAGATCTATCGTCTGCCGGCAATGAACTACGGCGAGGACGCAATTGAAGTCTGCGCGACGCTCCGCGCCGGATTCCCTGCGGACGCCGACGTCCTCGCCGCGTGCAAGTTGCCGGTGCCAGAGGGAACACCGCCCGCGGCCGCGGCGCGGTGAACGACCTCCGGTGATCCGGCGGCTCGGTATCCTCGGCGGTACGTTCGACCCGCCGCACACGGGGCACCTGTTGCTTGCCCTCGATGCGCTCGACCAGTTCCGGCTCGATCGTCTCTTGCTGGTGCCCGCCGCACGGCAGCCCCTCAAGGTCGGCCAGGAGATGACCGTCGCGGCGGACCGACTCGCCATGACCCGACTGCTCGGCGTCGCCGACTCCCGAATTGCGGTGGATGGTCGAGAGGTGGAGCGGGGTGGGTTATCTTTCACGGTTGAGACGGTGCGCGCCCTGCGGGGCGCGCACCCGGATGCCGAGTTGTTCCTGTTCATGGGGGAGGACACGGCGGCCACCTTACCGCAGTGGCGCGAGCCGGAGGCGTTGGCCGAGCTCGTGCACGTGGTGGTGGTGGGGCGGGGACCGGAGACTCGGCCGCTTCCCGCCGGCTTTCACGGTGATCGGATGACCACGCGGCGCGTGGACATTTCGGCCACCGAGATTCGCGCCCGTGTCCGTGAGGGCCGCAGCATCCGGGGATTCGTGCCCGATGCGGTGGCCGATTACATCGCCGCACATTCGCTGTATCGCACCACCGACCGAGTGACCCAGTAATGCTCAAGAAGCTCTTCGGGGCCGTGTTCGGCACCCGTCATCAGCGTGAACAGAAGCGCGTCCAGCCCATCGTGGACGAGATCAACTCGCAGGGCGAAAGCCTGACGAGTCTCTCGGACCACGAGTTGCAGGCGCAGACGGCGAAATTCCGCGCAATCATCGCGGAGCGCACGGCCGATCTCACGGCGAAGATCCACGACGTCAAGGCGCGCAAGCATGCCGCGGTGGACGCCGCCGAACGCGACTCGCTGGAGATGGAGCTCTCCGGCCCGAGCGGGTCGGGCGGACTCGAGGCGGAGTTTCGCGACCTCATCGCCGACGTCCTCGATGAGATTCTTCCCGAAGCCTTCGCCACGGTGCGCGAGGCCGCACGCCGTCTCGTTGGCTCCACCGTGAAGGTGACGGGGCAGGATCTCACGTGGGACATGGTGCATTACGATGTCCAGCTGATCGGTGGCATTCAGCTGCATCTCGGTCGCATCGCCGAAATGGCAACGGGCGAGGGCAAGACGCTCGTGGCGACCTTGCCGCTGTATCTCAACGCCCTCCCCGGACGCGGCGCGCAGCTCGTGACGGTGAACTCGTACCTCGCCCGCCGCGACTCGCAGTGGATGGGGCACCTCTTCACCTGGCTCGGCCTCACCATCGGTTGTCTCGACGACACCGAACCCGGGACGCCGCAGCGTCGCGCCGCGTATGGCTGCGACATCACCTACGGCACGAACAACGAGTTCGGCTTCGACTACCTGCGCGACAATATGGTCGTCGCGCTCGAGCAGCGAGTCCAGCGCGAGCATGTCTACGCGATCGTTGACGAAGTGGACTCCGTGCTCGTGGACGAAGCGCGTACCCCGCTCATCATCTCGGGTCCCGTCGGCAACGACGGCGACACGCAGTACGCCGAGCACAACACCGCGGTGGTGCGGCTCGTGCGTCGGCAGACGGAGATGGCCAATGATCTCGTCGCGCGCGGCGAGAAGGCCTTCGAAGCCGGCGACAAGGACACCGCGGCGCTCGCCTTCTACAAGGCGCGCATGGGCAACCCGAAGAACAAGCGTCTCCTGAAGGTCATGCAGGAAGTCGGCGTGAAGC
This sequence comes from Gemmatimonas sp., assembly GCA_031363115.1. Lineage (GTDB taxonomy): Bacteria > Gemmatimonadota > Gemmatimonadetes > Gemmatimonadales > Gemmatimonadaceae > Pseudogemmatithrix. The sequence continues at coordinate 32,687 of JANLTT010000158.1, forward strand.
AGTTGATTCTCGACCAGGAACTCGCGCACATGGCGGACCGCAAGCTTGCCCAGGGCAAGCAGGTCTACCGCGATCTCGAAGACGACCTGCTGTTCGTGCTCGACGAGAAGGGCCACTCGGTCCATCTCACGGACAAGGGCGTGGACTTCATGTCACCGTCCTCGCCGGAGGAGTTTGTCCTCCCCGACATCGCGACGGAGGTCGGTCGCCTTGAGAAGGACCCGACGCTGGATGCCGCCGAGAAGCTGGCGGCGCGTCGCGCCATCGAGACGCAGTACGCCGTGAAGTCCGAGAAGTTGAACATCGTGCACCAGCTCCTGCGGGCGCACGCGCTCTACGAGAAGGACGTCAACTACGTCGTGCAGGAAGGTCAGGTGCTCATCGTGGATGAGTACACGGGCCGCACGATGCCGGGACGTCGCTGGTCCGAAGGCCTGCACCAGGCCGTCGCGGCAAAGGAAGGGGTGCAGGTCAAGGGCGAGACGCAGACGCTCGCCACCATCACCATTCAGAACTATTTCCGCCTCTTCGAGAAGCTCGCCGGCATGACCGGTACGGCGGAGACGGAAGAAACCGAATTCTTTGAGATCTACGGACTCGAGGTCTCGGTCATCCCGACCAATCGCGACATCATTCGCGACGACCGGCAGGACCTCGTCTACAAGACGCGCCGCGAGAAGTACAACGGCATCGTCGAGGAGACGCGTCGCTTGCACGGGCTCGGCTTTCCGGTGCTCGTCGGTACGACGAGCGTTGAAGCCTCCGAGACGCTCTCGCGTCTGTTCCAGCGCGGCGGCCTGCCGCACAACGTGCTCAACGCGAAGTACCATCAGCGTGAAGCCGAGATCGTGGCGCTGGCCGGACAGCCGGGGGCGATCACCATCGCCACCAACATGGCGGGTCGCGGTACCGACATTAAGCTGGGCGAAGGCGTGCGTACGTCGAAGCCGAGCACGGTGAAGGACGCCGACAACAAGGACATGGCGGTGAGCGAGCCGGGTGGTTTGCACATCATCGGCTCCGAGCGTCACGAGTCGCGCCGCATTGATCGCCAGTTGCGTGGTCGTGCCGGCCGGCAGGGGGATCCGGGCAGCTCGCAGTTCTTCCTCTCGCTCGAAGACGACCTTATGCGTCTGTTCGGATCCGATCGCATTGGACGCCTGATGGACACGCTGGGCGCGCAGGAGGGCGAGGTGCTCACGCATCCGCTCATCACGCGGTCCATTGAACAGGCACAGAAGCGCGTCGAGCTCCAGAACTTCCAGTCGCGCAAGCGCCTGCTGGACTACGATGACGTGATGAACCAGCAGCGTGAGGTGATCTACTCGCTGCGTTCGTTCGCGCTGGAAGGTGGTGAAGAGTTGAAGGGCGAGGCGGAGAAGATGGTCAACACCGCCGTCGCGCGTCGCGTGGAGACGAGTCTTGCCGAAACCGAGGATGCGCTCGATTGGGATGTGGAGCTCCTGCGGCAGGATCTGTTGATGCAGTATCTCCTCACGGTGCGGTGCTGGGAGCCCGACGGCACCCGCCCCGCGACGATTCCCGAGGCCAAGCGCGAGACGGCGTCCGCCGCGGTGGTGGCCTTCCACCGCAAGATTGAGACGCTTGGCGAGTTCGGCACGCGCCTGCTCTCGTTGGTCATGCTCAACGTGCTCGACGAGAAGTGGAAGGATCATCTGTACGATCTCGACCAGCTGCGTGCGGCGATCGGCTATCGCTCGTGGGGGCAGAAGGACCCGCTCGTCGAGTACAAGCAGGAGGCCTTCTCGATGTTCGAGGACCTCATGCGCGACATCCAGCACACCTTTGCGGAGCGCTTCCTCAAGGTGCAGTTGGTGTTCGACGAGCCGAAGGCCACGCCGCTGCCGCCGATGCTCACGACGGCAGAGGCGCCGTCGGCCAAGAAGTTCGACGCAATGGGGATGGTCTCCGAGCCGACCGTGGTCGGCGCGGGCAGTGTCCACTCGCTCGATGCGGTCGCGCCGCCAGCCGTCACCGGCGCGGGGACGCCGCGCAATCCGGAGAATGGACCGGTGAGCGCAGCTGGTGACGCGGTTGGCCGCAACGACCCGTGCCCATGCGGCAGCGGAAAGAAGTACAAGAAGTGCCACGGCGTGTGAAGCAATGAATCGGTGCGGGGTTTCCCGCACCGATTCATAGTTTCGCGTCCATGTCATCCGTCCTCGAATTGCCCCCCACCGATCGGCCGCGTGAACGCCTCCGCGCCCTCGGTGCCCACGCGCTCACCACCGCTGAACTCCTCGCGCTGATCGTCGGCACGGGAAGTCAGGGGCGCTCCGCCGGCGACACCGCGCAGCGCATCCTCACGCGCTCCGGCGGTTCGCTGCGCCGCCTCGGCCAACTGCCCATCGCCACCCTCACCGGCCTGCACGGCCTCGGCGAGGTCAAGGCACTCGCGATTCACGCCGCGCTGGAAATCGGCCGCCGCCTCAGCGCCGAAGCCGCCGACGAAGGCGAGCCGATGCGTGGCCCGCGCGATGTCTGGCGCTGGTACGCCCCCAAGATGGAGGGGCTGACCGTTGAGGAATTCCACGTTGCCATCCTCGACGCGCAGCACCGCCTTGAGCGCGATGTCCTCGTGAGCCGCGGCATCCTGAACAGCAGCCTGGTGCACCCCCGCGAGGTTTTCAGGGAAGCCATCGCCGAGCGCGCCGCGAGCATCGTGCTGATTCACAACCACCCCTCGGGCGACCCGAACCCGAGCTCAGACGATCGGGCCATTACGAGCCAGCTGGTGGCCGCGGGGAGGCTGCTGGACATCCCAATCCAGGATCATGTGGTGATTGGGAGGGGGAGGTACGTGAGCTTTGCGGAAGCCGGTCTCCTCTAGCGGGTCCACGGCTTATAACTGCAGATGTGAGTTGGGAGTTGGAAGTTCGAAGTGAACGGCAGTGCCGAGTGGGAGCCGGCAAGGGAGGGGACAGAGGCGCCGGGAAGGGCCCCCACCAGCGCGAAGCGCTAGGTGCAAGGCCCGGACCGGCGTCACTGGCCCCGACCGCCGCGCACCAATACATAGACAAACCTTGACCCCATAACGTCTTACGGCGATATACCGAGGAGACACTACTAAAGAGCAAACGCTGTGACCGCGCCCGTCCTCAACGACATCATCCCCAACTGGGACCTCACCGACGAGGCCGTCACCGGCCGCCTCGACGTTGATCTCTTGGCGCGCGCGTATCGCTTCTCCGAGAAGGCGCACTCCGGCCAGACGCGCCGCAACGGCGACCCCTACGTCACGCACTGCGTCGAAGTCGCCAAGATCCTCGCCGAGTTGCAGCTCGACTCCGTCACGGTCGCCAGCGGGCTGATCCACGACGTCGTTGAGGACACCGTCTACACCGTCGAGGACGTTGAGCGCGAGTTCGGGCGCGAAGTCGCGCAGATCGTCGATGGACTCACGAAGATCGGCCATCTCCCGATGGCCTCGCGCGAGGAGCGGCAGGTCGAGAGCTACCGCAAGCTCCTGCTCTCCGTCGCGAAAGACGTGCGCGTGATCCTCGTGAAGCTCGCGGATCGCCTGCACAACATGCGCACCCTCGAGTGGATGCCCGAGGAGAAGCGCTCGCGAATCGCGTTGGAGACGCGCGACCTCTACGCGCCGATGGCGCATCGCTTCGGTCTCGCGTCGGTGAAGGCGGAGCTCGAGGACCTCGCCTTCAAGTGGCTGGAGCCTGACGAATACCGGACGCTCTCCAAGATGATCGCGCAGACGCGGGCGGATCGCGATGCGCTCACCAGCGAGATGGCGGGTCCGCTCGAGCAGCGGCTTCGTGATGCCGGCGTCATCGTGTACGAAACGAGCGGTCGTCCCAAGCACCTGTGGTCCATCCACAAGAAGATGGAGAAGCGCGCGAAGCCGTACGATGAGATCTACGATCTCTATGCGATTCGCGTCCTCGTCGAGAATATCCCCGAGTGCTATCACGCGCTCGGCGTGATTCACGGCGCATGGACGCCGCTGCAGGAGCGCATCAAGGACTACATCGCGTCGCCGAAGAGCAACGGCTATCAGTCGCTGCACACCACCGTGTTCGGTCCGCGCGGTACGCTCTTCGAAATCCAGATTCGCACGCGCGACATGCACCGCACCGCCGAGTACGGCATCGCCGCGCACTGGCTGTACAAGGACGGCGACAAGGGCGGGAAAAAGGATCTCGATCGCCATCTCGCCTGGTTCCGGCAGGTGCTCGAACTGCAGCTCGACGCCGAGACGCCCGATCAGTTCCTCGAGTTCCTCAAGCTCGACCTGTATCAGGACGAAATCTTCGTCTTCACGCCGAATGGCGACGTGATTCAGTTGCCCAAGGGGGCGACGCCAATCGACTTCGCCTTCGCCGTGCACACGCAGGTCGGATTGCACACGCAGGGCGCGCGCGTGAACGGGCGCATCGTCCCGCTCTCGCGTGAGCTGCGCAACTCGGAGACGGTCGAGATCATTCGCTCGCCGAATGCGCGTCCGAGTCGCGATTGGCTCGCGCACGTCCACACGGGGCGCGCGCGCCATCGCATTCGTAGTTGGCTGCGGGCGGAAGAGCAGAAGACCTTTATCACGGTCGGGCAGGAGATCCTCGAGCGCGAGTTGCGCCGTCGCAAGCACACGAAGCTGACGGACGCGGAGTTTGTGCGCGGTGCGGAGGCGCTCAAGCTGAACGGGCAGGATCACGTCTACGCGAGCATCGGGCAGGGGGACATCACCGTCACCCAGCTGCTCAAGGCGATCTACCCGGACCTGGACGAGGCGGAGACGCCGGCGCTCAAGCCGAGTGCGCTGGAGCGCCTGATTGACCGGATGCGTCGGCCGGGGACGTCGCGCGGC
>JANLTT010000171.1:0-1961 GCA_031363115.1 Gemmatimonas sp.
GTCGCTCCCGCGCACAACGACCACCACAAGTGGACCCGGGGACAGGAAGGCATCAAGGAGCATCCCGAGGACCTCAAGCGCTTCTTCCACGACATCGTGCTGGCTCTGCACGGCGTCGAGTCGCTCCTCATTGTCGGACCCGGCTCCGCGAAGCTCGAGTTCCTGCGCTACGTACACGGCCATGACCGCGCGCTCGAGGCAGCCGTCGTCGGCATCGAGACGGTCGATCATCCGACCGACGGACAGATCGTGGCGTACGCCCGCGCCTACTTCAAGCGCGTCGATCCCCAGGGCGAGGGATTCGCGCCGTCCGTCGTCGTCTCCACCTAAGCCGAGCCCATCCATGCTGTTCGATCCGTTCGACCTCCGCGGCCTCCCACTCCGGAGCCGCATCGTCATGGCTCCGCTCACACGCAACCGCGCGACGCCCGAGCACGTCCCCACCGCGCTCATGCGCGAATACTACGAGCAGCGCGCCTCTTTCGGTCTCATCATCACCGAGGGCACTTCGCCTGCCGCTGACGGACTGGGATACGCGCGCATCCCCGGGATCTTCGACGCGCAGCAGATCACCGCTTGGCGATTGATCACCGACGCCGTGCACGCCGCGGGCGGGCGAATCTTTGTGCAGCTCATGCACTGCGGGCGCGCCTCGCACGTGGACAACCTCCCTGCCGGCGCGCGCGTCGTGGGGGCGACCTCCGTCGCCCTACCGGACAGCATCTTCACCGACACCAAGGGTCTGCAGCCCGCGAGCCAGCCGCACGCGCTCACCGACGACGAGGTCACGGCGGTCGTCGCGGAATACGCACACGCGGCCACGTCGGCGATCGCTGCCGGCTTCGACGGCGTGGCGCTGCACGCCGCCAACGGCTACCTCATGGAGCAGTTTCTGAACGCGAACGTGAACACCCGCACCGACCGCTGGGGCGGATCGATTGACGGACGGAATCGCTTCACGCTCGAGGTGGCACGCGCGGTGATCGCGGCGATCGGCTCTTCGCGCACCGGCATCCGCGTCTCACCGTACGGCGTCTTCAACGCGACCGGGGCATTCCCGGACGTGGAGGCGCAGTATCTCGCGCTCGCCACCGCGCTCGGCGCGATGGATCTCGCGTACCTGCATCTCGTGGATCACTCGTCCATGGGCGCGCCGGCCATTCCCGCGGCCTTCAAGTCGGCGCTGCGGAAGGCGTTCCGCGGCGTGTTCATCGCGTCGGGCGGCTTCGATCTCGAGAAGGCCGAGGCGGTGCTCATGACCGGCGGCGCCGACCTGGTGGCGTTCGGCCGCCTGGCAATTGCCAACCCCGACCTGCCGGCGCGCCTTGAGCACGGCCTCGCGCTCAATGCCCCCGACGCCTCGACCTTTTATACGCCGGGCGCGAAGGGCTATACCGATTATCCCGTCGCCGATGTGCCGGGACCGGCGCTCGTCGGCTGACCTTCCCGGGCTCGAACTCAGGACGAGCGTTGGCTACCCGCTTGCTCCGCCGCTCTCAAAGCGGCAAGATTGCTCGCATGTGCCCACGCCGTCCGCTTCGCTCGCTCCTCGTCGCCCTCTGTTGCCTTGCGTCGTTCATCACACCCGCAAGCGCGGGGGCGCAAGCGCATCCATCGTTCGCCGGCACCTGGGTCCGCGTGGACAGCGCGGCCACGGGCGTATCCGTTGCTGCCACGGGTGATGCCGCCTTTCCAGTCGGCGACATGGGGAGCGGCTGGGGCACACCGCTCACCATCACGCAGAGCAACGATTCGCTCGTGGTCTCCTTCGCGCACTTCGTGGCCTACGATGGCCAGCCACGACTGCGCTACGTCTTCGCGCTTAATGGCGGCGAGACGGTGAACCGCGTGATGATCGGTCATGCCGAGTCCGCGCCACGGGCGAGCGCCCGCTGGCAGGGCGCGACGCTCGTGCTCACGTCGCTGTACGCCACGCCCCCCGAGGTCGGCGCGGCGCCGAC
>JANLTT010000175.1:0-8700 GCA_031363115.1 Gemmatimonas sp.
TTGGGGCTACGGGCAGAAGGCAATCAACGTTCCGCGGCCACACCGCCGCACCGAGGCTTAGGCCTCGGCGCGCATCCGCTTCAGCACCCGCCCCGCGCGCACCGCCGCCTCCTCGATTCGCGCCGGACTCGTGATGAACGACACGCGGAAGAAGCCTTCACCGCCCGCGCCAAGCGACGAACCCGCAAGCACAATCACCCCTTCCTCCGCCATCAACCGTTCATGAAAGGCAAGCGAGGGCACATCCGCCGGCAACGGGACCCAGAGATACATCGAGGCCTTTGGCGACTCCACGTTCTCGAACCCATTCGCACGAAACGCCGCCACCGCCGCATCGCGACGCTCCTTGAAGACCGCGATGTTCCCCGGCACCCACTCGGCGTGGCTCTCGAGCGCGGCCACAGCGGAGGCCTGCACCGCCATGAACTGGCCCGTATCGAGGAAGCTCTTGGTCTTGGCCAGCATTCCGATCAACTCGGAATTGCCGCAGGCCCAGCCGCAGCGCCACCCGGTCATGTTGTACGTCTTCGAGAGCGAGTGAAATTCGATAGCGACCTCGCGCGCACCAGGAATATCGAAAATGCTCGGCGCGACGTACCCATCGAATGTCATCTCCGAGTAGGCGTTGTCGAACACGAGAATGATGCCGAGCTCCTTGCAGCGCTTCACCATGCGCTCCAGATACTCCGTTGGGGCAATCGCCGCCGTCGGGTTGTTCGGATAGTTCAGGAACAACACCTTCGCGCGCTTCAGGATGTCGGCGGGGATCTCATCGATCTCCACGAGGAAGTTCGTGCGCGGCGTAATCGGATACATGTAGGGCTCGGCTTCCGCGAGCAGCGTGCCGCCGAGGTACGCGAGATAGCCGGGGTCGGGAATAATCGCGACGTCACCCTTCTGAAGGGTGGCGAGGCAGAAGTGCGCGATGCCTTCCTTCGAGCCGATGAGCGGCACGATTTCCTTGAGCGGATCGAAGCGATGCCCGAATCGCTTCTCCATCCACGCGCTCACTGCCTCGCGGTACTTGGGGAGGCCGAGGCCGAAACCGTAGCGGCTCATCCCGGGCTGCTGCACCGCGTCAATCATCGCCTGCACGGCAGCTGGCGGCGCGGCGAGGTCAGCGTCGCCGGCGCCAAGGTCAATGACATCCACGCCAAGTGCGAGGAGATCGCGCTTTTTTTGCGGGATCGTGGCGAGGAGATAGACGGGGAGCGAGTCGAAGCGGGCGGTGGTCTTCACGGGCGGGCCGGACATGAGGGAGATTCGATCGATCCTAAAAACTAACCAATCGATTGTCCAAGTCGCCCGCGCAGCCCGACTCAGCGAGCGACGCTGTCCACCCGCACCTCAAAGGCATTCGACCAAAGCGTTATACCGTCCACGTAATAGACAATCCGCATCCGCCCCTCGAGCAGCCCCAACGGCGTGCCCGTGCTGGCATCGAAGAGGCGCGGCGCCGTGAGTTCGATGCGGTTCACCCGACTCTCCCCCACCGCGAGCGTGATCACCGTGGGCGTCTGACAGCCCCCCACATCTTCATAGGCTGGGGACCAGTCGTTCTTCGTGGCGGCCATCGAGAGGGCAAAGCGCGGCGTGCCATCGTCGTTGTCCGCGCACCCTTGCAACGTGACCGGCCCGGCAGTGCCATTGGCGACGGCCACGACCATTTCCATCGCATACTGGCGCGATGCGCCCTCACCCGCGGTGCGCAGCGCGACGTACATCGACGCATCGGTTTCGAGGGATACCGTTCCGGAGGGGGCGAGCACCTGCTCGCGGCATCCCGTCAGCCCCAAAGTGAGCATGGCAGTCGCGACACAGACCGCGCGGCTCCGCAACTGGAGACGCACGCCAACGAATGTCCGGCGGCGGAGGAGGGCGCGCATTCAAATCACATTACCCCTCGGTACCAGACTTTGCCACAGAGCCGCCCCTACCCGAACGAGGACGGGGCGGGACACCACCGTTGGTGCCCCGCCCCGTCCATATCACACCGACCGCTTGGGCTCAGGGGGCCAACGTGATCCCCTTCTCGCGCAGCGCACGCCCAGCCCGCGTCGCGCGGTCGAGCAGATCTTCGGCATCCTTCACGGCACGCTCAAGCTCACGCCCCGTATCGCGAACCTGCAACAGCACCGCAGCGCTCGGCGTCTCCCAAATCGAGAGGACGCCAGACTTCAGCGCCGTGAAGCGGCCATACACATTCGCCTGATTCGGCGCGGCAAAGCCACCGAAGCCGCCACCGCCGCCAGCACCGCCAGCACCGCCAGCCGCCGGAGCGCTGACCCCCGGAATCGGCAGCCCGAACCGCACGCGAATGGTCTCGTAGCCAGCCTTCACCTCGGCGAAACGCGTGCTGTCCGCGCGCGCCAATCGCGCCGTCGGCGTGCTGTCGATCTTCGCCTGGGCCTCGGCGATCTGCGTGCGCAGCGTGTTCAGGCGCGCCACCACCGCGGCGGTCGTGCGATGCTGCTCATGCAGGTCCGTCGCCACGCGATCGTACGCAATGCGCTGCGGCCCCGTGAGACGAATCTCCGGATCGGCGACCACCACCATCGGCTTGCTGTCCACGACGGCGTTGTCCACGACGAGCGAGACGATGTAGCTCCCGGGCGTGACATACGGGCCGAGGTTCGCGCCGCCGCCGAAGCCGCCACCGCCACCACCGCCACCGCCACCAGCAGCTGCCGCCGGTGTGCCACAGATATTCCGCGCGCGATACCCAGGCTCCGGAAGCGGCGCGCTGGTACCAGGCACCGGGGGCTCCGCACGAGGACGCGCACCCTGGCCACCGCCCTGACCACCCGCCGCGGGTGCTGCGACGGCCACGGGCGCGTAGCGCATATCCCAGCACATGGTGTGAATGCCCGCCGTGCGCTTGGCATCGGCCACCAACATCTCACGAATCACCCGCTCACCGCTCGAGATGCGCACCATCAGGCTGCGCGGCGCCGACACGATGTTGTACTGGATCACCGCCTCCGCCGGGGGATTCTCGCCGGTGAACCACTGGTGACCCCAAAACTCGTCGTTGCGGTCGTCCTTGTACTTCATCTGCAGCGCGCGCGCGGGCGTGAAGACCGTCAGGGTGCGCGTGGCCTCGCGTGCGGCAGCGAGCTCCTGCACCGGCGAGAGGTTGTCGAGCACGAAGATGGCGCGACCGTGCGTCGCCACGACCATCGCGTTGTCACGCGGATGAATGGCGATCTCATCAACACGCACGTTGGGCAGGTTCGCCTGCAGGCGCTTCCAGCTCTTGCCGCGATCGAGTGACACGAAGAGCCCCGTTTCGGTGCCCACGTAGAGCACGTTCTGATTCTTGGGGTCTTCCGTCAGGGTGCGCGTCACCTCACCCGTGAGCCCACCGTCAATGCGCGTGAAGGTCGAGCCAGAATCTTCCGTCACCCACAGATACGGCGCGTAGTCGTTCTGCCGATAGTTCGCGACCACCACATACGCGCGGCCGGCGTCGTAGCGCGACGGCACCACCTCGCCGACGTACGCCCACTTCTTGAGCCCCGGGATGTTGCCGGTGACGTTTCGCCAGGTCGCGCCAGCGTCCATCGTCACGGAGACGATGCCATCGTCGGTGCCGGTCCAGATCACGCCGGCGCGCTTGGGCGACTCACCGAGCGAGACGATTGCCGGCCACTGCGAGATGCCATCGTGCGTCGCGATGGTGATGTCCTTGCCCTGCAGCCCCATCGTGGTGATGGTGTCGCGCTTGGCGTTCGTCGTCAGGTCGGGCGAGATCACCTGCCACGAATCGCCGCGATCGCGCGAGACGAACACCTTATTCGCCGCGACCATCAACACGCCGGCGTCGTGCGTCGAGATCATCATCGGCGCATCCCACTGCCAGCGATACGCATCGCTCGAGTCGGGACGCGGGGTGACGGTGAGCGCGTTCGGACGGATGCTCTTGGACTCCCCCGTCACGACGTTGCGCCGAATCATGTTGCCGTTCTGCGACTCGGTGTAGACGGTGCGGCTGTCGCGCGGATCGGGAATCGCATGGAAGCCATCGCCGCCGAGGATCTGGAACCAGTCGTTGTTCACGATGCCGCGACCGAAGCGCGATCGGCTGGGTCCGCACCAGTTGTAATTGTCCTGCATGCCGCCGCAGATGTTGAACGGCGTCTCCATGTCGAAGCTCACGTGGTAAAAGAGCCCCACGGGAAGATTCGGAATGAATTGCCAGCTCTTCGCCTGGTCGTACGAGGTGGCGACACCACCGTCATTGCCGATGATGACATGTTGCGGGTTGCTCGGATTCACCCAGATGGCGTGCACGTCGTCATGCGTCACCATCGCGGCGTCCGGCTCGACCGTCTTCCCACCGTCGATTGACAGGTGCAGCCCAACGCCGCCGTAGTAGACGGTCTCTGGATTGGTCGGATCAACGACCACCTTGCTGAAATACATCGGGCGCGGGTTCACGCCGTTGACCTTGCTCCACGTCTCCCCGCCGTCGTTGGAGCGCCACAGGCCCTGCGGTCCGACAGACACGGCCGGCTGCGTTGGCATCTCTGCGGCACCCGGCGCGGCGGCCGGGCTCGGCGCCGAAGGGGAAGCCACTCCTTCCACGAGCGAGTACACGACATTCGGATCGCTGCGCGAGACGTCCACCGCGATGCGGCCGAGCAGCCCGGTCGGATAGCCTCCCTCGACCTTCGCCCAGGTCTCGCCGTTGTCCTGCGAGCGCCAAAGCGCGTTGGAGGTCGAACCACCATTGAAGCAGCACTCGGAGCGACGACGCGCATACATAGAAGCGAACATCGTACTCGGATCCTTCGGTGAGATCACGATGTCGTTGGCACCGGTGTTCTCGTCGCCGCCGAGCACGCGCTTCCAGGTCGTGCCGCCATCGGTGGTCTTGTAGACGCCGCGTTCGCCGCCCGGACCAAAGAGCGCACCCGTGGCCGCCACAAACACCACATTGTTGTCACGCGGATCAATCGCGATCCGATGAATGTGCTTGGACTCCTTGAGCCCCATGTTGGTCCACGTCGTGCCGCCATCGGTGGACTTCCAGACGCCGCTCCCCCAGCTGGTGGACTGGCGATTGTTCGACTCGCCGCCGCCGGCCCAGACGAGGTCGGGGTTCGACTGCGACACCGTGACGTCGCCGAACGACATCAACCCCTGCTCCTGCAGCATCGGGATCCAGGTCACGCCATTGGAAGTCGTCTTCCAGACGCCACCATGCGCCGTCGCGACGTACCAGATCGCCGGATTCGCCTCGTACACGGCGATGTCGGCGATGCGCCCGGACATCGTCGCGGGTCCAATCGACCGGAAATGCAGCGTGTTGAACTCCTCGGCGACGGGAATCGCCGTTTGGGCGTCGAGTCCTGAGGCTGCGCCGAAAGCCAGCACGAGACTCGCGCCGACGATGGAGAGGGACCGCTGGAGGGACGGAAGCACGAGGGAAGACTCCACAAGCAAGGGGTGGGACCACAGCCAGACCGCAGAGAAGCTACGCCGTTCCTGCGCACTCCGCTGGGCTCGGCTAACTTGTAGGCCTCACCCTCGCTCCCAGACGCCGATGTCCACCGCCACTGCCACCGTTCGTCCCGCCGCCGCCGTGCCCGCCACCGAGATCAAGGCGGGGAAGGATGCCGCCGTTCAGGTCCTCGTCGGCCCCCAACAGGGTGACACGAGCTACGTGCTCCGCCGCTTTGTCTTTGGCGAGGGGGGAGGGATGCCGATGCACACAAACCTCGTGGAGCATCAGCAGTACGTGCTCCGCGGCCGCGCGAAGATCACCATCGCCGACGCCGTGCACGAAGTCGGGGCCGACGACACGCTGTTTATTCCGGCGATGATGCCGCACAGCTACGAGGTGATCGAGGGACCCTTCGAGTTCATCTGCGTCGTGCCGGACAAGCCAGACCAGGTGACGCTGGTCGCGCCGCGCTGATCTTCTTCATTCTATAAAGAGCGCGCGCATGCACGACCTCACCGAGGGCGCCGTTCCGCGCCATATCGTCCGGATGGCCATCCCCCTCGCGCTGGGGATGATCTTCCAGACGCTGTACGTGCTCGTGGACTTGTACTTCGTTGCGCGCTTGGGTGACGCGGCGATTGCCGGCGTCAGCGCGGCGAGCAATCTGCAGTTCATCGTGATGGGACTCACGCAGGTACTGGGCGTGGGGACGATGGTTCTGATTTCGCACGCCGCGGGGCGGAAGGATCGCGACGATGCGAACCTCGTGTTCAATCAGAGCCTCGTGCTGTCGGCGCTGGCGGGGGCGCTCGTGCTCGTGGGTGGACTCGCGCTGAGCGGCCCCTATCTACGCACGCTGGCCGCGGATGCCGCCACGGTTGAGGCGGGCACGTCGTATCTGCGCTGGTTCGTCCCCGCGCTGGCGCTGCAGTTCGCGCTGATCTCCATGGGCTCAGCGTTGCGCGGCACCGGTGTCGCGCGCCCGACGATGATCATCCAGATGCTCACCGTGATGCTCAACGCCGCGCTCGCCCCCGTGCTCATTGCCGGGTGGGGCACGGGGCGGCCGATGGGGGTCGCCGGCGCGGCACTCGCCAGCACGATCTCCGTCGCGGTTGGTGTGCTCGCCCTCGGGACCTACTTCGTGCGTGTGGAGCACTTCGTGCGCTTCGACCGCGCCCAACTCGCGCCGCATGTCGCCACCTGGAAGCGGATGCTGCGTATCGGCGTGCCCGCCGGCGGGGAGTTCGCCATCCTCTTCATTTCGATGGCGATCATCTATGCACTGATTCGCGACTTCGGCGCGGCGGCGCAGGCGGGCTTTGGCGTCGGCTCCCGCGTCATGCAAAGCATCTTTCTCCCCGTGATGGCGGTCTCGCTCGCCGCGGCTCCGGTAGCCGCGCAGAACTTCGCGGCGGGCAAATCGTCGCGCGCGCGCGAGGCCTTCTGGGCCTCTGCCGGCATCGGCAGCGTGCTGATGGTGTGCGCCACGCTCTTTGCGCACTGGCGCCCGGAGTGGCTCGTCAGTCCCTTTTCGAGCGATCCGCAGGTATTGGAGGTCGCGTCGCACTTCATCCGCACCATCTCGTGGAACTTCGTCGCCTCCGGCCTGGTCTTCACCTGCTCGGGGATGTTTCAGGCGATGGGGAATACGATGCCCGCCCTGATCGCGAGTGCGGTGCGCGTCGGACTCTTCACCGTCCTCGCCCTCTGGACCTCACGCCTCCCGGGCTTCCAGGTGCATTGGATCTGGCGCGTCTCGGTGCTGGCGACGACCGCGCACGCGATTGCCTCGCTCTGGCTCCTGCGCGTCGAAGCCGAACGCAAACTCGCGCGCTTCGCCGCCTAGGACTTCGCGTCGCCCCCACCCTTGCGGCGGCAGGCGTCGGAACAAAACCGCACGTTTTCCCAATCGCGTTCCCACTTCTTGCGCCAGGCAAAGGGACGACCGCACGCGGCGCAGGTCTTGGTGGGGAGTTCGGACTTCTTCTTCATCTTCGCCATCGTCGATCAATCCTCCGCGGTGAGCATCGCCGTCGGTGAGCGGTCCAGCATGGTCCGCACCAAGGGATGCTGATACTGCCGTCGCACGCTCACGGCGAAGAACTCCTCGTAGAGATCGGGCACGGAGCAGTACTCATGCAACTTGCCGCTTTTTAACTCGTCGCGCACGACGACCGCGGGCACGAGGGCGACCGCCTGGAGGTCGCGCGCGAGCAGGCGAAGCAGTGCCATGTCGTCCACCTCGGCCACGATCGTTGGGCGGATGCCGTGGCGCTCGCAGATGACATCGAAGCCGGAGCGCACTTCACTGTCGCGGCTCGGCAGAATCAATGGCACCTTCGCGACATCGTCGGGGAACTTGAAGGGACGCCCGCGTCGACGGTGCCCAATGAGGCTGACCTGTTGCCGCGCGATGCGGGTGCAGCGCCACGCATGTTCGGCATCCTCGTGCACGCGACGGTTGGAGAGCACGACGTCGAGGGCATGCGTGCGGAGCCGGGCGAGCAACTCGCCGAGCGATCCGGACTGCAGCACGAGCGAGACCCCCTCCTCATTGAGGAGGGGCGCAAGAAAGGCGCGCTGGAAGTTGCGGGAGAGCGTGGCCACGGCGCCGATGCGCACGACCTGCCGCGACGCCTGCTCTCCCTCGCGGAGGGTGGCCACCAACTCGTGTCCCGCGCCGACGATGGTTTCCGCGTAGGCGAGGGCAATGCGCCCCGCTTCCGTGAGCACGAGTTGGCGCCCCTGTCGCGTGAAGAGCGGCTGTCCAAACCGTGCCTCGAGCTGTCGGATCTGCGAGGAGAGCGCGGACTGTGAGAGTCGGAGGTGTTGCGCGGCGCGCGTAAGGTGCCCCTCGCGGGCAACGGCCCAGAAGTAGACGAGGTGGTGGTAGTTGAGTGGCGGCGGGAGCGATTTCATATAGTTCGTTAAAGTAGAACGATTTGGATGATAATATGTATTTTACAGAACTTTCGCCAGCGGGCATCTTCCGGACATCCTCCAATGGGAGTCTGCCGACATGTCCGACCGCACTGCCTGGCGCCTTGGCTTCGCCGCCCTCGCGACCGCCCCCATACTCGCCGTCGCCGCCCTCAGCACTCTCGCGCCGCTGCAGGGCGCCATGCTCCTGCTCATCACCTTCGTCGGGGGCATCACGCTGCGCTTCTCGCGGCGGTATCTCGATGGCGCCCCGCGCCTGCCCTACTTCGTCGGCTGGTTCGTCGCCACGGTCGCGGCCGCGAGCCTCG
>JANLTT010000209.1:0-1573 GCA_031363115.1 Gemmatimonas sp.
GGAACGCCCAAGTCTACGCCTACGGGGCGCGGGCCGTTCAGCGGGGTAGGGAGCAGGTACAGAGCAGGTACAGAGCCCCCTCGCAAACCATTACTTTTCTCAGGAACGCAGTGAACCTCCATCCTCCCTCCTTCATCCGCCCTTCATTGCGCCTTCTCGCCGCGCTGCTTGCCACTCCGATGCTGCTGCTTCAGGCGCAGGAAGCCGCGCCCGTTGCCCAGCCTCCGCTGGCCTCGTTTGCAGCGATGCGCGTCGCGGTGGTCCCCGCGCAACTCTGGCACGCCGACACCATCGGCTGGAGCCGCGAGGCGCAATGGAGCGTGCTGCGCCCGCAGCTCGATTCCGCCATCAGCCAAACGCTCCGCGACGGTGGACTTGGCGCCAAGTGGGCGTACGCCGGCGATGTCGTGCGCGCCGCGCGACGGAATCCGCTCTACTCCAAAGATCCCGCCACGATTGGCGTTGGACGTTGGCGGAATGAGCTCCCCAAGGTGGGAGACGATGTTTCGGCCCTCGTCGCCGACAACCTCCGCTCCATCAGCGCGCTCGGCGACACACGGCATGCGCTGATTCCCGTCGAACTGCGCGGCGATGGCGATATGGCGCGCCTGCGCGTGGTGCTCGTGGACACGCGCACCCGCTCCGTGGTCTGGGCCGCTGATCTGCGTGCTCCCGCTGGACCCGAGATGCTCGCCGCGCTCGCGCAGCAACTCGCGGCATTGATTATCGAACCGTAGTCTTTTCCCACCGCATCTTCCCCCCTTGCTCGATATGACCCCCCTGCACGCGACGCTCATTCCCGGCGATGGCATCGGCCCCGCCATCACCGACGCGACCGTTCGCCTCCTCGCCGCCGCCGGCGCCGACATCACCTGGGATCGCCAGATCGCCGGCATGGCCGCCGTCAAGGAAGTCGGCGACCCCATTCCCGAAGCCACGATTGATTCCATCAGGCGCACCAAGCTCGCCCTCAAGGGCCCGCTGGAGACGCCGGTCGGCAAGGGATTCCGCTCCATCAACGTCGCGCTGCGCAAGGAGTTTGATCTCTACGCCAATTTGCGCCCCGCAAAGTCCGTGCTGCCGGGACTGCGCTTCGACAACGTGGACATCGTGCTCGTGCGCGAGAACACGGAAGGGTTGTACGTCGGCATTGAGAACTATGTAAAGATCGGTGATGATCCGCATGCCGTGGCGCAGTCGGTCGCCGTGGTCTCGCGCCAAGGTGCGGAGCGGATCATTCGCTACGCCTTTGAGTACGCCGTGAAGCATGGGCGCAAGCGCGTGACGATCGTCCACAAGGCGAACATCCTCAAGTATTCGCAGGGGTTGTTCCTCGAGGTTGGCCGCACGATCGCGAAGGAGTATGAGGGCCGCGTCGCGAGCGACGACAAAATCGTGGATGCCTGCGCGATGGAGCTCGTGATGCGTCCCGAGCGGTTCGATATGATCGTGACGACCAACCTCTTTGGCGACATCCTCTCCGATCTCACGAGTGGACTCGTTGGTGGATTGGGCCTCACTCCGGGCGCGAACATCGGCTACGACCACGCGATTTTCGAAGCCGTGCACGGGA
>JANLTT010000239.1:0-6021 GCA_031363115.1 Gemmatimonas sp.
ATCGCGATCGAATCCGGAGTAGCGCAACGGCCCGCATCGTCCTGCGCTGCGGCAGGACGGGCCACAACAAGGGTCGCAAAGACTGCGACCGCGATGGTCCGGAGGGCCGTAAAGGCCGTGCCGTGGAGGTAGCTGTTGAGCATAGCCTTGGAATATACACCAAAAACGTAGCGGCCGGACCCAGAGTGGGTCCCGCCGCTGAAGATAGCCATAGTCGCCCCCACAGGGAGTGGGTGACAGGACGCGGAACTCCAGCTTGTCCTTCTCAGTCGATGACACCGCGACCTCAATCTCATCGCCCTTCGAAAACTCAGCGGTCAGGATCTTCTCCGACAGCGGATCCTCGATGTACCGCTGGATGGCCCTCTTGAGCGGACGCGCGCCGAAATGCTCGTCATGCCCATGGTCCACGAGAAACTCAACAGCAGCATCCGTCAGCTTGATCGTCAACTCCTCCTCGGCAAGCCGCTTCTGCACATCCGCGAAAACGATGGCCACGATCTTCGCAATATGCTCCTTGCCGAGCGGATGAAACACGATCACATCGTCGAGACGGTTCAGGAACTCGGGGTTGAAGGCGTGCTGCATCTCCTCCTTCACCTTGTCCGCGATCCGGTCAAAGTTGGACGTCACATCCGTGTTGCCGAACCCGAGGGTGCGGTTCTTCGTGATGTCCTTGGCGCCCACATTCGACGTCATGATGACCACGGTGTTCTTGAAGTCGATCATGCGCCCGTAATTGTCGGTGAGGTGGCCCTCATCGAGCACCTGCAGCAGGATGTTGAACACATCCGGATGCGCCTTCTCGATTTCATCGAGGAGGATGACGCTGTATGGCTTCCGACGCACGGCCTTCGTGAGCGTCCCCGAATCCTCGTAGCCCACATAGCCCGGGGGCGCGCCGATGAGCCGCGACACGGAGAACTTCTCCATGTACTCGCTCATGTCCACGCGAATCAGGGCCGACGGGTCGGCAAAGAGGAACTTCGCGAGCGCGCGGGCCAGCTCGGTCTTGCCGACGCCCGTGGGCCCCGAGAAGATGAACGAGCCAATCGGACGACGCGGATCCTTGAGGCCCGCACGGCTGCGACGGATGGCCCGCGCGATCGCCTTGATCGCCTCTTCCTGCGCCACCACCGACCCGTGCAACTCCTCTTCCATGCGTAGCAGGCGAGCCGTCTCGGCCTCCTGCAACCGCGTCACGGGAATGCCCGTCCAGCGGCTCACGATAAACGCAATCTCCTCTTCCCCGAGCACGGGGCGGATCGACTGCCGCTTCACTTCCCACTCCTCGTGGCGCGCGCGAATCTCGCCCTGCAGCTCGCGCTCGGTGTCCCGCAGCGCCGCGGCCTTCTCAAAGTTCTGGTCGCGCACGGCGGCATCCTTCTCCGCGTTCACGCCCTCGAGCTTCGTCTTGAGGCCAGCCACTTCCGGCGGCGGCACCTGCGCGGCCAGACGCGCACGCGCGCCCGCCTCGTCAATGACGTCAATCGCCTTGTCCGGCAGGAAGCGGTCGGTGATGTAGCGCTCGGAGAGCTTGGCCGCGATCGCCAGCGTCTCGTCGGGAATCGTTACGCGGTGATGGTCCTCGTATTTCGAGCGCAGGCCCTTGAGGATCTCCACCGTTTCATCGATGGACGGCGGATCCACCACGACCGTCTGGAAGCGACGCTCGAGGGCCCCGTCCTTCTCGATGTACTTGCGGTATTCGTTGAGCGTGGACGCACCGACGCACTGCAGCTCGCCGCGCGCAAGCGCAGGCTTGAGCATGTTGCTCGCGTCAATGGCACCCTCGGCCGCCCCCGCACCCACGAGCGTGTGCAGCTCGTCGATGAACAGGATGATCTGCTTGTTCTGGGCGATCTCGTTCATCACCGCCTTGAGGCGCTCTTCGAACTGCCCGCGATACTTCGTGCCGGCAATCACCGCCGCCATGTCGAGCGACAGCACGCGGTGGTCGCGCAGCGAGTCCGGGCAGGTGTTGTTCGAGATCATCTGGGCGAGGCCCTCGACGATTGCCGTCTTGCCCACCCCAGGCTCGCCGATGAGCACGGGATTGTTCTTCTTTCGGCGCGAGAGGACTTCCATCACGCGCTCGATTTCCTTGGCGCGCCCAATCGTCGGATCGAGTTGCCCCTCGGCGGCCAGCGTCGTGAGGTCGCGGCAGAAGTGATCCAGGGCCGGGGTCTTCGACTTCTTCTCCCCCTTTGCGGCCGTCGGCGCCGGCGTCACACCGGCGGGCGTCGCACCCGTCTGCGGCATTTCGGTACCGAGCAGGCGCAGCGTCTCCGCACGCGCCGCCTCGAGATTCACGCCCGCATCGGTCAGCACCTGCGCCGCGATTCCCTTTTCTTCGCGAAGGAGACCGAGCAGGAGGTGTTCCGTGCCGACATACGAATGGTTCAACTCGCGCGCTTCGCCCATGGCGAGCTCGAGTACCTTCTTCGCACGTGACGTGTATGGGAGATCAGGACCGGTCGCCTGGGCCGCTTTACCCTTCTTAACGGTCTCCTCGATCTTCTGCTGAACCTCTTCGAGGTCCACGCTGAGATTTTGAAGCACCGCAGCCGCGACGCCCTCGCCCTCACGAATCAGCCCGAGAAGAATGTGCTCGGTGCCCACATACTCGTGGTGCAACCGCGCCGCCTCTTCGCGCGCCATCGCCAGGACCTTCCGTACTCGTTCCGTGAAGTTGTAGCCGTTCATCCGTGTCCTCGACCGCTGCGCTTCCTAGGGGTCAACCGGGAAGGCGTGCCTCGTTAGCGAGTATCTGGCGCACGTATCGGGCCCGCGCCAGGTTCGCCTCGCCGTCGGTCAACACTCGCCCTGCTGCATGGGACAAATGCGCCGACTGGCTGAAGATCAGGAGCTTGTTGAGCGTGTACACGCTGAGTCCGGTGATCAGTTGCATCCCCGACGCCAGCCGCAATCCACTCAGCAGATTCATCGCCTCCTCTGCCGGCAGATTCCGTGCATGCCGTAGCGTGCCATACGCACGCCAAAGCTTGTCCTCGATAATATACCCCGCGTCACGCGACAATACGCTGCGCGCCTCCTCCTCCCGCTCGATCACCCGCTGAACCACTCGGACCAACTGGTCCGACAGGTCGTCCTCACTCCGACCAAGCGTCGTCTGATTGGAGATCTGGAACAGGTTGCCGAGGACGTCGCTCCCCTCGCCGTACAGGCCGCGATACGTCAGCCCCATATGTTGGAGCCCTTGCAACACCTTCCCAATCTCCTGGGTCAGCACCAACCCCGGGAGATGAATGAGTACGGAAGCCCGCAGTCCGGTTCCCGTGTTCGTTGGGCACGCCGTCAGGAAGCCGAACTCCTGATGCCACGCGTACGGCACCACCGAGGCGAGCTCCGCGTCCAGCCGCTCGGCCTGCCGTAGCGCACCCGGGATGTCGAAGCCCGAACGGAACACCTGCAGCCGCAGATGGTCCTCCTCGTTCACCATGACCCCGGTGTCCCCAGTGACGAGCACGGCCGCACCTGTGGGGGCCTGCCCACCTCGGTCCAGCCCCGCCAGCTCGCGGCTCACCAGATGCCGCTCGTGCAGCAACTGACGCTCGAGCGGCGAACACTCGTCCACACGCACGAAGGCGGCGTCGCGCAGCGTCGAGAGCGACGGCATCACCGCACGCAGCTGATGCAAAATCCGCAGCCGCTCGCCCTCGCGCGCCCGCGTCGGAAACGCATAGCCCGCGAGATTGCGCGCGAGCCGAATGCGAGACGAGAGCACGATGCCCGCGTGGTCACCGCTACCAATCAGCCACTGCAACCCGCCATCCGGCAGGAGCGAGAGGTCGAGCGTCATTCCATCCCCCGAATTTGATCGCGAAGCGCCGCGGCCTCTTCAAAGGCCTCGCCGGCAATCGCCCGCTCCAGCTTGCTCCGGAGCTGCCCGAGCGTGGCTTCGCGCTCCATCACGTCGGGGTCGCCCCCCTCGTGGTGCCACCCTTCGTGGCGGGTGCTGCCATGGACGCGTCGGAGCAACTCGCGCAGGCTCTGCTCAAAGGCGCCGTAGCACTGCGCGCACCCCAACCGGCCGCTCGCGCGGAAATCACGCAGCGACGTGCCGCAGTAGGAGCAACGCGAGGCATCGCCGGGCAATTGTGCCGCCTGCTGCTGCACCGCTTGCAGAAAATCGCCGAGCGGGTGCTTCGGCACGGCCACGGTCGTCTCGATGCCGCGCGCCGCCGCGCACTGCTCGCAGAGATGCACCTGCGACACCACGCTCTCGACGATCTGCGTCAGATGCACCACGGCATCGCGCTCACGGCAATTGTCGCACACCATCAGACCCCTCCCGCCGACGGGGGCGCCGGTAACAGCCGCCCCTCCTCGAGGTGCAGCACGCGATGCGCCCGCTCCGCCAGCGACCGATTGTGCGTCACAACCACCACGCCAACCCCATCCTCCGTCGCGAGCGACAGCAGCAGGTCATGCAGGCGTTCCGCATTCTGGTGATCGAGATTGCCCGACGGCTCGTCCATCAGCACCACCGGAGGCTTCAGCGCGAGCGCTCGAGCCACAGCGGCACGCTGCTGCTCGCCACCGGAAAGCTCCGACGGCCGATGATGCACGCGCCCGCCGAGCCCGACACGCTCCAAGAGCTCAGTCGCGCGCGTGCGCGCCTCAGCTAGGGGGCGATCGGCAATCCGCAGGGGCATCATCACGTTCTCCAACGCCGAAAACTCCTTGAGCAGGTGATGGAACTGAAAGACAAAGCCCACTCGACGGTTCCGAAGTTCCGCCAGGGACTCATCGCTCGCGTCCGCCGTCGGCGTCCCGCCCAGGAAAACCATGCCCGCGTCGGGACGCTCGAGGGCCCCTAGCACGTGCAGGAAGGTGCTCTTCCCTGAGCCGCTGGCGCCAATGACGGCGACCATCTCCCCCGAAGCCACTGCGAGATCCACCCCGCTCAGGACGGAAATCAGACTGCCGTCGCCGCCGCGGTAGGCCTTCACCACGCCGATCGCCTCGAGCACTGGGCTCACATGAGAAACCAGAGGCGTCGTCATTCGCTGCGGATTGCCTCGATCGGGTAGAGCTTCGCCGCCTGCGACGCCGGATGCAGCGTGGCGAGAATCGCCACTCCGATGCTCAACACCACAATCAGGGCGACATCGAAGGCCTCGAGCCGCACCGGCAGATGATCGATGAAATACACGGAAGGATCGAGGGCGATGAGCTTCCATCGCTCGAGCGAAAGCCCGACCCCCGCCCCGAGTACAAGCCCAATGCTCGTCCCCACCGCGCCGATGAAAATGCCCTGCATCAGGAAGATTCGGCGAATGGAGTCGGCACGCATTCCCATCGCCTTCAAGATGCCGATCTCGCGCGTCTTGTCGCGCACGACCATCGTCAACGTGCTTACGATGTTGAACGCCGCCACCATGATGATCAACCCGAGGATGACCGTCATGCCGAGTTTCTCGAGTTTGAGGGCGCGGAAGAGCGAGCTGTTCTGCAGCTGCCAATCCTCGGCGCGATAGGGCCAGCCGAGCAACTCGAGGATCTTCTCGCCAACGGCCGGCGCTGCCCAGCGATCCGTCGTCTTCACTTCGATGCCCGTCACCGAGGAATCGAGCCCCGCGAGTCGCTGCGCCTCCTCGAGTTCGACGTACGCGTAGGCGTTGTCGTACTCAAACATGAAGGTCTCGAAGGTCCCGGTGACTTCGAACTGGCTGAAGCGCGGAATCATCATCGCCAACGAGCCACCCAGCGCCATGCTCGGCGACGCGCCCGCAGCGGTCACGAGCGAGATGCGCATGCCCGGATACGCCCCCAGGCGATCCGCGAGAATTCGCCCGAGCACCACGCCCTTCACGTTCGGGTCGGTGGTCTTGAAGGTGAAGGCACCGGGCGCAGCGTGGTCGCGAATCGTCGTGACCTGCGGGGAGCCCGAGTCACCCGGAATGATGCCGGCGACCGTGACCGCTTCGTGGTGCCCGCGCCCATTCGTTGCGAGCGCCTGCGTGATGACGAACGGCGCCGTTGCCACCACGCCCC
>JANLTT010000252.1:0-4967 GCA_031363115.1 Gemmatimonas sp.
ACATCGAGATCCGCCGCGGACATCCCACGCCCGTCGATGGGCGCGAGGTCCAGCACCGCACGCGCAACGGGGAGCGGATGGAACTGCTGCTTTCCCGTCGTGAGATCGCGCTCGATCATGCCCTTGCCGGGGAGCTTCGCCGCCTTCTCCTCAGCGAGCTCGCCCCAGGGATTCGTGCTCGTGTAGTCCACCGAGCCCGAGTAGTAGACGTGATCGGCGATGCGCTTGTAGACGTGATAATGCCCGAGCGCGACGTAATCCCAGCCGGGCTTCGCGATTTCCTCGAGCGGAATGCGCATCGCGGCGCGATCGGGGTGTTCGGCGCGCTCGGCCTGCGGCAACACGCCCTGCACTTCGCCATGCAGCACGAGGACGTTGTACTTGAAGGCCGGATCGGGGGAGAGATCCACCGTGCCTGGCGGGAGATCGGGCACCGCGAGCACCGAGAGCTGCAGGTCGTCGAAGGTGAAGCGCTTCGCTTCGCGATCGGCGACGAGGATGCCGAGCGGCGCGGCAAAGAGCCGCAGGATGCAGATCGTCTCGGTCGAGCGCGGCATATCGTGATTACCGGCGGCGATGATCACGCGCGCTGACGGCAGGGCCTGCACGAGTCGCGCGAACTGATTGAAGGCGTGGAGAATCGCCGTGTTCGTTGGCCGCACCGTGTGGAACACGTCGCCGCCAATCAGCACCACATCGGGCGCAATCGCGATGCACTTGTCGATGGCGCGCGTGAACGACGCCGCGACATCAGCTTCGCGCTGATTGATCCCGGCGGAGGTCTGCCGTTGGTACTGGCGGAACCCGAGGTGGAGGTCGGAGAAATGGACGAGGCGCACGCAGGAAAGAATCTACGCGCGGCCCCAGACACCGCGAGGCTTGTTCAGCTCTCGCGGTGCGCGAACGCTCACCCGTAGGGGTCGTCGTCGGGGGCGGGACGCAGGCTCGGGGCCGGCCGACGCGCCGCGGGCTCAGGCGACACCCGCTTCTTGAGCTGGGCCCTGAAGAACGCCTTCACGTCCTCCGGCTTGGCCTGGATGGTCCGATTGCGCGCGCGCAGGATCTCGTCCTCATGGTCCCCCGCGAGGGCGAGGGTGTCCTTCACCCAGGTGAGGGTGATGGACGGGTCCAAGCGGCGGAGCGCGACCGTCACCGCGGCGTCGAGCGGGAGCTCGTCCGCCGGGGGAAAGCGCGTGACGCCATCGCGCCCGCCCATCACGGCAGGGCGCGGAAAGCGGACAAAGATGGGCTGCCCGAAGTGCGGGTGGCGCACCATCAGCTGCCCCTTCTCGAGCGTCGCGAGACGCGCCTTCGTTGCCGGGGCGAGGGTCTGGTAGCTCGGCGTCGCGAGTTCGTCGGGGTCCATGCGCCCAAAGAGCGCTGTGCCGCTGTTTCCCACCACGCGGCGATGCACCTGCGAGCGAAACTGCTGCGCGCCAAAGAGCACGAGGCCGAGGTAGCGCCCGCGCTCGGCGATATCCAGCAGCATTTTACGCACGTAGGTGTCAGGACCATCGGCGGGGGCGTACTTATTGAGCTCGTCCACGAAGACGACGACCTGCGAGACACCGAGCTGCCGCTTCTCGAGATGCTCACGCAGCTGCGAGACGACGCGCGCAAAGACGAGGTCCTGCGCGTCCTCCTCGAGATTCGCGACATCCACCACGTACACATGGCGATCGCGGAACTCCCCGAACGGGAGATCGCTCACCGTGCCGTCGTCGGTGACGAGTCCCTTGCACCGCGTGGAGATGTTGCTGAGGCGATTGCGCACCTTGCGAATCGTCGCGATGTGATGCGTGCGCCAGACATCCTGATTGGCCGATTCCAGTGCGCGCAGCAGCGTCGAGAACCAGCGTTCCAGGTCGGAGAAGGTGCGCACTTCAATCGCTGCCTCGAAGCGCGGATCGCTGAAGACTTGATCAAGGACACGCTCCTTGATGAAGTCAATCAACGCATCGGCCTTGGCATCCACATCGTCCCTGTTGAGCAGCACTTCGGCGTACTGCAGCGTCTCACGCAGTCCCCAGGTGAGGGGCTGCACATTGGCCTGCAGATCCTCGTGCGAGCGCAGTGTGGCGAGTTGCGTGCCACGCCCCGTCCACGGAGCGAAGTAGTGCACATCCTTGAACGGCTCGGCGGGGACCTTCAGCGCATCGTAAATGGCGCGGTCCGCTTCCTCGAGCTGCACGGCGGGTTGATCCAGAAAGCAGAGGTCGGGCCCCTTCACGTTGAAGCAGACCGCGGCGACCCCGCCCTTTTCCTCGGGGTAGTGCGTGAAGATGCTCTGTAACAACCACTCAACTGCGCTCGTCTTGGTGGCGAGGCCCGAGACGCCACTGATGCTCAGGTGCGCTGCTTCGGGGCCGAGGAGGAAATCGGCATCGAGATGCACCGCCGCCTGCGTCCCGCCCGCGCGATACAGCCCAACCGGAATGCCGCGCATCGCACTTCCCTGCACGTAGCTGTCCATGCGCAGCGCGACTTGGACGTCGAGTTCGGTCGCGAGGTGCACGGTCCCCATCGGGACGGGCTGCAGCGGCTCCTCCGGTACATGGCGCAGCACGGCCGCCGTGTAAAGCCGAATCTCCGTGCGCTCGGTGGGCGCGATGGCACTCGCTCCGGGAACGCCATCGGAGCCCAGGACATCGTGCAGTGGCGTCTGGAGATCGGTGTAGCCAAATCCTTCCGTGACGACGCCGTAGATCTGCGGAAGCACGCCGCCAATTGGCCGCTCCGATTCCACGCGCACGATCGTACCGATGCCGACCGGCGCATCGAGTGCCGTCCAGAAGTGGAACTCGTGCGGCGTGTTCGGCTTGCGCTCGGTGGCGACGACGCGGCCGAGGATGTCGGGCGTCGGGCTCACGCGTGGCTCCGCGAGGAGGAGAGAGGGCGAAGCGTCATCATGTGAGGATGGCCGAAAGGTAGTCCTCGCACTCGCGGATTCCGTAGACCATCACATCCCAACGCGAGTCGGGGAGCGCGACCGGCGTGCGCTCGGCGAGGAGCCAGCGCGACACGAGATCGGCGCGCGCGGTGATGGCGTCCGCCTCGCGATGCGCGACCTCGACCCGCACCAATCCAAAGAACGGGCCGCGTGCACCGGGCTCGCGTAGCCGGAGGTACCAGGTGGCCACCGGCGTGCGGCGCGGCGAGGTCAGGACCACGGCGGTTGTGCGCTCGCCCTCGCGCAGCCCGACAATCACGGGGAGCGACTCCCCCGTCACGTAGATCGTGCGGTGCGACTTCACGGCCCCGACGACCTTGTCGCTGCGCGCGACCAGTTCACTCCCGGCAATGCCTCCGTCCATGAGGAGAGGCGCCGTGCCCTGGGCCACCCACGACTCGGCGAGGTGCCGTTCCTCCCGTTCACGCCGCCGCTGGATGGCGGTCAGGGCGCGGGCGGCGAGGTCCGCGGGGTGCTGCGGGGCGGGATTCGCGGGGTCGTGATCGGCGAGGGTGTCCACGAGATCGCAGCGCGCCACGAGATCCGAGAGGAGCGCCGGGGGCAGGGCAGGAAATGGCAGGTAGAGGGCATGCGACTTCCGTGCGATATCCCAGGTGCGCATCCGCCGCGCCACACGCTCGCGGATGGCGGCCGCGACGGCGCCGTGGACGAGCGGGACGGTACCAAGGTGGGCGCGCACCTGCGAGCGCTGGATGCCGTCGAGGAACGCCCCGAAGCCGACCACGGGGGCGTCGGGCACGTTCCGAGCCGCGATGGTCTCCCCCTCCAGCGGGGTCGCCGTTTCAAGCCGCGGAGGGGCTTCGTCATGGCGCACTTCGAGTGGCGCCCCGCCCCCGGCAGTCCCGAGTCCGCTCGCGCGGAGGGCCTGCAGAACGGCGCGTGCGCTTGCCCCCCTCGTGGGCGGGTCATAGCTTGGCTCTATGCGCCGTATCGCGCTCATCGCGAGCATCCTAGTCCTCACCGCGGCCTGCGACAAGCAGGACGCGAAGCCGCAGGCCGCCCGAGACGGGCAGGCCTACACCGATCTCTCGGCCTCGCCGACGATCCTCTTCCAGGTCTTCGGGCCGCGCGAAGCTCCCCGCATGGCGCCGATCGCCATCGTGCGAGCAACCGGTCTGGAGCCACTTGTCTTGAGTGAAGACGGTTGGCGCACCTTCGACTCGACCTACTTCGCCGAAGGCAAGTCGTATCCGATTTACCGCAACGGCGTGGACGCGGGCACAATCACCGTGACGCGCGGCATGTGGCCCGCGGACAGTGGCGTGCTCTACTCAATTCCGGGCTGCCGCGTGGTCGTGCCGCAGGCCATCGCCACGCTCAACGGAACGATCCCGCTCGAGGAAAGCGTCGAGTTGATCGCCAGCACCGTTCCGATCCCGCAGAAGGTGGACAATCGTCCATTCCCGGCGGGAGCGGAGTCGCAGGGGCGCACCCTCGCGAGTGCTGTCGCCGCGGCGTCGGAGATTGGGCCGGAAGATCTTTCTGCGCTCGACTTCCACGCGCGTTGGCTGCGCACGGGCGTCGGCGCGAGCGGCCGCACCTTGCTCACGAGCTACATCGACCCGAACGCCGGTGACCTCGGCCCGGGCGCCGGCAACACCGCGATGCTCTTCGTGCTCGCCGAAGATTCGGCCGGGACACTCAACACGAGCTACCGTCACGCCATCAGCGGCGAAGCGCGCACGGTGGAGTTCCGTCGCTTGGTGAACTACGCCGACTTCAACGGCGACAGCGTCGCCGAGTTGGTGCTCGAGGCCTGGCGCTACGCCGGCATCCCGAATCTGCTGGTGCTGAAGCACGTCAACGGCAGCTGGGAAGAGAGCTTCCGCATGGGACTCGATTGGTGTGTTGACGGGAGATGAAGGTTGAAGGATGAAGGATGAAAGAGAGGGCCCCGATGCCGTTCCGGCATCGGGGCCCTTTCTTTCGTCAATCCACCCCGAGATCCCACGCCTGCTCAAGATCCGCCTTCGAGTACGCCCGGAACGCCGTCAAC
>JANLTT010000267.1:0-5992 GCA_031363115.1 Gemmatimonas sp.
CCCCGGTTCGTTGATGGGCGTCTTTGCGGCGCTGCGTCAGTCGCTGCTCGATGCGCAACAGTATCGCACGGTGCAGGCGGCCTACGCGCGCAATCCGCGCGGAATGCGTCGCCCAGCGGTGGATCCTTCCATGGAAGCGCTTCAGCCAGTGTTGGCCGGCACGATGCCGGTGGTCTTTCGTGCCTCGACGCAGCGCGAGATCGAACGCGCGCTCGAGCTGGCGAAGGAGTTCAATCTCAAGCCGATCATTGCGGGTGGCTCGGAAGCGTATCGCGTGATTGATCGCCTCAAGGCGTCGGGTGCGCCGGTGCTGCTCTCGCTCAATTTCCCGCGTCGTTCGGCAACGCCAGCGGCCCCGGCCACAACGCCGGCCGCGGCAGCGGAGCCCGAGCCGCTGCGCGTGTTGCGTGATCGCGTACAGGCGCCGAAGACTCCTGCGCAGCTCCAGGCGGCGGGCATTCGCTTCGCGCTGCAATCGGGTGGTGGCGCATACACGGAGTTTCTGCCGAACCTGCGTCGCGCGGTTGAAGGCGGACTCGCCGCCGATGCCGCACTTCGTGCGCTGACCCTTGGCTCCGCCGAATTGCTCGGCGCGGCTGACCGCTTGGGTTCGTTGGAAGCGGGGAAGATTGCGAACCTCACGGTGGTGCGCGGCGACTTGTTCGCGAGCGACTCGCGCGTGACGCATGTGTACGTGGATGGCCGTCCGCAGACGATTCCGGCACCGACGGTGGCCGCTGGTCCGGGCGGGCCGGGCGGTCCTGGTGGACGTCGCCCGGGGCTTGAGGGCGCGTGGACGCTGAGCGTCGTGTTCGAGGGCGTTGAGAAGCAGGCAACGCTGACGATCAGTGCGATGGATGACCGGTTGGTTGGTCGCATCGAAGGAGATTTTGGATCGAACGAAGTCGCTGAGATCGCGGTGATGGAAGACGGCACGGTGCGCTTCGGCTCGCTACTGACGCTGAAGGAGACGTCGGAAGAAGCGTTGTTCCGCGGGAAGCTCGCGGACGGCGTCTTTGCCGGCACGATTGAGATCATCGGCCATGCGTCGGGGCGGTTCGCCGGCCTGCGCGTGTCCACCACGAACCAGGAGCGCTAACCATGACGACGCAACTGATGCGCACGCTGCGCTCCGCGCTGCGGAAGACGCTGATTGGTGCGGCGGCCGTCGCTGTGGCGACGCCAACGCTGTCCGCGCAGGGGGCTGCAACAAGCGCCTCGCGCGCTCCGCAGGCGATGCTGATTCGCAATGCCACGGTGTTGACTGTGACGAAGGGCACGCTCAACAACACGGACGTGCTGCTGCAGAATGGCCGCATTGCACAGATCGGCCAGAACCTCACGGCGCCCGCTGGCGCCGAGGTGTATGACGGCACGGGGAAGTACGTGATGCCGGGCATCATTGACCCGCATTCGCACATGATGAGCGATGCGGTGAACGAGGGCTCGCTCTCGGTCACGTCGATGACGCGCATCATGGATGTGCTCAACCCGACGGCGCCGAACGTGTATCGTGCGCTGGCTGGTGGCGTGACGATGATCAATATCCTCCACGGCTCGGCAAACACCATCGGCGGGCAGAGTGCAACAGTGAAGCTCAAGTGGGGGCGCCCGACGAGCGAGATGCTCGTGCCGAATGCTCCGCCGGGCATCAAGTTCGCACTCGGCGAGAACGTGACGCGCAAGAATCGCAACAACGTCCCGGGTGCACCGGAAGCGCGCTACCCGACGACACGCATGGGGCAGGAGGAGATCATCCGTGACGTCTTCACGCGCGCGCGGACGTATCAGGCGGAGTGGGCGGCGTATCGTACGGAGTCGCGTGGGCGGAACGGGGCGAATGTCGTCCCACCGCGTCGCGACCTCGAGTTGGAGCCGCTGGTGGAGATTCTCGAGGGGAAGCGGTTCATCCATGCGCACACGTATCGCGCGGACGAGACGATGATGCTCCTCGAACTTGCCGCGGAGTTTGGCTTCAAGGTGCGCACGCTGCAGCACGCACTTGAGGCGTACAAGATTGCGCCGGAGATTCGTGCGGCTGGCGCGTCGATGTCCACCTTCGCCGACAGCTGGGGCTACAAGATCGAAGCGTACGATGCCATTCCGTACAACGTGGCGATCACGGTGCGTGCCGGCGTCATCTCGACGATCAACTCCGACTCGGACGAGCGCATTCGTCGGTTGAACATTGATGCGGCGAAGATGATGCGCTACGGCGGTCTGACGGAGGACGAGGCGTTGGCGACGATCACGATCAACGGCGCCTGGCAGGTTGGGTTGGAAAACCGTACGGGCTCGATCGAAGTGGGCAAGGAAGCGGACATCGGCATTTGGAATGGCCATCCCTTCTCGGTCTACAGCCGCGTTGAGCGGACGATCATTGACGGCGAAGTGTTCTTTGATCGCCAGCAGGATGAACGGCAGCGCGCCGCGATGGCCGCTGAGCGCGCGGAGTTGGAGCGCGCCGAGCCGAATACGGCACCGGCACCGCGCGGTGGCCAGCGTCCTGTGACCCCGGGAGGGAACCGCTAATGCGTATTTCAATGAAGACTTCGTTTGCCGCGCTCATGGCGGCTGTGGTGATGCCGAGCGCCGCGATGGCGCAGCTGGGCTCGCCGAATCCGCTGCCGGGGCCACAGGGCACGGTGGCGATTGTGAATGCGCGCATCGTGCCGGTGAGCGGCGCGGTGATTGAGCGTGGCACGCTCGTGATCAGTGGCGGCAAGATCACGGCGATTGGCGCGAATGTCGCGGTGCCGACTGGCGCGACGACCATCGACGGTGCCGGGAAGAGCGTGTATCCGGGCATGATGGATGCCGCGACGCAGATGGGCCTCACCGAGATTTCTCAGGGTGCGGCGCCGACGGTGGACAACAGTGAAGTCGGCAGCTTCAACCCGAACGCGATTGCCTATTACGCCATGAATCCGCATAGCGCGCACGTTGGCGTGACGCGTGTGGTGGGCGTGACGCATGTGCTCTCGCATCCGTCGGGGGGCGTGATTGCCGGGCAGGGGACGTTGGCGAATCTCGCGGGCTGGACGCCAGCGGCCATGACCATCCGTCAGCGTGCCGCGCTCGTCATTACGATTCCGCGCGCGGGTGGCGGTGGCTTCGGCTTCGCGCAGTTTGGCGGAGGTGGCGGTGCGAATGCCGCCAACGCGCAGCGCACCCGTGAGGCGCAGGTGGACTCGCTCCGCGCGATGCTCGCTGACGCCCGCGCGTACGACGTGGCGATGAAGGCCAACGCGGCGACGCCGAATGTGCGTTTGGCGGCACTCGTGCCGTATGTGCGCGGCGAACTGCCGGTGATCTTCACGGCCGATGCCGCGGCGGATATCCGTACGGCGGTGGAGTTTGCGGCAGCCGAAGGTTTGAAGGCGATCATCGTCGGCGGGCGCGAGGCGTTGCGCGTGGCTGACCTGCTCAAGGAGAAGGACGTGCCGGTCGTCTTCACGCAGCTGCGTGCGATGCCGGGACGCGAGGATGACCCGTTTGACGTGAACTTTGCGACGCCGGGGCAGTTGGCGGCGGCGGGCGTCCGTTTCGCGATGTCCACGGGTGATGAAGGCCCACAGACGCGCGACCTGCCGAGCATGGCGGGGATGGCGGCGGCCTACGGGTTGAGCCGCGAGGATGCTCTGCGGAGCGTCACCATCTGGCCGGCTCAGATCATGGGGCTCGGAGCCCAACTCGGCTCGCTCGAGGTGGGGAAGATGGCGAATGTGGTGGTCACGGACGGCGACCTCCTCGAGGCGCGCACACTGGTGACGCACCTGTTCATTGATGGGCGTCCGGTGCCGCTCGATTCGCGGCACACGGTCCTCTTTGAGACGCACAAGGGGCGTCGCTAAGGGCGCTTAGGTATCACGGTGGCAACCATAGGGACGGCCGGCGGTGACAGATTTCATGTCTCGTCGGCCGTTTCGCGTCGGGGAAGGCTCACCTTCAGCTTCATACCTCTCCATGTCCGTTTCTCGATTGATTCCGGCCGTCGCACTTGGTGTGCTGACGGCGAGCTCGTTGGCCGCTCAGGGCACGCCGCGTGCGTTGCCGGCGCCCAATGCGACCTTTGCCGAGCCGTTCAGCTCCGTTGGCGTGGGGACCGTGCGCGAACTCAGCGATGGCCGCCTGATTATTGCCGATGCGCGCGACAAGATTCTGCAGCGCATTGATCTGCGGAGCGGGCAGGCGGTGGCGGTTGGGCGCGAGGGAAGTGGACCGGCGGAGTTCGGGATGCCGCTGCGAGTCTTTGGCGCGCCGAGCGACACGACGTTGTTGTTTGACCCGCTCAATTCGCGGTACTTGGTGATCGGCCCGGATGCGAAGCCGCTGACGACGTTCCGCACGGAGAGCGATGCGCCGGCGCAGCGTGGCGGGGGCCCCGGGGGCGGGCGCGTGATGATTGGCGGGGGCGGGCTATTTGCGCGAGTTGCCGATGCACGCGGCCGGCTCTACGGCGAGGCCTCGCCGATCTCCTTGGACGAGGAAGGGCGTCCGAAGTCCGCGGATTCGACGGCGATTGTGCGGTTTGATCGCGCGACGCGTCGTCTCGACACGTTGGCGTACGTGAAGCTGCCGGTGAATAACGCCCAAGTGACCGGTGGCTCGAACAACATGATGGTGAGGATTGGCGGCTCAAACCCGCTGGTGCCGCGCGACGAATGGACGGTGTTTCCGGACGGCCGGGTCGCGATTGTGCGGGCCTCGGATTACCACGTCGACTGGATCATGCCGAATGGCACGAAGCGCTCGACGCCGGCGGTGCGCTACACGCCGGTGCGGATGAATGCGGCGGAAATTCGCTACGAGGAAGGGCTCCGCAATGCCGCGCGGGCGAACCAGATGTCGATCATGATGACGCAGGACAACGGTGGCTCGCGTCGCACGGCGCAGATGGGACCGCCGCCGGGGGCACCGCCGCTCGAGCCGCTCACGGATTGGCCAGAGGTGAAGCCCGCCTTTCGCCCCGGGTTCCAGAGCGTGATTGCGCGCCCGAATGGCGAACTCTGGGTGCGTCGCACCGAGGGGGCGAGCGCGAAGGGAACGTTGTACGATGTCTTCAACACGGCGGGAACGCTGGCGTACCAGGTCCGGGTTCAGGACGGCTGGACGCTGGTGGGGTTTGGCAATGGGACGGTGTATACGACCAAGAAGGACGAGGATGACTTGGTCTATCTGCAGCGGCACATGTTCTAGGGCGATTGGCGCTGTGTGAAGGCGGGTTCCGAGCTGGCTCGGGACCCGCCTTTCGTTTGCGGCATCTATGAGAGACGACCGGGTTCGATAGATTCTATTCATTGGTCAAGCGCCCTTCCGAACGAACGGCCCAGAATGCGCTAGGCTTCTCGCAGCACAGTTGTAATCGTCGATTCACGCGCGACCCCTCACCCCCCCTTCCTATGCACGTCGGCGTTTGCCGGGAACGTGTTGTCGGCGAAGCTCGCGTCGCTGCCACGCCGGACTCCGTAAAGAAGCTCATCAAGCTCGGCTTCAACGTGGTGGTCGAGCGCGACGCGGGACTGGCCGCCGACTTCGACGATGCAGCGTACGAAACCGCGGGCGCGTCACTCGGTGATGCGGCACAAGTGTGGGGCTGCGCACTGGTGGTGAAGGTCCGTCCCCCCCTCGAGGATGAGACGGCACGTCTCAGCGCCGGACAGACGCTCATCAGCTTTCTGTATCCCGCCTTCAATTCGGCCCTGGTGTCGGCGCTTGCGGCGCGGGGCGTGAGTGTCGTGGCCATGGATCAGGTGCCGCGCACCACCCGTGCGCAGAAGGTCGATGCGCTCTCGGCTATGGGCAATCTGTCCGGGTATCGCGCAGTGATCGAGGCGGTGAATGTCCTGCAACGTCCGCTGCGCGGGCAGTCGACCGCGGCGGGAAAGATCCCGCCGGGCAAGATTCTGGTCATTGGCGCTGGCGTTGCCGGGCTTGCCGCAATCGGTGCGGGGCGGGCCCTCGGCGCGATCGTGCGCGCGTTCGACACGCG
>JANLTT010000258.1:0-3489 GCA_031363115.1 Gemmatimonas sp.
TGCGGGAAAAGGGCTTCACGCTGCTTCCCTCGCGGGAACTGGTCCAGGCGCGGCGCGAGCATTGGTGTGGTGACCCAGACCTGCTGTGCGTCGGGCCCGCGCATCAGGACGATGGACGGATAGCCAGGCTGTGCAAGGATGGGCATTTCATCGAAGCGTAGACACGTGCGCGACGAACTGATCCACGGCGATCTCCGTGCCCGCGTAGAAACCGGAGGCTTTGTTGGTCTCCAAGTCCGCGGCACTGCGATGTAATGCGGTGAAGACATAGCGCGTGCCATCGCCGATCGCTTCCATGGTCACGATGGCCGTGATGGGAATGTCGTCAAAGACGGCGGGGCGATATCCCGGAAACAACATGGACGTCCAGACCAGTCGTTGCATCGGCACGACGTCGAGGAAGCAGCCGAGGTTGGGAAACTCCTGTCCGTCTCCCATGGCGATATCAATGCTGAAGATTCCCCCCGGTCGTACATCCATCTCGGCGCGGGCAACGCGCCCCCACGGCTTGGGCATATACCACTCCTTGAGATGCTCCGGCGTCGTCAGCGCCTCCCACACCAGACGCGTGGGGGCTTCGATGAAGCGTTCAATCGCGAAATCGAGGCTGGGATTGAAGGCGAAGTGCTTGCTCATGCGTCGCGCTCCTTGAGTTGTTTGACGTAGTCGTCGAAGCGATCCAGTCGCGCTTCCCACAGCTGGCGCCGTGCGCTCAACCAGGCGTCAACGACCTTGAATCGTTCGGGGACGATCTCGTACGTCCGCACGCGCCCGCGCTTCTTCGAGCGCACGAGCCGACTCCGTTCGAGCACCGAGAGGTGCTGCACGAACGAGGGGAGTTGCATGTCAAACGGGGCCGCCAGTTCGCTGACCGTGGCAGGGCCGACGGCGAGGTGCTCCAGCACCCGGCGACGCGTCGGGTTGGAGAGCGCGTGAAAGACCGCGTCCTCGGCGGCGACTTGGACCATGTGCGACACCATCCCCGTGCGTGAGTGACCCACGACTCTCAAGGGATGATAGCACCGTCCATTACTATTGTAAATACCTAAGTATTTACCGCACGAACGACCCGCCCGGTCAGGCTGGCGTCGGCGGCAACTCCACAATCTCCAGCCAGTACCGCCCGAGCACGTTCATCGCCTCCACAAGCCCCGTAAAGGTGACCGGCTTGGAAATGAACGAGTTCACCCCGAGATCATAACTCGTGATGATGTCCTTCTCCGCACGCGATGTCGTGAGCACGACGATCGGGATGTCCCGGAGTGCCAGATCGCCCTTGATGATCTTGAGCGCCTCGCGGCCATCCAAATTGGGCATGTTGAGGTCGAGGAGAATCAAGCCAGGCCGAGGCGCCTTCCCCGTCTCACCCGCATACTCGCCGCGCTGGTAGAGATAGTCGAGCAGTTGCTCGCCGTCCTCGCACGTCTCAATGACATTGGAGATGTGCGCGGCCTCGAGTGCCTGAATGGTCAGTTCGCGGTCTTCGGAATCATCGTCGCACAGCAGGATGGTGACGGGGATGCGGTGTCTGTGCTCGATCATGAGTGGAGTCCGGAAGTGTAGGTCTTGGAATGGCGAAGTGGCAGGTCCACCTGAAAGACGGTCCCCTGCCCCACGACACTGCGAGCGGTAATATTTCCGCCGTGTCGCTCGACGATGCGGCGACAGATGGCGAGTCCGATGCCGGATCCGCCGTACTGCAACTTGTTATGCAGCCGTGCGAACATCTTAAAGATCTTTTCCGCGTATTCCTGCTTGAAGCCGATGCAATTGTCCTGTACAGTAATCGTGCACACAGTCCCGCGGAGATTCGTGGCCGAAATGGTCACGACCGGCGCCACATCCACCCGGCGGTACTTGATCGCATTGCCAATCAGATTCTGCAGGAGCTGACGCATCTCAAGCGCGTCGGCCTCAAGCACCGGCAGCTCTCCAATCTCGACGCGGCCTCCCGACTCGGCAATCACGGTCTCCAGATCGGCTACGACCTCGTGTGCAATCTGCCCGAGATCAGTCCGGACAAATCGGGCCACGCGCGTCGTCACCTGCGAGAACATCAGCAGGTCGTTCACTAGCGAGCGCATGCGATTTGCGGCATTCATCATCCGGTCAAGCTGCAGACGCTGCGGCTCGTCGAGCTGCGGGCCTGCCGAGGCGGCAAGTTGATCGCCGTACGAGATGATCTTCCGCAACGGCTCCTGCAAGTCGTGCGAGGCCACCGATGCGTATTCATCGAGCGCGAGATTCGAGCGCTGGAGTTCCTGCCGCTGTTCGGCCAAGCGCGCATCGGTCTCGCGCAACGCCGTCACATCCTCGATGGCAAGCAAAATGATGCGCGGCATGCCGAGCGCGTGCGAGACGAGCCGCGCGTTGAGCAGCATGATCTTGCGGCCGATACCCGGGAAGACATGATCTACGTCGAAGTCGTCGAGTTGCGACTCAAGCGGCAGCTTGTCGCGTAGCATCTCGCGCAACGGCGCGATGTCCCACTGCCCGTCACCGAGTGCGAAGAGCACCGTCCCGATGGTATCCTGAGGCTCAACGCGGAAGGTGCGGTAAAACGCGCGATTTGCCTGGGTGACCCGGAAGTCAGGGTCGAGCACCAGGAGCGGCTGGCGAACGGTGTCGAGGATGTCGAGCAACAGGCGCTCGGCGGGGGGCATGGAGCCCGCCGCCGCGCCCTCCGCCGCACCCAAGGGCGTCAGAGGATTGAAATCGCCCACCGGTACTGCCATGTTCCTGCTCCTGAAGGCGAGATCATGCACCTGTCCAGTTACAGTACCCCGAAGGGCCCAAAGGCACAATCACCCATTCGGGGTACATCCGCAGTGTACCTTGTTCAGGTACCCGGAACTCCCCCTCGCTCCAGCAGGCCAGATGTCCCATCGTGCCCCGATTACGATTGCCATCATCGACGACAATTCGATGGTTCGTCACGCCCTCCAGACGTTACTCGACACGCTCCCGAACCTCCGGGTCATCTTTGCCGGCCCCTCGGCCGCCGGGGCGCTCACCGAGAAGAGGCCCGACGTCTTTCTCCTTGATGCGGGATTGGCCGAGGGGGACAGCATGCGCGCCGCCAGCGATCTGCATGCCGCGTTCCCTGAATCACGCATTATCGTGATGGACCTCCTTCCGACCAGCGATGATGTCAAGGAGTACGTGAACGCGGGCGTCTCGGGCTTCGCACTCAAGGACACCACGCTTGAGGAGTTTGCCGGCACCATTCGTGCCGTCGCCGATGGGCTCAGCGTGCTTCCGCCCCTCATGACCGAGTCGCTCTTCTCCCAACTCGCGCGCGAGGCCACCACAGCCGACCGCAAGCAGGTCATGGCTGACATTCGGATGACGCCGCGGGAGCTCCAGGTTATCGGGATTATCGGCGAGGGGCTCAGCAACAAGGAAATTGCCGCGCGCCTGAACATCGCCACGCATACGGTGAAAAGCCATGTGCGCAACGTGATGGAGAAGCTCGCGCTACACACGCGG
>JANLTT010000331.1:0-37347 GCA_031363115.1 Gemmatimonas sp.
GAGGTCGGAATGCGTGCCAGCTCGGCTCCGGTGGCCGCATCGAACACCGAGATGGACTGCCCGCGCTTGTTGGTGCCAATGAGCAGACGCCCGTCATGGGTGACGGCGAGGTTGTACACGCCCGGCCCCGCCGGAAAACGCCGCGTCATCGTCCACGAGGCGACATCCACCTCGACAATCTCACTCGACTTGTTGCACGCGACCCAGACGCGAGCCCCATCGGGAGAGGGCTGCGCCCAAGTCGGTGAGCAGCTCACGTCGCCGGGCTTTGGCGGCTCCATGCCGTGGCCACCCATATCGTGTCCCGCCTGCTCGCCCTCGGCGCGCACCGGTGGGGAGCCGCCCATTCCCATCTCCTTGCCGCGCGTCAGGAAGAAATGACGCGCCACGCTGAACGAACGCGTGTCAATCTCCACCAATTCTTCATCCATCATGCAGGCGGAGTAGTGCTTCGTCCCCGCCGCATTCAGGCGCGAGCCATGTGGCATGGTGCAGGTGGGGATGCGCGCCACTTCAATCATCGAGCCCGTTTCCACGGCGGAGACGCTCGACGTCACCATGTCCCCATGGAGATTGAAGTTCACCACCCAGGCGAAGTACCCGTCCGGGCTCACCTGCGCGGTGGCGGGGAAGGGGCCGAGGACCGCGCGCCCCACGGGTTCGTTGTCGCGCGTCCGAAACTTCCAGAGCGATCCACCGGGAAGTCCGTGCGCGGTGGTCACGTAGTAGAAGGCTTCGTCCGGCGCGACGGCGACGCCGTGCGGGCCGTCGGGGTCAATCAGTGACATCCCCACCGGGACGGTGCGTTCGACGCGCGCGCCGGTGGGGCCAAAGACGACGCGCGCGATTTCATCCACCGACTCGGACACCGCGAAGGCGACATACTCCCGCGTTGGCGGGACCACTTCGCTCAGCATGCGCGGCGCGAGTACGGCAACCTCGGGCGCGCGCGGTGCGCAGGCCACTGCCGTGAGCACGCCGCCGCAGCACGCGGCAGTGCGCAGGGTGCGACGCCAGGCGGCGGCGCGCCCAGCGAGCAAACCCGTCATGGCACCACGCCCGACTTTGGCTCGATGCGCACAATCCACAATCCGTTGTTCATGTCATTCACATACGCGAGCCCGTCACGCACCACCACGCCCCAGGTCATCGCGGTGTTGCGCTCGCGGCCTTCCATGTCGGCGGTATTCAGGTGCGCAATCTCACGCCCCTGCGCACGCAGGTCGCCACGGAGCTCGCCTGAAATGTCGAACACGCGGAAGCCGGCGTTGTACGCGCCCATGTAGAGCGAGTCGCCGGCCACCCAGACGTTGTGCACGCCACCATGCTCGGGCTCATACCAGGCCACCGAGCGCGGGTTGGCGAGGTCGCTGACATCAATCACGTGCAGGCGCCCATAGGCACGCCCCGCCGCCGCATCGGTGGCGCCGCGCACGCCGCTCGACGGGAAGACCTCGTCGGCAATGAACACATAGTTCCTGTGGCGCCACGCCGTGTGTGTGCCGCGGATGAAGCCCGGACCACCGTCGGCCTCAACATTCCGATACAGCGCGTTGAGATCGTACTTGTACTGCGACACCATCACGGGGTTGGACGGCGTGCCGCCCCGGATGCCATTGCCGACATCGAGAATGACGAGGCCATCGTTCCACCACGAGCCGTACAGCAACCCATCCTGGATGTCGATGTCGTGCAGCGT
Source organism: Gemmatimonas sp. (assembly GCA_031363115.1). Taxonomy (GTDB): domain Bacteria; phylum Gemmatimonadota; class Gemmatimonadetes; order Gemmatimonadales; family Gemmatimonadaceae; genus Pseudogemmatithrix. The sequence goes on from JANLTT010000331.1 coordinate 1,700, forward strand.
GCGCCCGACGTCCAGACGGTTCTCCGTCTTCCACTGCGCGACTTCGCGCGGCTTGGTGGGATCGTCAATGTTCAGTACGTGCAGCGCGCCGGTGCCGTCGTTGGTGATGAAGACATGCTGCCCGTAGCGCGGATCCTTATAGATGAAGCTGGAGTGCACGCCTCCCGTCACGCCCTGCGTGAACTCGGAGACGACCTTGGGGTGACGCGGATCCTCCAGCGAGGCGAACACGACGCCATTCTTTCGGTCCGCCGCGCCCTCGCGCGTGAAGACGAGAAACTTGCCGTCAGGGGTCGTCATCACGTCATTGACGCGACGCGTGTTGGCGATGATCGAATCGGTGACCACCGGCGATGCGGGATTCGAGATGTCAATCGTGTAGAGCACGTCGCCGCCGCCCCCCGAGCCCAAGTACGCGACCTGGCCATTCGGATGCAGCCAGACTTCTTCGGTGTTGAAGCGCGTACGTGGCAGGCGTCCCACCACGGTGAGCGGGCGACGCACATCGCGCGCGGCCAGCGTGACCACGCTCTCCGCCGTGCGATTCCCCAATGACGCGGTCACGGTGTAGCTCCCCGCCTCGTAGCCGACGAAGGCCCCGTCGGCGTCAATCATCCCGTGTCCGGGGCTGATGCTCCACACCGGAGTGAGTCCGGCAATCGCACGGCCACTCGCGTCCTTCGCCACGGCACTAAACCGAATCACATCGCCGGTACGCGCATCCGTGACGCCCGGTTCAACCGTGAGTGCACCCACGGCCGTCGGGACGATCTGCACAGGCAGCGTCTGCTGCACGCTGCCAACACGCGCCGTAATCGTGGCGCGTCCCGCGGCGACGGCCGTGACGAGTCCGACCTCACTCACACGCACGATGGCAGCATTCGATGAACTCCAGGTGACTTTATCGTCGCGCTTGTCGCCGATCGCCGAGTAGACCTCGGCGCTCAGGCGAATGCGCTGGCCGAACGCGAGCCGCGCGGGTGCCGGCGTGATGGCGATGCGCGAAGCAGGGCCTGCCACCATGCGGACCTCGAACGCCTCCACCACCGGCTTCTCCCCGGCCACGATACCCACCACCGCCGCGGGTAACGTGCCAGTCGAGCCCGACGTCACGAGCCCGGTGGGCGAGACAGTCCCCTCGAAGCGCGCCCCCCGAGGACCGAAGCGAAACTGCACCCCGGGAATCAGCGCGCCGTTGGCATCGCGCGCCTCCGCGGTGAGTCGCAGCGTGTCACCGGCCGCCACCACCTTTTGGACCGGCAACACGACGATGCGCGCAATACTCGGTGCGCTCGCGGGTGTCGTGACGGGCTGCGCCGCAGGTTGGGAGGGCTGTTGTGCGGCGACAAGCGCGGGGGCGAGCAGGCCGGCGAGGAGAAAGAGTCTACGCATCGGTGGTCTGGCTAAGGGAGAACGAGGAAGTCGAGTCCGAGCAGAATATACCGCGCGACGGCGTCAGGGATTCCTGCGCCCCAAGTCCGAAGCTCCCTGACCGCGGAACTCGTTGCGGGACAACAGGATTCGAATAGGCAGAGTGAGGAGTATTCCTCATTCTCGCTACGACCCACGCACCACCACCTCTCCACGCAGAGCTTCCCATGTTCAAGGTCAACGAAGGAACCGCCGATCGTGCCGTCCGCGCCCTCATCGGCATCGGCCTCCTCGCCATCGTGTTTGTCGGGCCGAAGACGCCGTGGGGCTGGCTCGGCATTGTCCCGCTCGCGACCTCGCTCATTGGCTGGTGCCCGGCGTACACGCTGCTCGGCATCAACACCTGCGGCGTTAAGACCGCGAAGTAAGAGCGGAATGCGGGCACGGCCGAAGTGAATGGTCGTGAATGGTCGTGCCTGGTGGTGAATGGTTGTGCAGGGTTGTGCAGGGTGGTAGGTCACGGAGCCGAGGGCGCATACATTCTACGTATGCGCCTCCTCTCTGCTCTCCTCTCCGCCGCCCTCGCTGTTCCCGCGCTTGCCTGTGCGCAAGCGCCCGTCTCAACCGATCCGAACATTGCGCGCGCCGAGCGCGTGCTGCGTTCGACACCGCTGATTGACGGCCACAACGATCTCCCGTGGGCGATTCGCCAAAGCGCGGATGCGCCGCATGACGTCGAGGCCTACGACCTCCGTCGCCCCACGAAGGGACATACCGACATCGCCCGACTCCGTCGCGGCATGCTCGGCGGGCAGTTCTGGTCCGTCTATATCCCCGGCGATACCAGCATTGCGCGCCAAGGCTACGCCAAGGTGCAACTCGAGCAGATTGACATCGCCCTGCGCGTCATGGCCAAGTACCCCGAGACCTTCCAGTCCATCACCACGGCCGCCGGGTTCCGGCAGGCCTTCGCTGCCGGTCGCATCGGTTCGGTGATGGGAATGGAAGGGGGGCACGCGATCGAGAACTCGCTCGGCGCGCTCCGCGCGTTTCATGCGATGGGCGTGCGCTACATGACGCTCACGCACAACGCGCATCTCGACTGGGCCGATGCGCACATCGCGAATCCGCGGCACGACGGCCTCACGCCGTTCGGCAATGAAGTCGTGCGCGAGATGAACCGACTTGGCATGCTCGTGGACCTCTCGCACACGTCGACGGCGACGATGAGCGATGCGCTCGATGTGAGCGAGGCGCCGGTGATCTGGTCGCATGCCAATGCGCGCGCCGTGATGAATCACACGCGCAACGTGCCCGACGAGATCTTGCGCCGACTGCCGCGCAATGGTGGCATCGTGATGGTGACCTTCGTGCCGGGCTTCGTGACGACCGAGCCGAAGGCCACGTTGTCACAGGTGGCCGATCACATTGACCACATCAAGCGCGTGGCCGGCGTGGACCATGTCGGCATCGGCGGCGACTTCGACGGCATCGACACCGTGGTCGAGGGGCTCGAGGATGTCTCGAAGTATCCGGCCCTCTTTTCGGAACTCGCGCGTCGCGGGTGGAGCGAAGCCGACCTCAAGAAGCTTGCGGGCGAGAACATTCTCCGCGTGATGGAGCAGGCCGAACGCGTATCGGCGCGGCTCCAGCGGGAGCGCGCGCCGAGCACGATGACGATCGCACGATGACTATCGAGCGGAGCGTGCCGCCAGGACGGTGACCGCGCGAATGCGCAGCCACTGACGCAGGCCGCCGAGGGAGGAGAGCAGGTGGGCTCCGATCTCGGTGAGGACGTCGGAATAGGATGAGGCGCCGCTCCCGCCCACCACGAGGCCGATCTCGTTCGGGAGATGCTTCCGGAGGAGGCGCAGCTCGTCGCGCAGGGCGGGATCGTCCACGGGATACACGATCGAAAGCGCGAGGGCGTCGGCCTTTGACGCCTTCACCGCGCGGGCGAGCTCCTCAGCCGGCAGGTTTGGGCTGAGGTAGGTCACGCGCCAGCCACAGCCCGCGGCGGTGGTGGCGGCGAGCATGGCGCCGAGTTCGTGGATCTGGTTGAACGGGGTGCCGACCACGACGAGAGGCGAGCCCGTGTCGGGGACGGAGAGATCGCCCATCCAGGTGAGCACGCGACGAATCGTGGTCGTTGCCATATGCTCGTTGGCCGGGCGCAGGAGCCCCTGATGCCAGAGTGAGCCGATCGTGAAGAGCAGGGGGCCGATGACTTGGTCAAGCACTTCGTCGCCGGCCATGCGGAGCACCGCGGCGCGCAGGGTGGCTTCGAGCTTCTGGGCGTCGAACTCCTCAACCGCGATGAGGGCGGTGGAGAGGTATGACTCCACGGCGGGCTGATCGGTGCCCAGCCCGTTGCGGGAGCGCGACTCGCGCTCGTCGGCCTCGATGAGTCGACCGAGCTCTTCGTTGGACAGCGGAACGAGCTGCCCAATCTGGCGTCCCGCGCGGGAGGCGCGGGAGAGTAGCGAGAGCCGCTCAAGATCGGAGTCGGTGTAGTGCCGCTGTCCGCCCGGGGACCTCATGGGCTTCACGGCGCGGTAGCGACGCTCCCAGGCACGCAGCACGTCCGGCGTGAGGCCCGTACGTTGCGAAACGATGCGGACGGGGTGAAGACCGTTGGTTGTTGGCATGTTCTTACAATGTGGACATAGAGTGGTTTTGTCAAGCTATATCTGGACAATGCCAGAGATTGAGCTGGACATACCCTCAACACCACGTTCAGTTCCGCGCCTTTTCCACCCGGGCCTGGAACATCGCAAAGACCCGTTGGCCCACTTCGGTCTCGGTTGCCACCCACTCCGCATTCCGGAAGGCGCGGGGGTTCATCTCCGCTCGGATCCGTTCGAGAAAGGGGTGCACTTTTGCCAGGAGCAGGAACCCCTCGCCGTTGCTCTCCATGGCGAGGTCGGCGTGCAGCGTGCCGTGTTTGATCAGGCCGTAGGCCATCTCCCAATAGGTGGACACCTGTCGGTAGGCCCGATTCATCGGGTGGTCGGCGGCGGCGATGGCCTGAATGTCCTCGAAGCTCTTGGGCATGAACTTCTGGTTCAGCAGGTCGCGGGACTCCCGCATTGTCGTTTCGCGGCGGAGTTCGTAGAGCTTGAGCACCAGTTCGGCGTCATGGTGGTCCGGCGGTTCGGGTGCGCGCATGAGAAGTGGCGGTCCTGAGGCGAGTGGTGGAGTGTGTGGCGTGCGCGGGGTATCTTAACGTCACACCTAACCTTTGGAATCCAACCATGCGTCTTGTTCCTGCCCTCGCGCTCGTCGTGCTCGCCGCCGCTCCTCTCGCGGCGCAGAACGCCCCCCAGACCACCGCTCCGGGCGGCCTCCGTGCGCCGTTGAGCACCCGCGCCACCTTCTCGATGCCGCTCGCGCTGCCGCGCGTGCAGGGCCAGCCCGCCCCGACCCCGAAGATGGTCACGATTGACTACGGCCAGCCGCATGCCCGTGGCCGCGACGTGCCGACCGAGCTCTCGAAGGACACCACGGTCTGGCGCACTGGCGCGAACACCTCGACGACGCTCAAGACCGAGGCCGACCTGATGATTGGCGGCGTCGCCGTCCCGGCCGGTAACTACTCGCTGTACACCATCCGTGACGGTGGTCGCACGCTCCTCATCATCAACACCAACACGGGCCAGTGGGGCACGGAGTACGTCGCCGCCAAGGATCTCGCCCGCGTCCCGCTCCGCGTGCGCAACACGACGGAAACGCTCGAGTCGCTGCAGATCACGATGGTGCCGACCGATGCGCAGTCGGCGCGCGGCACGCTGAACATCCAGTGGGGCAAGCTGCATCTCTCCACGGATTGGTCGGCCCGCTAATGCATCGCGCAGCGGTGGTCCTCGTCGGGCTCCTATGGACGGGGACCCTCGCTGCACAGCAGACCCCCACGCCTGCGACCTCCGAGGAAGTGCGCGCGGAGCTCGCGGCGCGAATCATTCGAGGTGACGCCGCGTGGGACCGCGAGGACTTTCCCGCCGCCTTCGAGTCCTACGATGGCGTCGTGCGCATGGACTCCACCTTCAATACCCGCGCGCTCTATCGCGTGGGGCTGCTTCACTCATGGGCGGACCGCTTCGCCCCCGCCACGGCCGCGCTCCGTCTCTATGTAAAGGTCGAGCAGGACAACGACGGGCGCATCGCGCTCGCGCGCACGTACGCGTGGGCGGCGCGCTACGATCAATCACTCGCGCAGTACGACACCATCCTTGAGGCACTTCCGGATCGCCGCGATGCGGTGATTGGTCGCGCCACCGCCCTCGCCTGGGCGGGACGCCTTACGGAAGCGGAGTCCGCGCTCACGCCGTGGATCACCGCGCATCCCACCGATGCCGACGCACTCATCTCCCTCGGCCAGTTCCGTCGGTGGCGTGGCGCCGCGTGGGCCGCGGACGAGGCGTATCAAAAGGCCCTCATGGTCGCTCCGCCGAACAGCGCCACTGCGTCGCAGGTGACGCGACTGCGCGACGACCTGCGCGTCGAGTTGCGGCCCAATGTGATGAGCCGCGTAGTCTCGGCGCTCGACTCCGAACAGAATGGGCTCAGCGATCTCGAAGTACAGGGGTCGATACTCGCCCAACGGGAGATTCGCTTCACCGCGGTCGCGCGACTCCGGGAGGCGACGGACGCGGCGAACCGCTCGGTCACGGTGCCCGGGGTGCATGGCATCGCACAGTGGACGCATCCGCGCACGCAGGTCTCGTTGCGCGCCGAGGCTGGAATGGTGTCGTTTCCGGCCGGCGTCGGCGATGCGGCGTTGCAGGGACGCGGCGCACTGCGCGCCAGCGGACGCGTCGGCTCGCGCCTGCGCCTGTCGGCGGGGGTCGGTCGCGAACCCTTCGATGACGTCGTCTCGATGGCCCGCCGCGCGCTGATGTTCTCGTCGGGCGATATGGATGCCGCGTACACGGTGCACCCGAAGGTCTCGCTCGGACTTACCGCGAGTGTCGGCAACGTCGGCGGAGCAGGGGTCGCTGACCAGCGCATCGTCGGTCTTGGTGCAGTGCGTTGGACGCCGCATACCGGCGCCACGATTGCGCTGCAGCATCGCGAGGCCTCGTGGGACAAGCCGGCCTTTGGCGTCTTCTTCGCGCCGCAGCGCTGGACGACGACAGAAGTGAACGCGAGTTGGGAGCGACAGGCCGAGGTCGGGTTCCAACTCGGCGGCGATCTCGCGCTGGGTTCGCAGGGCATTCGCTTTGAGGGCTCGTCCACGCTGTCACGCAGCACGGCGCCGCGTGCAGCAATTCGATCGGGGTGGCGCATGGCGCCCGGGCGCGAGATTCTCGCGGGGCTGCTCTACGCGAATGTGGCGGGCGCGGGTGCGGTGACGGCGAGCGATTATCGCTACGGCGCGTTCACGCTCACGGGGCGCTGGACGTTTTAACTCTGCGGGGCCCTCCGTGTCTCCGTGTCTCCGTGGTAACCCGCCGTTAGCAGTTCACGGCCGCACCGGACCACTCTCCGGAATCGCCTCAAACGTCCGCCGCATCGCATCAAAGGCCGGCTTCCGCTCGGTATGCCAGCGCGGCACTTCCCACGTGGCCCATTGCCACGTTGGCGGACTCGCAAAGCCGCTCGCCGCGAACGGAAGCCGCTCGCCTAGCACCGCGACGCGTGGTGCCGCGCCAGCTGGCACCGGCACTCCCACCGGAATGCTCTGCACCACGAACCGAAACCCGCTCGTGGTGATCCCCTTCGGCATGAAGTCGCTGGTCATCCCGTGCAGCACCGTGCGCGACGACGGATCCGTCACGTGCAGCATCCCCCAGGGAATGCGCACCTCAATCGTTCCAGTGGCGGAATCCGTGTACCAGTCGGCGAGCGTGGTTTCCTGCTGTCGCGCGTGGCGGAGCAGATTGCGCTCGTAGCGTTGCGCCTCGAAGACGGTACCATCGCGCCCGTAGGTGCGACGGTTGGGCGTGACGACGAGTGTGTCGTAGCGGCCGTCGATGTTCGCGCGCGACTGGAACGGACGATTGTACACCGATTCGAAGATGCGCGGGCGTGTGCCGCGAATTGGTGTCAGGCGGTACAGCATGTACGGCGTATCCACTAGAAGTCGCGTGGACGTCGGGCCGTTGAGGTCGAGAACGAACTCCAGCCCCACGGGGCTCGTCGCTCCGCCGAACGGCAGTTGGCGATCACCGCGCTCGGCACCGTACGTATCGATGCCAATCACATAGCGCGCGGCGCTCCAGTCGATGGCGCCGACATCGAGCCGCAGGTACACGTACGCTTCATCGTGATGCACGTAGAGGGCGTCCACGCGCAGTGGGTCGGCCACCGACGGGCGCGTCGCGCTCCGCGCATATAACGGCGCGCGCCCCGCCCAATCGTCGCGCTTGCCATCGATGGTCATGACGGAGTCCTTTGGGCCGGCGCGCATCGCGAGCAGCCCGTAATTCTGCTCCGGATCCAGCGCATTCAGCCAGAGGCGATTGCGCTCCAGCGGCTGCTCGAAGTCAATCACCATCCAGTTCTTCTTGAACCACTCGTCGAGCAGGGCAAAGATGCCGACGCCTGCGGCACCGCTGGCGGCAATGTCGCGCGTGAGGCGTGCATTGATGGCCGCCTGTGCCTGCTCATCGTGGCCGCCGTGATTCCAGCCCTGCGGTTGCAGGTGCGCGTTGCCGCGACTGCTCGGCACGCCCACTTCGCTGATCACCACCGGCTGGTCGCCATGATGCGCAATCAGTTCGCGCAGGTAGCCGAAGAAGTGACTCGCCCCTTCCGGGCTCGAGGCCTGCGCGTAGCTGGGATCGAGCACCATGAAGTCGGGATAGTACGGATACGCATGAAACGACGCGAAGAGTCCCGCGCGGTAGGCTGCGGTCGCCGACATCACGCGGGCATCGAGCGCGATGGCGTCGTTGTCGTACTCCAGCGAGGGCTCAGCCGTGCGCTCGCCGCGGCGCCGCTGCCACTCCGATTCCTCGGCGCGCGATGATTCGGTGGGGTGCGTGAGCGGGTCGAGCGTGGGCCAGTTCGTGTACGCGAGCGGGCGCTGGGCATTCCAGCGCGCCATCTCGTACGAGATCATGGAGTCGGCGACGGTGGCGAGCCAGACATCCACCGCGTTGCCGCCCGCAACCCGGAGGTAGCGCCCGCTGAAGCTCGTGCGCGTCGGGTAGCGCTGCGCGAAGGCTTCGACCGAAAAGGGCTCCCACTCACGCCCGATGATGTAGCCGAGCGTCCATTGCGAGAGATCGGCGGTGTAGAGGCCGGAGGCGTGACCGGGACGCTCCGTGACGGCCGCGCTGCCGTGCACGATGTCCACGACCTGCTGCATTTCGGTGAGAAAGGCGGCGTGCCAGGCGGGGTTGTCGTAGTTCTCTTCCTTCTTGCCCGGCGGGAGTTCGGTCCACACGCCGTGAATCATCCAGAGTGGTGCCTCGGGATGCGCGACGTTCCAGGCATGCAACGCCCGGTAAAAGTGCGGCGGGTGCACCGTGTAGACGCGCACCGTGTTGGCACCGACCTCCGCGAGGTCGCGAATCCACTGTTCGTAGGTGCCGTCGTCGGGCGGGAACTCCGAGGGATGCTTTCCCGGAAGCGCGGCACCGAGGTTGACGGCCTTGATCCAAAAGGGACGCCATCCGCCGCGGCCGTCTGGGACTTCGAAGATCCGGCGGCCGGTGCGAGCCGCGATGCGCAGGGTGTCGGGGCGCGTGCGTGCTGCGAGGTCGCTGGCGGAGATTGGTCGCGGAAGACGGGCCAGATAGTCCATCACGAGCGAATCGTTCGGCACCAGCCGTGCGGCTTCAAGGAATGCCGCGCGCGCGCGCTCACGATTGCCGGCGCGGAAGGTGGCAATGCCGAGGCCAATTGTTGCATCGGCGTCTGGGGCCGGAGCCACGGTGCGGGCAGAGTCGAAGCGCGCGACGGCGAGGGCCACCCGGTCGGCGCGGAGGGCCACGTAGCCGAGCCCCGTCCAGCCGCTCTGGGCGGAGGGGCAGGCGCGAACTCCCGTGCGGAAATGGCGTTCGGCGCCGGCGGTGTCTCCTGCGCGCCAGGAGCCCCAGCCCAATTCGATGGCCGCGTTGGCGGTGGCGGCATCGCAGGAGGGCTTCGCTGGAACTTGGGCCGCAAGCGGTCCGGCCAGCAAAATGACCAATGGCGCGAAGAGGCCCCGCAGCGACATCTAGTGCCCGAGCGCGACCATCAGCTCACCAGCGATGGTCAGGGGATCGAAGGGCTTGGTCAGGCAGGCGATCGCTCCGACCTCGAGGGCCGAGTCGTGATCGCCGCGCTGGGCCCGCGCCGTGAGGAACACGACGGGCACGTGCATGGTGCGGGGGTCTGCCTTCAGCCGGCGACAGGTCTCGTAGCCGTCCAATTCCGGCATCATCGCGTCGAGGAGGATTGCGTCCGGCGGCGACTCAAAGGCGCGTTCCAGCAGGGCGACGCCCGACGGAAGAATCTCGACGACGATGCGCGGCTCCAAGCTCAGCGCGATCTCGAGGATGGTACGGATGTCCGGCTCATCGTCGGCGCAGAGAAGTCGCATCTGTGCAATGTGCCGGACGCGCGTTCCTGTGGCAACAGGTCGTTACAACGTGAGACGGGTCAGTGCAGAGGTATCGCCCCCGTGCCGTCCGGGCAGTATCTTCTCGGTGGCAACGCATTGGACGCTTCCAACCCCTCTTTCCGCTTCCGTAATCGATGCCAACACCCGGAGACCTCAAGGATGTGCTCGCCCAGTTGCGGGAGCGCTATCTGGCGGGGAGTGCCAACACGGTGGCGGCTTTCACGCAGCTGGCGGATCAACTGCAGCGTGCGCCCGACGCTCCGGAGGTCATTGACGCGCTGCGGCGCGAGTTGCATCGCCTGCGCGGCACGGCCGGGAGCTACGGGTTTCACGAGACGAGTCGGTTGGCGGCGGCGCTGGAGCCCGTCACGCAGAAGTGGACCACCGATCGCGAGCTTGATCGGTCGCGCCGCGGCGCCATCGTCCGCAAGTTCGTGCTTTCGTTGCAAGCATCGCTCACGGCCTCGGGTGTCTCGTCGAATGACGGCGAGGAGGACCAGAAGGGGCGCCTCCTGCTGGTGGACGTGCCGGAGGCCGCCGCCGCGCGACTCGTCGCCGAGGCCATCCACCGCGGCTATCGCGTCGAGCAGGTGAGCGCGGAGGCGGTGACGGCGCTGAGCGAGGCGTCACCGGATTCCATTGTGGTCGCGGGTCCGCGTGCGGTGGTGCGCGTGTCGGCGGACACGCCCCTCGTGATGATGCGCGATGCCGACACTCCGTCGCCGCGCGCCACCGCCAACATGACGATCGTTGATTCCGGCGTGGATGCACACGATCTCATGATGACGATCGAGGCGCGCACCCCGCACTCCACGGTGACCGGCGTGACGCTCCTCGTGATTGAGGACGATCCCGAGATGTCGGTGATGCTCCGTGCCATCGGCGAGCGCCAAGGGATGTTCGTCGAGACGCGCGCGGATGCCGCCGATATCGTGGCGACGCTCCAGAGTGTGCGTCCGGCAGTGATGCTGCTCGATATCAATCTTCCGGGGCAGAGTGGACTCGAAGTCACGCGTGCCTTGCGCCAAGACCCGAGCTTCCGTGAGCTGCCGATCGTCCTCGTGTCGGCCTCGACGGACGTCGCCACGCGTTCGGCGGCCTTCGCCGCGGGTGCCGATGACTTTCAGTCGAAGCCGGTCTCGCCGGAAGAGCTGATGCGCCGCGTCGAGCGCTTGCTCGAGACGCAGCGGCAGCGGCAGTTGGCGCTCGGCATTCATCCGGTGACGGGACTCTACCTGCCGCCGCGCACGTTGCAGGTGTTCGACGGCGAACTCGCCGCCATCGCCTCCGAGGCAAACCCAGCGACCATCGCCGTGGTGCGCCCCACGCACGTGGTGGATGGTGTGCTCGCGACGGCCTCGTGGCACCGCGAACTGCGCATGCTCGCGGGGGCACTGGGCGCGGATCAGGTGCGCGTGGGGTTTCGCGATGATTTTGCCGTGATTCTGCTCTTTCCCATGGACGCGGTAGCTTCGGCGGCCCGACTGGAAGCCTTTGCCGAGGCGTCGCAGTCAGACCCGGTGCCATGGTGCGCGGGACTCGCCGAGTTGCGTCCGGGGGCGGAGCCGTCCACTGCGCAGTTGGTGCGACTGGCCGAGGAGGCCTGGCATCTGTCGCGTGAGCATGGTGAGGCGCTGCGCATCTGGGATCCGGTGGACAGCGGTGTGGCCCCCGATGTGATCGTGGTGGAGGACGATACGGCGCTCGCCGACCTCGTGACCTTCGCACTGTCGGCGCGCGGACTGACGTGGGCGCGCTTCGCCGACGGGCCTGCGGCGCTCGACGGCCTGCGTTCGATGCGCGTGCGCGGTCGCTCGCCGATCGTGCTGCTGGACGTGGACCTGCCGGGACTCGATGGCTTCTCGCTCTTTGAGCGACTGCGCGTCGAGCGCCCGGGTGTGTTCCGCGTGGTCTTCGTCTCCGTGCATACCAGTGAAGCGGACCAGCTGCGCGCGATTCGCGCCGGCGCCCTCGACTACCTGCCAAAGCCGGTGAGTTTGCGTGTGCTGATGGCGAAGATCACCGGCTGGCGCGCCGCCGCGATGAAGGAATGAGCTCGGCGATTGTCTTCGGCGTGATCGCTGCCGTGCAGGCGGCGTTCCTCTTTCTGCTCTTCGTCTTCCTCTCGGTGCGCCGTCGCTACGATCGTCAGCGTCAGGCGACCTTTCTGGCGGGCAAGGCTTCGCTGGCGTTGCCGCTGCGCGATTGGGTGGTGGCGGGGGCGAATCCCGAGAACCTCGTGGCGGCGTTGCGCGAACTGCCGAAAGGCACTGCCGTGGGCTATCTCGCCCTCCTGGCGCGCCAGACGATCACGATTGACCAGCGCGATCAACTCGCCGAGTTGCTGCGGCAGGAGCCGTGGATTCGTTACGCCTTGGCGCAGCGGCACTCGCGGTATTGGTGGCGTCGCCTCGAGGCGGCGCGCGCGTTGTCGATTCTCGGAACGGTGCATGATCAGCCGGCGGTTGCCGGACTGCTGCGCGACGAGCATCCGGCGGTGCAGGTGGCCGCGGCCTCGGCCCTGCCGCGCGTCGCCGATGCCGAGATGCTTGGTCTCGTGGTGGACGAGATCTTCACGCTACCGAAAGTCGTGCGGCAGTACGTGACCACGGTGTTGCGCCAGACGCGCGGCATGGCGGGTGAGGCGTTGACTGGGCGCATCCAGAACGGCACGCAGATGGCCGAGTTGGCGGCGTGGATTGAACTCGCCGCGAGCATTGATCATCCGCAGGCAATTGCGGCCTCGATTCAGCACGCATCGCATCGTGCGCCGGCGGTCCGCCGTGCGGTGGCCAAGGCGCTGGCGCGGCATCCGGGCCCCGATGCCGCCAAGGCGTTGATGCTGCTGCTCAAGGATTCCGACTTCAGCGTGCGCGCGTTGGCGGCGCGCGGCCTCGGTCAGTTGGGCTCGGCGACGGCGGTGCCGGCGCTCGCCCCGCTCCTCACCGATGGCGTCTGGCAGGTGCGTCTCCGTGCGGCGCTCTCGCTCGCGCAGTTGGGAGAGCGGGGGCGTGCGGCCCTGCGCGCCGCGCGCGAGGGGAACGATCGTTTCGCTCGGGAGATGGCGACGATGGTGAGTGGACTCACCGATGGCGCCGTGTTGGAGTTGGGAGACACATGAATATCGTCCTGATGGATTTCCTGCGCGCCGTCGTGCTCTGGACCGATCGGTTCGCACTCGTCTACCTGCTGCTGCTCAGCACCTGTTACGCGTTGCTGCTGCTCCTCTCCATTCCGGAGCTCTGGCGGCACTGGCGTCTCGCGGCGGACGAACACTTGCGTCGTCTTCTCGCATCGGATGCGCTCCCGCCACTCTCGCTCCTCGTGCCGGCACACAACGAGGAAGTGACGATTGCCTCGAGCGTGCTCTCGTTCCTTACGCTGGAATATCCGCACCTCGAAGTGGTGGTGGTGAACGACGGGTCTAAGGACAAGACCGTCGAAGTGATGATGCGCGAGTTCGACCTGTACGAGGTGCCGCCGGCCTTCGCCGTGCGATTGCCGTCGAAGCCGGTGCGCGCGTACTATCGCTCGCGCCGTCACGCGCGCTTGCTGGTGATTGACAAGGACAATGGCGGCAAGGCCGACGCCCTCAACGCGGCGATGAATGCCTGTCGCCATCCGTTCGTCGTCGCCGTGGACGCCGACACGCTGATTGAGCCCGATGCGCTCGTGCGGCTCGCGCGCCCCTTCCTGCTCGGCGCCAATGTCGCGGCCGTGGGCGGCTCGGTGCGCGTGGCGAATCACTGCATCGTGAAGCTCGGGCGCGTGGTCGAGGCACGTGTCCAGCCGAAGTGGATTGTCGGCTGTCAGGTGGTGGAGTATCTGCGCGCCTTTCTCTTTGGGCGTCTCGCCTGGAACCTGCTCGGCGGCAACATCCTGATCTCCGGCGCCTTCGGTCTCTTTCGCAAGGAGTATCTCTTTGCGATCGGTGGCTACAAGACCGGCAACGTGACCGAGGACATGGACCTCGTCGTACGGCTGCAGCGCTATTTGCACGAGAATGGCATTCGGGCGCAGCTGCCGTTCATTCCCGATCCGGTGGCCTGGACCGAGGTCCCATCCGACTGGGGCGTGCTCGGTCGTCAGCGCGAGCGCTGGCATCGCGGATTGATCAACACCTTGCTGACTCATCGCGTGATGCTGTTTAATCCGCGCTACGGGGCGTCGGGGATGATCGCGTATCCGTTCTTCTTCATTGGCGAGATGCTGGCGCCGGTGGTGGAAGTGGTCGGGTGGCTTGGCCTTGTCGTTGGCATCGCGATTGGCGCGGTGAACACCGAGTTCGCGCTGCTCTTTCTTGTGGTAGCGATTGGCTTCGGCACGCTACTCTCGGTGTGGGCCATCGTGCTTGAGGAGTTCTCGTTCCGTCGCTACACCCGGCCGCGCGATATCTGGCGCCTGATCGGCTTTGCCCTCATTGAGGGGCTGGGATACCGACAGATCACCGTGCTGTACCGCCTCAAGGGCTTCTGGAATTACATCCGCGGCGTCGAGACCTGGGGCCGCATGACGCGCAAGGGCTTTGGCGTGACCCCACCGAAGCCCGCGGCGTAGGCTCCGACTACTGACGCGTCATTCGCGGCCCATCGTTCATCGCTCGACCGTCATTCCCTGCAGTTCTCGCCGCACGCGGTTCACGAGTGAGGCCTCGCTGTCCCGCGTCTTCACGAAGGCGTCGGAAATGCGAATGCCCGAATCCTTGAGGTCCTGCGGCGTGAAGTCCGACGCTGAGTAGAGCAGCACCGCGATGGTGCGGAAGCGCGTATCCGCACGGAGTCGACGGGCAAAAGAGAGCCCGTCCATTCCCGGGAGGCCCGTGTCGAGGATGACGACCCGAATACGCGTTTCCTCTAGCACTCGCCACGCCGCGTCGGCTTCGCCAACGGAGATCGGACGGGCAAAGGGCTCGAGCAGCGCGCTCAGGACGGCGCGCATTGACTCGTCGTCTTCCACGATCAGCACGCCGGGGCGTGCATCGAGTTCGCCGGTCGGGCTCGGTGCGACCGGAAGGTCCACGTAGAACTCCGTGCCGCCGCCCTCGGCGCTTTGGAATCCAATGCGTCCGGCATGCATCTCGGTGATGGCTTTGGAGATGCTCAGTCCGAGTCCCGTCCCACCGCTGCGGCGCATCGCGGCGCTCTCCGCCTGCTGGAATCGGCCAAAGATGCGCGAGGCAAACTCCGGGGGAATACCCGGGCCATGATCGCGCACGCCGATGCGCACGAACCCGTCAATCAGCTCACCGGAGAGCTCCACGGCGGCGCCCTTGGGCGAGAACTTCACGGCATTCGAGATGAGGTTCGTGAAGACCTGCGTGAGGCGATCGCCGTCGCCAAACAGTTCGACATCCGCGACCTCCGAAATCTTCAAGTGCACGTCGGCATCGCGCGCGAGCCCCTCGAGGCCGGCCACGGTGGCTTCGAGTAACGGGCGCAGTCGCAGGCGGTCGCGCCGAATCTGGACATGCCCGGCATCAATCTTTTCGATGTCGAGGATGTCGTTGATGAGGCGAATGAGGCGATCGGTATTGGTGAGCGCGATACGCAGCAGGTCGCGCCCCTTCGCGCTGAGTTCGCCACCGGCACCGCTGAGGAGCAAGCCGAGCGCGCCGCGCATGGAGGTGAGCGGAGTGCGGAGTTCGTGGCTGACGGTCGAGACGAAGTCGGCCTTGAGCCGTTCGAGCTCCTTCAGCTGCTCGATGTCGTCTTGGAGTTGCCCCTCGCGTTGTTCGATGCTCTGCGCGAGGCGATCAAAAGTGCGCGCAAGACTGGCCATCTCCTCATTCGGCGCGCGGTGCGCATTCGGCAGGCGCGCGTCCGCGTAGCGCCCAGCATCCAGGGCCTCGGCGGCAAGCACCACCTGATTGAGCGAGCGGGAGACGAGCCGCAGGAGCATCGTGAGCAGGAGCGCGAACATGCCCACGGCGGCGGCGCGCAGCAGGAACGACTCCCATTCATCGAGCGCCGCATCCGTTTCGGACTCCGCCTCGAGGCTGATCACATCCTCGCGCAGCGAACGCATCATCTCCGTATGGACGGCGCGGAACTCGTCTGTCATGGCGACGCCGAGAATCAGGCTATCAATGGCCCTCGCGGAACTGCGCCGATCCCTCCAGCGGTCCTGCTCGCCCTCGGCGAGAGCGCGCACGACGCTTTGGTCCCACGCGGCCACGAGGGCAATCAGCCGTTCGGAGTCGGTCCGGATTCGCGGATCGCGAGACATCACGGCTTGTATGCCACCGACGTCGAGGCCGAAGGCGCGGCGCGCCTGCTCGTACTTCTCGAGGTAGCGCGGCTGCCCCGTCATGAGATGACCGCGGTGAGCGGCCGCCATGGACATGACATCGGTGAGCACGCGGGCGCCCGAAATCTCTGCCTGATGCAACTGGTCCCGGAGGTCGTTCATGGCGCGTTGCTTCTCGGTCACCATATCGGCCGCCAGGCGGGCCGTCAGGAACCAGGTGACCCCCACCGCGAGGCCGATAAAGATCAGCTGGGCGGACAGCGGGAGCCGGCGCCAGGAACGAAGGCGCCGCAGGAAGGGGCCGGTGGTCGGTTCGGTGGTCGGTTCGGTGAGGTCCACTGCGATTGGGATGGGAGTCCCGCGAAAGGTGCGGGGCGCAGGCGCGAGACGCTAGCGACGACTAAATTCATTTTGGAATTCGACCATCCACCTTCACGAGCTGCCTCGATGTCTTCTTTCCGCACCCCGTTGCACGCCCTGCACGCCGCCGGGCAGTCCATTTGGCTCGACTTTATCGATCGCGCGTTGCTGCAGGGTGACATTCTGCCCCGGCGCATTGACGGCGACGCGATGACGGGGATGACATCGAATCCGACAATCTTTGAAAAGGCGCTGGCCTCGGGGACGCTGTACGACGCGCAACTCGAGGGCGCCGCCGCGGGGAAGACCGCATGGGAGCTTTTTGAGCTCGTCGAGACCGAGGACGTGCGCGTGGCCTGCGACGCCTTTGCCGGCGTCTACGCGGCCTCCAAGACGCTCGATGGCTATGTCTCCATCGAGGTCTCCCCGGGTTCGGCGCACGACGCCGACGCCACCGTTGAGGAGGCGCACCGCCTCTGGAAGACGGTGAATCGCCCGAACGTCATGATCAAGGTGCCGGGCACTCCGGAGGGCTGCATCGCCCTCGAGCGGTTGATTGCCGACGGCCTCAATGTGAATGTCACCCTCCTCTTCGCGGTCGGCGCGCATGATCGGGTGATTGAAGCGTACCTCAAGGGGCTCGAGCGTCGCGCAGCCGCGGGCCAGCCGCTCAACCATGTGGCCTCCGTGGCGTCGTTCTTCGTGAGCCGCGTGGACAGCGCGATTGATGCCGCGCTCGCCGCACAGGTGAAGGCGGGGACGCTCTCCGCCGAGCGCGCCGAGGCCCTGCAGGGCCGCGCCGCGATTGCCAATGCGAAGCGCGCCTACAAGCTCTTCCGCGACCGCTTCAGCGGCCCGCGCTGGGAAAAGCTCGCCGCACTCGGCGCACAGCTGCAGCGCCCGCTCTGGGCCAGCACCAGCACCAAGAACCCCTCGTACCGCGACACGCTCTACGTGGAGCAGTTGATTGGCCCCGACACCGTGAACACGATGCCGCCCAACACGCTCGAGGCGTACCGTGATCATGGCATCACCGCGCGCACCGTGGACACCGGGCTCGCGGAGGTGGACCCCTTCTTCGCGGAGCTCGCGGCGCTGGGCATTCATCTCGACACCGTGACCGACACCCTCCTTGCGGAAGGCTTGGCCTCCTTCCAGAAGTCCTTTGATACGCTGATTGCCGGCATCGAGCAGAAGACGGCCGCGCTCGGACATGCCGGTGCCACCAAGTGACCGTGACTCCTTCGCAGGCGCTCTCCAGCGGCTCACACGACGTCACGAAGATCGTGGCGACGATGGGCCCCTCTTCGGCCAATCCCGACACCATTCGCCAGCTCATCCTCGCGGGGATGAATGTGGCGCGTCTCAACTTCTCACACGGCACGCACGAGGCGCATGCGCGCACCGTCGCGACCATTCGCAGTGTGGCGCTCGATCTCGGGCGTCCCGTGGCGATTCTTGGTGACTTGCAGGGGCCGCGCATTCGCATTGGCGTCCTCCCCGAGCCGCTCGACCTCGCCGAAGGGGACCCCGTCGTCCTCGCTCCGGAAAGCGTGGCCGAAGGCGCGGAGATTCCCGTCACCTACGAGAATCTCTCCATTGACGTCCGCAAGGGCGGCACGATTCTCGTCGATGACGGGCTCATCTCGTTCAAGGTGACGGGCATTGATGGGCTGCGCGTGGCCGCGAAGGTCGTGTATGGCGGCCGCCTCAAGAGCAACAAGGGGATGAACCTTCCGGGCATTGATGTCTCCGCGCCCTCGCTCACGGAGAAGGATCGTCTCGACATTCCGTTCGCGATTGAGCAGGACCTCGATTACCTCGCGCTCAGCTTCGTGCGCCGCGCTGAGGACATTGAGGAACTCAAGGCGATGCTCCCGAAGGGAATGCTCGTCGTCGCGAAGATCGAAAAGGACTCCGCGCTCGAGCGCATTGAGTCCATTCTGCGCGCCTCGGATGCCGTGATGGTGGCGCGCGGCGATCTTGGCGTGGAACTGCCGTTCGAGCAGGTGCCGCTGCAGCAGAAGCGGATCATCGGCTTGGCGAATCGCTACGGACGTCCGGTGATCACCGCGACGCAAATGCTGGAGTCGATGGTGCAGCACCCGCGTCCGACGCGCGCCGAGGCGAGCGACGTGGCGAATGCGATTCTCGACGGCACCGATGCGGTGATGCTCTCCGCGGAGACCGCCGCCGGATTGCACCCGGTGCTCGCGGTGCAGGCGATGCGACGTATCGCGACAGCTGCCGAGGAGGCGCCGGTGGTCCGCGGTCTGGGCATTGACCGCCTCGTGCCGGGGCAGGCAACCGTTGAGGAGACCATCGCCGCCGCTTCGGTGACGGCGGTGCGACTCCTTGGCGCCAATACCATCGTGGTCTTCACCAAGAGTGGATTCTCCGCACGCATCGTCGCGGCGCGCCGTCCTGGCGTGCGCATCGTTGTCCTTACGGACAACGTGCGGACGTATCGCCAACTCGCGATGGTCTGGGGTGTCGTGCCCTTCTTGGTGCCGCATTGCGATACCTACGATCAGATGGCCTCGACGGCGCGCGACCTCCTGCTGAAGAACGGACTCGCCAAGGTCGGCGACAGGATCGTCATCACGGCCGGCGTGCCCTTCGACGTCCCGGGCTCGACGAACCAGCTGAAGGTGGAGACAGTGTGAAGCTGACCTTTCTCGGCACGGGCACGAGCTTTGGCGTTCCGCAAATCGGGTGCGCCTGCGCCGTGTGCCGTTCCGAGGATCCGCGTGACAAACGCACGCGGGTGGGCGCGGTGGTGGAGAGCGATGGACTGCGTCTGCTCATTGATACGCCCCCCGAACTTCGGCTGCAGCTGATTGCCGCCGGAGTGGATCGCGTGGATGCCGTGCTCTTCACGCACGACCATGCCGATCACACGCATGGCATCGATGACATTCGTGCCATCTCCGTGCGGCGCGATGGTGCGCTGCCGATGTATGGGCCTGCCGAGACGCTCGCGACGTTGCAGCGGCGCTTTGGCTACATCTTTGACCCGGCCATGAAGCCGCTGCCGGGTACGAGCAAGCCCGAAGGCTTTGCACAGGCCCTCGAGCCCGGCGTGATGACGCGCATCGGCCACTTGGATGTCATGCCGATTGAGTTTCCGCACGGGCGCGTGCGGGTGTTTGGTTATCGCATCGGGCCGCTCGCGTATGTCACCGATGCCAAGGAACTCACTGACGCGGCGCTGCCGCTGTTACAGGGCGCGGAGGTGCTGGTGCTGAACGCGCTCTTTCGGACGTCGCATCCCACGCACTTTTCAATCAGTGAAGCCGTCGCTGCCGCCGAAAAGGTTGGCGCGGCGCGGACGTATCTCACGCACCTGACACACGAAACGGCGCACGCGGATCTCGCGCGCGCCCTGCCTGCCGGCGTCATGCCGGCCTACGATGGATTGACTGTGGAGATGGACGGATGACGATCCACCTGGATGTAAGCGGGATGCTGAAGGCCGCGGTGCCGACGGGTCCTGATGTGGCGGCAATTGACGCGATGGCGCCGAAGCTCAAGGCCGTGGCCGAAGGCGCGCGCGCCATGGAAGCGAAGGGTGTGCTTGGTTTCCGCGCACTCGAGGCGCAGGCGGCCGAACGCGCTCGCGTGATTGATTGGGCGGCGAGTGCGCGCCGTGGGCTTGATGACGTCATCGTGCTCGGAATTGGTGGCTCGGCGCTCGGCGCCGTCTGCCTGCGAACCGCACTGCTTCCGCGCGACTGGAATGCGCGCACCAAGGAGCAACGCGGTGGACGCGCGCGACTGCATGTGCTCGACAACGTGGACCCGCGCAGCGTCACCGGGCTCTTCGATATGGTGGATCTCGCGCGCACGCGCGTGCTCGTGATCTCCAAGTCGGGCAGCACCGCCGAAACGATGGCGCAGTACCTCTATGTGCGTGATCGCCTGCGCGCGGCGGGGTTGCCGGCGCGTGAGCATATCGCCTTCGTGACCGATCCGGTGAAGGGCTCGCTTCGTCGCGTCGCCGATGCCGAAGGGATTCCCGCCTTCGAAGTGCCGGCCAATGTCGGTGGCCGCTTCTCGGTGATGAGCCCGGTGGGCACGCTGCCGATGGCACTGCTGGGTCTCGATGTGGAGCAGTTGATTGCCGGCGCCGTGGCGATGCGCGATCGCTGCACCGGCGAGTCGTTCCGCAAGGATCCCGCCCTGGCCTTTGCCGCGTTGCAGTGGCGCGCGCAGACCGAGGCAGGGCAAGGCGCACATGTGCTCATGCCCTACAGCGATGCCCTGCGTGACCTCGCCCCCTGGTTCGTGCAGCTCTGGGCCGAGTCGCTCGGCAAGCGAGCGCCGACTGGCGAGCATGTGGGTCCGACGCCGATTGCCGCGGTGGGTGCGACCGATCAGCATGCGCAGGTGCAGCTCTTCATGGAGGGGCCAATCAACAAGACCGTCACCTTTGTGGACGTGGAGCAGCATCCCGATGAGACGCTGATTCCGGTGGGCGATGATGCCCCGGCCGAGTTGGCCTACCTGAAGGGGCGTGGCTTTGGCGAGTTGCTGCGCGCGGAGGCCAAGGCGACCGCTGGGGCACTCGCCCGCGGCGGACGTCCCTCGATGACCCTCAAGGTCACGAAGGTGGACGAATGGCATCTCGGCGGCCTCTTTATGTTCTTCGAACTGGCGACGATCTACGGCGGCCAGCTCTATGGCGTGGATCCGCTCGACCAGCCCGGCGTCGAGCTCGGCAAGCAGCTCACGTACTACCAGTTCGGACATCCCGAGTGGCAGGGGATGCGCGAGGTGTGGGAGTCGTTGCCCACGGCCGATCCGATGTGGGTGTTGTAGATTTTCTTCTGACGTTCCTTCCTCGATGACCTCCGACTCCCGACCGATGTCCACCGTTCCTGCTTCCGTGGTGAAAGTCCTTGGCGCTGCAGCAACCATCGCCAACAACCACCTGACCCTGCACGATGAGGCCGCGCTGGCCTCCCCGATGATGGATGCGCTGGTTCGTCTCGCCGTATTTGGCGATGCGACCGAGCAGGACTGGGCGCGGTGGGCCATCTGGGAGCTCGGGCGCGCGGCGGGGGTCTTCTCCGCTTCGATTCACGACTTCTACATGGCGCGTGGCCGCGGCGATGTTCCGCCGGTGACGGTTCCCGCGATGAACATTCGTGGGCGCACTTACGACACGATGCGCGCAATCTTCCGCACCGCGAAGAAGATGGACGGCGGCTCCTTCATCATGGAGATCGCCCGCTCGGAGATTGCCTACACCGAGCAGCGTCCCTCCGAGTACGTCGCCGTCGCACTCGCCTCGGCGATGCGTGAAGGGCACCGCGGCCCCGTGTTCCTGCAGGGCGACCACTTCCAGGTGAATCACAAGAAGTACAAGGTGGATGCCGTCGCCGAAGTCACTGCGGTCAAGCAGCTCGCGCTGGAAGGTGTGTCGGCCGGCTTTTATAACATTGACCTCGATACCTCGACGCTCGTGGACCTCGCGTTCCCGACGCTCGATGAACAGCAGCGCCTGAACTTCGAGATTGGTGTGGAGCTCACGCGCTATGTGCGCGGGCTCGAGCCGAAGGGCATCACCATCTCGCTTGGTGGCGAGATCGGCGAAGTTGGCACGGAGAACTCCACCGTGGCCGAGCTCGAGGCCTTCATGGATGGTTACAACCGTACCCTCGCCGCACAGGCGCCGGGGATGACGGGGCTTTCGAAGATCTCGGTGCAGTCGGGCACGTCGCATGGTGGCGTCGTGCTCGCCGATGGCTCGATTGCCGATGTCGCACTCGACTTCAAGACGCTCGAGGATCTCTCGCGCGTGGCGCGGGCGAAGTACGGGCTCAGCGGCGCGGTGCAGCATGGCGCCTCGACGCTCCCCGATGACGCGTTCTATCACTTCCCGAAGACCGAGACCGCGGAGATCCACCTCGCGACCGGCTTCCAGAACATGCTGTACGATCATCTCCCCGCCGCGCTGCGTGAGGAGATGTATGCCTGGCTCGTGAAGAATGCAGCCGACGAGCGGAAGGCGGGCGATACCGACGACCAGTTCTTCTACAAGACGCGGAAAAAGGCCTTTGGCCCGTTCAAGCGGAAGCTCTGGGACATGCCCGCCGATGCGGCGGAGAAGCTGACCGCCGCCTATGAGGCAAAGTTCACCTTCCTCTTCGAGAAGTTGGCCGTGGGGGGAACAGCAGCGGCGGTGCGGAGGTATGTCACAGGGCCTGCACTCGCGCGCTCGGCCCCCGGGACCGGCGGTCCCGTGGTGGAGGCCGCCCCTGATGATCCGGATGCGGGCGAGTAGGCCCCACTTCCCGGCGCTTTGAGGGAATTCTGCATGCGTAAGTCAATGCTGCTTTTGGCGGTGGCGCTTTTCGCCACCGCCTGTGTGTCCAAGTCCGAGTATGACCGCCAGCTCGCGCAGGCGGCGGCGCTGAGTGCGGAGAAGGATTCGCTCCTCACCGAAGTCGTCGCGACCTCCGTGTTCATTGGGGATGTGAGCGCCGAGTTGGATGAGGTGCGCGCGGGTGCCCCGGTGGCCATGCGCGAACGGGAGATGGAATTCCTCTCCCCCACGGAGCAACGCGCGCAGTTGTTGCAGCGCGTCTCCGAGCTGACGGCCCGCATGAAGGAAGCCGAGGCCTCCGTAGCGCAGAGCCGTCGGCGCATTGCGGCACTCACGGCGGGGAATGCCGCGCTCACGGCCAAGTACGACTCCACCATCGCCTCGTTCCAGCAGTTGTTTGCCGCGCAGAAGGCGGAAGTCGTCGCGCTGGTTGATCGCGTCGCGGTGTTGACCGCGGAGAACACGCAGCTGAAGGAGGCCAACATGCAGCTGGCCTCCGAGCGCGAGACCCTCACGGCCGACCGCGCCACCCTCGTGACCGAGCAGAACACCGTGTACTGGGTGGCGGGCACGAAGGCGCAGTTGCTGTCGCGCGGCGTCATTCAGCAGCGTGGCGGCATGCTCGGGATTGGGCGGACGCTGGTTCTCGCTCGCTCGCTCGATATCGCGGACTTCACGGCCGCCGATCGCCGGGAGTTGGGAGAGATTTCGCTCCCGAATCCCAATAAGAGCTACCGCATCGTCTCCCCGAACGACCTCGCGGGGCTGGACTCCACGCCCCCCGGAGGCAAGTTCAAGGGAAGCATGCGCATCTCGGCGCCCGAGACCTTCTGGCGCACATCGCGATTCCTGGTGCTCGTCGAGCTCTAGCGCGCGTCTCGAACATATCTAGGTAGAATCCGCAGCATTTCTCGGAGGGAGGCAGTATGAGTGACCGGTCGGAGGACGCCGTCGTGATCGAGCGGCGCAGTGGCAATGGGATTGGCTTGTTCCTCTTGGGCGCCGCCGTCGGCGCCGGGCTCGCCTTGCTCTTTGCGCCGCAGAGCGGTGAGGAGACACGTGCCGACATCCGTCGCGTGGCGCGCAAGGCCAAGCGCAAGGCGCGCGACCTGGGCGAGAGCGGGAAGGAGTTCGCCGAGGAGTTGGTGAAGACGGGGCGTGACGCGGTCGAGGACCTCGCCGATACCGGTCGTTCCGCGCTGCGCGATGTGAAGCGCACCGCTCGCTCGACGTCGCGTGATGCCCGTGCCGCACTTGAAGAGCGGCTCGCGCGGCATCGTGTGGCGGGGGATGGAGAGGAAGACGGCGTCTGAAAGCGCGTCTGGTTCTGATTCTCCGAGAGGCGTGGAAGAACTCGGGGAATGACGATGTGCTGTTTCTCGCCAGCGGGGTGGCCTTCAACATCCTCCTCGCTGGCGTGCCGTTTATCCTGTTGCTTGCCTCGGGGATGGGTTTTCTCCTCGGCACGACGATGGACTCGGCGACGACGTTGGTGCAGGGGGTCATGAGCGGTGTGTTGCCGCACCTCGTGGTAAAGGGCGGCATGCTCGATCCCGTACTCCAGGATGTCGTGCGCACGCGCGCGGTCGCCGGGATTGGCGGCGCCCTGGGCTTCCTCTACTTCTCCGCGCGTCTCTTTGGTGCCCTGCGCAGCGTGATGAGCAGTGTGTTCAATCACGGCCGTGACCGCGGCATGATTCGCGGCATGCTCTGGGACCTCGGACTCACCTCGATGACCGTGCTATTGATCATCGCGTGGGTCGTGGTGAGTGGCTTCATCACGTTGTCGAACGGGCGGATCGGCGCGGCACTCGTGGTGCGTGGTATTGACGTCGAAATCATGTCCGGGCTCGAACTTGTCGCTGGACGCGTGCTCGCGCTGGCGGTCGTCATGGCGATCTTCGCCGGGCTCTATCGGTGGCTGCCGCGCAAGAAGACCGAATGGGTGTCCGCGCTCGGTGGCGCGGTCGCGGCCGGCTTGCTCTTCGAGCTCGCGCGCTGGCTGTTCGGCGTCTTCATCTCCGCGTTCCCGCCGACGTCAGTCTATCTCGGCACCCTCGGGGCCTTGGTGGTGATCGTCTTCTGGACGTACTATGCGGCGCTGATCTTCGTGCTGGGAGCCGAAGTCGCGAGCGCGATTCATGCGTCCCAGCCACCGCCCGTCGAACCCACGTGACCTCCGCGCGCCCCACCATCGATCTCCGTAGCGACACCGTCACCAAGCCCTCGCGCGGGATGCGTCAGGCGATGGCCGACGCCGAGGTGGGGGACGACGTTCTCGATGGTGACCCCACGGTGCGTCGCCTCGAAGAGCGCGTGGCGGCACTGCTCGGCAAGGCGCGCGGCCTCTTCTTCCCCACGGGGACGATGGCCAATCAGGCCGGGCTCTGGCTCCTCGGCGAGCCGGGGACCGAGGTCTACTGCCACGAAGACTCGCACATCGTGAATTGGGAGATTGCCGGCACCGCCGCGTTGGTGGGGCTGCAGGTGCGGATGGTCGGTGGTGGCCCCGTGCTCACCGCCGACGCGCTCAGGGCCAAGTTCCGCCCCGCTTCGGTGCATGCACCGCGTGCGACGGTCGTGTGCGCCGAGAACACGCACAACGGCGCCGGCGGGATGGTGACGCCGCTCGCCGAGTTGCGTCGCATCCAGGAGGTCGCCGCCGAGGCCGGCATGCCCGTGCATCTCGATGGCGCGCGCCTCTGGAATGCGCATGTCGCGACGGGGACCTCGTTGGCCGAGTTTGCGAGCTGCGCCGAGACGGTGATGTGCTCGTTCTCGAAGGGGTTGGGGGCGCCGGTCGGGGCGATTCTCGTGGGGGGCGAGCGGGCGATGGCCAAGGCCTGGGAAGTGCGCAAGCGCCTGGGTGGCGGGATGCGCCAGTCGGGCATTCTCGCGGCCGCCGTGCACTACGGGCTCGATCACAATCTCCCGAATCTTGGAGAGGATCACCGTCGGGCCAAGGCGCTGGCGTCGGCGCTCGCCGAGATTGTCGACATGCGGGTGGTGCCTCCGGATACCAACATCGTGATGGTGGATTTGCCGGCGCGGATTGACGCGACGACGGTCGTGGCCCGTGCCCGCGAGGCGGGGGTGCTCGTCACAGCTTGGAGCGCGACGCGCGTCCGGTGCGTGCTGCATCTCGATGTGGATGATGCGGCGCTGGCAGCGGCCGTCGCGGCTCTCCAAGGAGTCTTGCGATGAATTGGTGGTCACTCACAGGGGCCGTGTTGCTGCTGGGCGCCGCCCTCGCGCATTCGCTCGTGGGAGAGAAGGTCGTACTGCGTCGGTTGTATCGGCGCGGCGGTGAGCGCGCCGAGGTGGGCCGTCGCACGGCGGATGATCCGAGCACGCGTCGCGCGGTGCGTCTCGCGTGGCACTCGCTGAGTCTGTGCCTCGTGGGCTTCGCGGCGCTCTTGTTGACCTCGGGGATCGATCACCGCGCGGTCGGGGCCGGATGGGACGCCCTCGCGCCAATTATTGCCGCGACCTTCGCGGCGCTGACGGTGCTCTCGTTGGTTGTCGCGCGCGGCCGTCATGTGGGGTGGATGTGGTATGCCGCCGCCGCGGTCGCGTCGTGGCTCAGCATCGGCTGATGGCGACGCCGGACGAGACCAAAGCAGGCGAAGCCTCACTCCGACTGCTCGCCGCGGGCGAGCGCGAGTTGCAGCGCATCGTGCTCGACATGCACGATGGTCCGGTGCAGGACATCTTTGCCGCGGTCTCACATCTGCAGTTGTTGCAGCGCGACCTCGCCAGTCAGCCGCCGATGGCGCGCCGTGCCGCGCAGGCCGCGCAATTGCTGGAGCGCGCGCTCGGCGAGGTGCGTACGCTGATTGGTGTCTTTCGTCCGCCGGGATTTGAGCGCCGCTCACTTGGCGCCATCCTCGAGGGACTCACCGTGCAGCACGAAGCGATGACCGATCAACCGGTGGATTTGACGATGGATGAGCGCCTGATGGACGAGACGCTCGGCGAGTGTCCGTTGCCGGCGAAAATCGCGCTGTATCGGATTTTGCAGGAAGCGCTGGCGAATGGCTTTCGTCATGCGAAGGCGACGCGGCAGGCCGTGGTCGTGGAGCGCATCGACAACACGGTCTGCCTGACGGTGACCGATGATGGGTTGGGATTCGAGACGCGCTCGGTGCTCGCCGCCGAAGAGGGGGTGGGCGTGGAAGGTGGCCACTTCGGATTGCGCGGCATTCAGGATCGCGTGGCGATGCTGGGCGGCTCGTTCGCGTTGGAATCGCGTCCTGGCATTGGTACCGTGTTGCGCGTGATTGTCCCGGCGGCCGCATGACGAAGAAGCACACGACGATTCGCGTGGTGCTCGCGGATGATCATGGCATCGTGCTTGAAGGGCTGCGCGCGCTGCTCGATAGCGAGGACGACATGGAGGTCGTGGGCGCGACGACCGATGGCACGGCGGTGATTGCGCTCGTCGAGGAGATGGCGCCCGAGGTCGTTGTGCTCGACTACGAGCTCGGCAAGCTGCGCGCGACCGATATCATTGGTGACTTGCGTGCATTGCCCGATGCGCCGCGCGTCTTGGTGCTCACGGCGTATCACGATGGCGAGACGATTCGTTCGGTGCTGGAGTCGGGCGCGGAAGGGCTCGCGCTCAAGACAGCCTCACCGCAGCAGACGCTGTCGGCGATCCGTCAGGTGGTGGAGGGGCAGTTGGTTTTTCCGCAGGCGGCGCGCAAATGGTTGGAGGCGCGTGGATCGCGGAGTGGGATCAACGAGTTGACGTCACGCGAGCGCGAGGTGTGGGCGCTGCTGGCGGAGGGGCTGACGAATGTGCAGATCGCGGCGCGGCTAACGCTGTCGGAGAACACGGTGAAGTTTCACGTGCAGCATTTGTATCAGAAGCTGGGTGTGAAGAACCGGACGGAGGCGGCGTTGCGGCATCAGGGGCCGAGTGGTCGGAGTGCGCCGCCACGTGGTTAGGTGTGGGCGACTTCACAGCCTTAATTACCACGGAGGCACGGAGACACGGAGGTGCGCGAGGGCAGAATTGGCACCGCTGTTCCATTCGAAGATTCTTTCTTGGGGGAACTGCGCATTCGCCTCGCCACGAGCACCTCCGCGTCTCCGTGCCTCCGTGGTAAACCGCAGTACAGCCAAAAAAAAGGGCGCAAGCGAACGGACGCCCCCCGCGTCCGTCGCTGCGCTTTTGCCGTGCAGGCGCTGGCAAGCCAGTCCCGTACGATGGACGAAATGTGGGGGTGTGCGGGGCGGGCGAGAACGCCCAAGCGGATGGCGCGATGCGGGTGGGGCGGGCCACCCGAACGGGTAGGGCTTCGTTGCTGCCGAGGCGTTGTTTTGGGGGCCGCGGGCGGGTATCTTACGGGTGTTCCAGGTCCCGGAGGGCTTCGGCCCACCAACCCCGCCAGGACCGAAAGGTAGCAACGGTACGTGGAATCCATCGTCGCTCCGGTAGGCCTGGAACACTCGCGCGGGTGAGCACGCTTCGGCGGCGCTCCCCGCGCGATTTGTTTTGTGCTGTTCTGGAGAACGGCGGTTCACCACGGAGACACAGAGGCACGGAGGGTGTCGGTCTCGCCGATGCATCGGCGCGGACTCCCCCAAACACATGCCTGGTTGCACGGTAGAACCACTCGTCTCGCACGCAGCCCTCCGTGCCTCCGTGTCTCCGTGGTAAAGGTGGTAAAGTTTCTAGCCGAGCAAACCCCGGCGCAAAGGGCTAAATTCGACCACTATGTCGCTCGCCCTCGCCCGGAAGTACCGCCCCCGCCGATTCGCCGAAGTCGCGGTGCAATCGCACGTGGCGAACACCCTCCGGAATGCCATCCTCACGGACCGGGTGGCGCATGCCTACCTGTTCTGCGGCCCCCGAGGGACGGGCAAGACCACCCTCGCCCGCGTGCTGGCCATGGCGCTCAACTGCGAGCGGCGCCGTGACGATCGCGAGCCCTGCGGGGAGTGCCCCTCGTGCACGCGTGTGTGGGGGGGCGGGGCGTCGCTCGACGTCATTGAGATTGACGCCGCCTCCAACCGCGGCGTAGACGATGCGCGCGATCTCCGTGAGCGCGCCATGTACGCGCCCTCGGGAGAAGACCGGCACAAGGTCTACATCATCGACGAAGCGCACATGCTCACGAAGGAAGCGTGGAATACGCTGCTGAAGATTCTTGAGGAGCCGCCGCCGCGCGTGGTGTTCGTCTTCGCGACCACCGAGCCGCAGAAGATCCAGCAGGCCGCCGCGCCGGTGCTCTCGCGCGTGCAGCGCTTCGATCTCAAGCGCATCGGGCCGGCGGATGTCCGCGTGCGCCTCGCGAGTGTGCTCGCCGAAGAGGGGATTTCCTCCGAGCCCGACGCGCTGACGATGCTGGCGCGCGCCGCCGACGGCTCCATGCGCGATGCCCTCTCGCTCACCGATCAGGTGCTCTCGCTCGGCGAAGGCTCGGTCACCGCGCAGCGCGTGCGCGATGCGTTGGGGCTGATTCCCGATGACGAACATCTCGCGCTGCTGGACTTGATCATCGAGCGACGTGCGGGGGATGTCTTTGCCGCGGTGGCGCGTCTCGCGGACCATGGCGTGGACTTCACCGTGTTGTTGACGGAGTTCGCAGAGATTTTGCGCGCGCAGTTGGCGGTGGTGCTCGGCGGCTCGCTCCCCGAGGTCTCCGAGCTGTTGCGCGAGGAGTTGCCGAAGCGCGCCTCGCATTTTGTGGCGGGGGACATCCTCCGCATGCTCGCGCTCGTGGTGGAGATTGAGCCGCATCTCAAGCGCAGCGGGCAACAGCAGATGTTGTTCGAGATGTTGCTCGTGCGCTGCGCGTTGTTGGATCGCACGGTGCTGCTCGAGGAGGTGCTGCGCGGCATGGGGAGCGGCGGGAGCGCCCCGCCGCGTGAGGCGCCGGCTCGCGGCACCGCAGGGAGCGCGGCGCCCAGTGTCGCGCGGGACTCGGCGCCGATGCGCGCCGCGGCTCCGGAAGTGCCGAGCAAGCGCATGAGCGCGCCATCGCCGAGTGCGATGACTGCGCCGTCGCCGAGTGCGATGAGTGCGCCGTCACCAAGCGTGAAGCGCGCGCCGTCGCACCCGGTGGTGAGGGAAGAGCCCGCCCCCGCCGTGATGGCCGCCGAAGCCCCGGTCAAGTCGGCCCTGCTTGCGCTCGATCTCAATCGCCTGGTTGAGCACTGGGACGGCATCGTGGACACCATGACCCGCGAAGGCCGCTCGCTCCTCGGCGCCGCGATGGGTCATGCCACGCCGACCGCGGTGACGGCCGGTGGCGTCGTCACGCTCACCGTGGATGCCGCCGCGCAGGCCGATCTCATCACGCAGCAGGAGACGGCGATTCTCGCCGCGATTCGCAAGCGCTTTGATGGCGTTGCGCGACTCAATGTGAAGGCCGCGGTGGAAGCCGCCGCGCCGCGCCGACTCAATGAACATGCGGTGAAGGCGGACCGCATCGCGATGCTGCGCAAGCAGAGCAAGTTGCTCGATGCCGCGGTGGATGCGCTCGATCTCGAACTGATGGATTGATCCAGTCATGACCGATTTCCTGAAGATGATGCAGCAGGCCCAAGAGATGACGGGGAAGCTGCAGGAAGTGCAGGACAACCTCGCGCGGCAGACGGTCACCGGGAGTGCCGGGGGCGGGATGGTGCGCGTCGAGGCCGACGGAAAGGGGCAGATCAAGCGCGTCTCCGTGGACCCCTCGGTGGTGAACCCGGCGGACGTCGAGATGCTTGAGGACCTCCTCGCCGTCGCGGCGCAGGAAGCCCAGCGGAAGGCGCGTGAGCTCGGCGAAGCCGAGATGAAGAAGATGGCCGGCGGGCTTGGGATTCCGGGGCTCGGGAATCTCCCCTTCAAGCTCCCCTTCTGAGCCCCGCATGTCGGCCATTGACGACCTCGTGAATGAGCTCTCGCGGCTGCCGACCATTGGGCGGAAGTCGGCGCTGCGGCTGACCTATCACCTGCTGCGGCAGCCGGGGGAGCAGTCGAAGAAGCTCGCGGCGGCCCTTGTGGCCTTGGTCGAGAAGATTCGTCCCTGTACCGAGTGCGGGAACCTGACCGAGGTCTCGCCCTGCTCGCTCTGTGCCGATCCGCGGCGCGACCGGACGGTGATTTGCGTGGTCGAGGAGGCCTCGGACATCCCCTCCATTGAGCGGACGGGGGAGTTTCGCGGGCTCTACCACGTGCTGGGGGGGCGTCTGGCCCCACTGGACGGGATCGGGCCGGACGACCTCACCGTGGGGGCCCTGGTGCGCCGGGTGACGGAGGGGAGCGTGACGGAGGTCATTGTCGCCACTAACCCTAAGCTCGAAGGTGAGGCGACCGCGCTGTATCTTCAGGAGCAGCTGCGGGAGGCCGGGGTGACGGTCTCCCGTCTGGCGCGTGGTTTGCCGATTGGCGGTGACCTCGAGTACGCGGACGGGGTCACGATCGTGCAGGCCCTCTCGGCACGGAGGTCCATGTGAATCGGAAGGCACTCGGATTTGCGATTGGGTTGGCGGCTGGGGCCGTGGCAGGGTACGCTTGGTGGACGCGCGAACAGGGGCGTCATCAGCGGTCGCTGTACCATCCCCGGCCGATGCGGCGTCTGGCGGCCCTCGGCTTCCTCAGCGGGCAGCCCTCCGTGGACACGGTGATGGTGTTGCGCGAGTATCTTGGTTGGGAGAAGAATCCCGTGTTGCAGCGCCGTGCGCGGCAGCTGCTGACACGTTTTGAAAACGCCCTCGCATAGGACGGAAGCATGGCGGTCGGCTCGGCAAGTTGGTCATTCACCGAAGAGGACTTCGGCGCCATCACCAAGGCGCTCCAGAAGTTTCTTGGGGAAACGAACGCGCGTTGCGCGCTCCTTGTGGATCGCTCGGGGCAGCTCGTGGCGACGGTCGGCGAGCAGCCGAACTTCGATGCCACGGCCTTCGCCACCCTGACCGCGGCCGATTTCTCCGCCAACGACCAGCTGGCCCAGCTGATCGGGGAGACCGACTTCAACTCGCTGTTCCATCAGGGCGAGAAGGAGTCCATGTACCTCGCCGATATCGCGCGACGGGTGATTCTCGTCGCGCTCTTCGATAACCGCACGACCCTCGGGCTCGTGCGCCTGAAGATCAAGGACACCGTGAGCGAACTGACGAAGCTGTTCCACGAGGTGTTTCAGCGCGGCAAGAGCGGCCCGCAGCAGCCCGGACTTCTCGCCGGCGCTGACGATGAAATCGATCAACTGTTCGGATAAGGAGAACAGCCATGTCGATGATCAACTACGCCTCGCGCGAAATCAATTGCAAAATCGTCTACTACGGCCCCGGACTCGGCGGCAAGACGACCAACCTCGAGCATGTCTACGGCAAGGTGAAGCCGGACACGCGCGGCAAGCTGATCTCGCTTGCCACCGAGACCGAACGCACGCTCTTCTTTGACTTCCTGCCGGTGGACCTCGGGACGATTCGCGGCTTCAAGACGCGTTTCCATCTCTACACCGTGCCTGGTCAGGTCTATTACAACGCCTCGCGCAAGCTGATCCTCAAGGGCGTGGACGGCATTGTGTTTGTTGCCGACTCGCAGGTCGAGCGCATGGAAGCGAATCTCGAAGCCATGCAGAATCTGTACGCCCACATGGCCGAGTATGGGTACGACCTCACGAAGATGCCGTTCATCGTGCAGTACAACAAGCGCGACCTGCCCAACGCCGCGCCGCTCGAGGAACTGCAGAACACGCTGAACCCGGGATGGGAAGTGACCGACCCGGCGCGGATGAAGGTGACGCCCGACCAGTTCCATCCCGGCGAGATGATCATCACGCAGAATGAGGATGGCATCTGGGTGGAGAAGGCGCACTATTTCGAAGCGGTCGCCGTCACCGGTGATGGGGTGTTCGACACGTTGAAGGCGGTGTCCAAGCTCGTCCTGAAGACGCTCGCGTAAGCGGGCGTCGACTCCCCGAACGTGAATCTCCCGAACACCATCTCCGCGGCGCGCATCGTCGCGTCGCCCCTCTTCGCCGCGCTGGCGTTCATTCCCAGCATCACGCTGCGCGCGGTGGCGTTCGTGTTGTATCTCGTGACCGCCATCAGCGATCACTACGACGGCAAGATCGCGCGCGAGCAGGGCCTCATCACCGATCTCGGCAAGGTGCTTGATCCGCTCGCTGACAAGCTGATGCTGCTGGCCTGCTTCGTTCCGATGTTCATCCTGCAGGGGGCGCCGGGCGATTGGCTTCTCTCGCTGCTCCCCGCGGTGGCGGAAGCCTCGCAGTATCCCTTTTACGTCTGGTCCAGTCCGCCGGTCTATTTCTACTGGTGGATTCTCCTGCCGATTCTCGGGCGCGAGGCCTTCATGACCTGGTTCCGCGGCTTCGCCCAGAAGCGCGGCGTGGTCATTGCCGCGCAGAAGCTCGGCAAGTTCAAGGCCGGCTTCCAGTTCACGTGGATGGGGGCCTCGTTCGCGTGGTTCATGCTGCAAACCATCATCATGCAGTTGTCGCTCGCGGACAACGCGCCCATGATGACGCTGCTGTATCTCATCGGCGGCATCGGCACGGTGACGATGTATGTCGCCCTTGCCCTCACGCTGATTTCCCTCGGCGACTATCTCATCAGCTACCGCTCGGTCTTCACCGCCAAGCGCACCTGATTTTCTTTTGAGCAGTTCGTGAGCGTCAGATGAACGTAGAGCTCGTCAGCATCGGCAACGAGTTGTTGCTTGGCTACACCATTGATACCAACTCCGCCTTCTTCGCGCGTGAAGCTGCCGCGCTCGGCATTCGCGTCGTGCGTCGCGTCACCGTGGGCGATGGTCCCGCGGAAATCGCCGGCGCGGTGAAGGAGGGGCTGGAGCGCACGGGCGCCGTCATCACCAGTGGCGGGCTTGGCCCGACGTCGGACGATCTCACCAAGCAGTCCATTGCCGGCCTCTTTGGGCGCGGGATGATTCTCAACACATCGATTCTGGAATCGCTCCAAGCGCGATGGAAGGCGCGTGGCTGGCCCGGTGAACTCCCCGCCGCCAATCACAATCAGGCGATGATCCCCGAGGGTGCGGAGATCATCAGGAACGATCACGGCTCGGCGCCGGGCATCTGGTTGACGGACGATGCCGGACGATGGGTGGCGATGCTGCCCGGTGTGCCGCGTGAGTTTCGTGGGATGGCGCGCGAGCAGTTGTTGCCGCGCATCGTGGCGCACCAGGGTGCGGACGGAGAAGGGCTCGTGGTCCGCTCGCGCACGCTGCGGACCAATGGCATTGCGGAGTCCGCACTCGCCGATGTCGTGGGTGACATGTCGAAGGAACTCGCTGACGTACAACTCGCCTATCTCCCCGGATGGGAGGGGGTGGATCTGCGCATCACCGTGTACGACGAACCCGCCGATGTCGCGCAGACGTTGCTCAATCGCGCCGAAGCCGCACTGCGTCAGCGGGTGGGGAAGTGGATGTATGGCACCGAGGATGACGATCTCGCGACGCTGGTGTTGATGGCGCTGCGCGCGAAGGGGATGAAGATCGGTGTTGCGGAGTCGTGCACCGGTGGCATGCTTGGGATGCGCCTCACGGCGATTCCCGGTTCGAGTGATGTCGTTGACGGCGGCCTGATTGCGTATCACAACGATGTGAAGGTGCGTGAGCTCGGTGTGCGCCCGGAGACCATTGAAGCGCATGGTGCCGTGAGTGAGGAGACGGCGCGCGAGATGGCGAGTGGATTGCGCGGACGCTTTGGCGTGGACATCGCGGTGAGCATCACTGGGATTGCGGGGCCGGGTGGTGGGACGCCCGAGAAGCCGGTGGGGACGTTCTGCGTTGCGGTGGATATGCGCGGACATGTGCGCTCAATTCGCACTGCGGCAGTTGGTGATCGGCACGAGGTGCGTCAGCGTGCGTCGCAGGCGGCGCTGAACTTAGTCCGGCGCGCACTGACGGAGTAATTGCGTACAGCGCGCAATGAAGTGGTGAGAGCTTAGCTAGAGGGCACCGCGATCTTCGCGTGTGCCCTCTTTACTTTATCTCACTGCCGAGCGTAGCGTATGGCCATGCCCGATCTCGTGGAGCGGTACTGGACCGCTGAGGATGTGCGCGCGTTGCCGGAGGATGGCAACCGGTACGAGTGCATTGATGGGGCGTTGCTGGTGACGCCATCGCCCTCGTACAACCACGGATATGCGGTGGAGTTCCTGCGCAAACGCTTGAGTGAGTTCGTAGAGCGGAATTCGCTGGGGCAGCTCCTTTATGCGCCTTCGGACGTGGAGATTGTTGCTGGTTCGATGGTGCAGCCGGATCTGTTTGTTGCGCGTTCGGTGTCGGGGGCGCGCATTCGGTTGGCGAGTGATATCGCGGAGTTGGTGCTTGCTGTTGAGGTGCTGTCGCTGAGCACGGCGAGCCGTGACCGCGGGGTGAAAAGGCGGTTCTACCAGCGGGCGGGTGTTGCGGAGTACTGGATAGTTGGCCTTGAGGATCGGCGGGTTGAGCGGTGGATGCCAGGATCTGAGTGCGCGGAATTGCTCAGTTACGCGCTCGCGTGGAGTCCGCGTGGTGCGCTTGAAATACTTGAGCTTGATCTCGTGGCGTACTTCGCTGAAGTGTTGGATGATTAGCTAGGCAATGAATCGATGACGCTTCTAGCTAAGGGCACCACGATCTTCGTGCGTGTCCTCTTTACTTTCTCTCCTCGCCGAGCGTAGCGTATGGCCATGGCTGAATTCGTGGAGCGGTACTGGACCGCGGAGGATGTGCGCGCGTTGCCGGAGGATGGCAACCGGTACGAGTGCATTGATGGGGCGTTGCTGGTGACGCCATCGCCCTCGTACAACCACGGATATGCG
>JANLTT010000348.1:0-2616 GCA_031363115.1 Gemmatimonas sp.
CCATCCGCGCACTCGGTCCAAAGACCGGCGGCCCCTCGGGCTTCGCGGAGGTCTGCCCCTGCGGACGTCGCACCGGCGTCCCGCTCACCACGAGCGACGACGCACGGCCGTGATAGCCAATCGGCACATGCTTGTAGTTCGGCAGCAGCGGGTTGTCCGGACGGAACATCGAGCCGACGTTCGTCGCGTGATCAATGCTCGCGTAGAAGTCGGTATAGTCACCGACCACAGCGGGCATCGCCATCTGAACCGCGGACATCGGGACCAACAGCTCGGCGTCCGCCTTCGCGCGCGCACCTTCCGGCGTATCGTCACGCAACAACAGGCTCAATCGCGCACGCAGCGCCGTGAGTCCGCTTCGCCCTGTCGCAAAGAGAGGGGTGAGCGACTCGGCGCCACAGGCTTCTAGCACATCAATGCGCAGTCCGTCGAGCAACCCGACCTCGCGCGCATGCGCGAGATCCAGAATCATCTCGCCAATCGCCACGCCGAGCCGCGGCACATTGCCGTCGGTCGGGTGGTAGGCGCCGAGCGGGAGATTTTGGATCGGGAAGTCGGTGCCCGCCACGTGCGCGGAGGTGACCCAGCTACGGAGCGCGGGGTCGTGCGTCGTATCGAGCGAGCCAGTAACCGCGTCGTGCGTCATCGCGAAGTCGGGAGAAGGGAGAGAGCGGCAAGGTCCTGCACCGGCTCCATAAAGGAGCACGATCCAAACGATCCAGCAAAGGTCGCACGCGCGGCGGCAACCTGCGCGGACGTGGCGCTAAGATCACGCCAGCGGAGGGCATCGTCCGTGAAGGCGATGGACGATGCATCGGATTCCTCGAGAAGCGGCATCACCGCTCCCGGCGCATGCCCCGCATGCAAGAGCACCGCGGCCACAAAGACATTGAGGAAGCCATACATAGTGCCACGCGGGGCATCGGCCGCGTAGGTGAGCGCATACTCCCCACGCAGCGGATGATGCAGCCCCGCCGTCGCCTTGAAGGGCACGCCCAGCGAGACGCAGGCCGCAACGAATGCCATCACCTGCATCGGCGAGGGAAAGGCTTCAACGATCACACCGCCCGTGCGAATTTTGGCGCGCAGGCCAGCGGCACCGACTTCGGCAATCAAGTACGCAGGCTCGCGATTCGCCGGCACCTCCACGTACACCGTGCGCCGCCCGCCGAATGCCGCGGCGAGCGCCGCCACACCCGCAGCGTCCTCGGCCTTCGCCTCAACCGTATCCACGCGCCACGTTGAACCGTGCGTGGCGTCGAAGGCATCAAGCGTGGCCGCATCCGACGCGCCGCCGAGCACCGCGAGCGGCCACGGCGCGGAATCGGCGGGCGATGCGTTTGGCGATGCGCTTCGCTGCTCACTCGGCAACACACTCGCCGCCCGCACAAACTCTTCAAGCCGCGCGACCGGCAACACAAAACGCGCCAACATTGCGCGCGATGCACCCGCACGATACGCCGCATAGTTCCGCACCGCCTCGTCCATCGGCAAGGCGGCCGGCGGAAAGAGCCCCGCGTAATCCACCAATCCATCCAACAGCGCAGTCAACGCCGTCATGTGGAGCTCCCACGTATCGTCATTGTCCAGCGCCTCGGTTCACCGGGTTGCAGCCAGGTGATCGACTGCCAATTCCCGAGCGCATCGCTGAACCGCTCCGGCGCGCCAAGCGCCGGCACGAGGGAGATCGTTGGCGTGCGCTTCGCAGGACGTAACAGACGACGGCGCGGCGCGTGCTGCGATCCATCGCGGTCCACCATCACTCCGCAAATCGGGATGCCGTCGCCCGCACAGGAGATTGTCAGCCGTTCGTCATCCTCAATCAACTGAATCACCGCGCGACCCTGCCCGAGATCCACCCACGCCGAGAGTTGCGTCTTGGCGGGAACACTCCAGGGCGTCGTGAGGTCGCGCGTGCGCTGGTCGAGCATCAGCCGTGGCCACTGTGCAATCACCTCGCGTCCCTCGCGCACCGCCGCGCCGCTGATGGACGACACCCGCAACCTCGCCCCATCGGGAAGCTTCACCTTGGTGCGCGACGAAAGCGGAAAGGTCATCCACGCACTCCAGAGAAAAGGCAGGCGATCCTTCCCCGTGTTCAGCGCTTCGTAACGCGCCTCAACCGCACCATCCGGCCGCACGAGAATCGTGCGCTCGAGCATCCACGGTATCGGTGTGCCGGTCCAGCGGCAGGTGACCTTGTGCCCTTCGTCGTTGGTGACGAGCGTCGTGTCCGGACGCTGCGCGCGCGCGATCCCGCCGGCCGTGAGTGAGAGCCCGCCAACGCCCTTCACCCAATCGGGCATCGTGCCGCCCCCCGCGCTCGGTGCGCACTCCTCCCATCCCGCGCCTTTCTGCGGCGCACGCCCCGCCTTCGGCGCTACGTCATCACCGGGGAGCAACCACTCACGTCCGAACGAGTGCAACGACCGAACCTGCCCGCCATGCTCCGGCACAATCTCCACGCGCGAATCGCCGCCCTCGAGTGCGATGAACCCGGGATCCGCGCGCGGCGCAGGACTCACGCCGTCCTCAGACGACCGTCGCCGGATCCAGCCCGCGCGTCATCAGCACACGCGACACCGTCTCGCCAATCTTGTTGTTCGGCGTGCTCGC
>JANLTT010000365.1:0-2355 GCA_031363115.1 Gemmatimonas sp.
CGCCTGCGGATTCGCCTCCGCCACCTGCACCAACATCGCCGCCGCAATCTCATTCTCCGTGAGATGCTCGCTCGGCATCAACTCCAGCACATCAAGCCCGCGCGCAATCTCCGACCCGTAGATGCGCCCGTTGTACCAGTACGAAGACCACTGTCCACCAAGCGTGAGCGCAGAGTCCAGCACCGGCCCGCGATCAAAAAATGCAATCTCCTTCGGCGCCGCAGGGTCGGTGAAGTCAAACACCGAGATCCCGCCCTGATACCAGGCCTGCACCTTGATGTCGCGCCCCGGCACTGGCACGAGCGAGCCGTTGTGCGCCACGCAGTTCTCCTGCGGCGTCTGCACCGCCGGCAGCTTGTAATGGCTCGCGAAGGTCAGCTCGCTCCCGTTGCGCGTGTAAATCCCATTCGCGCCCCAGGTCGGCTTGTCCGTCGAACGGCAGCGCGGCGAGGTGCCGCCACCCCACTCATCCGTGAAGAGCACCGTGGTGCCCGCGTTGTTGAACGTCGCGGAGTGCCAGTACGCAAAGTTGTCGTCGGTGACTTCTTCGACGCGCGTCGGGTTCGCCGGGTCGCTGATGTCGAGCAAGATGCCATTGCCCGAGCAGGCGCCCGCCGCGAGCCCAATCTCCGGATACGCCGTGATGTCGTGGCACTGATCGGTGCGCGCCGTACGCTGCGTCCCTTCGCCGTGATTGCCGCCGGCCCAAAGACCGTTCAGCGCACCCGTCTCGCGATCCGCAAAGACACGCGGTGCGTTCACAATCTTCGCGTCCTGTGGACGCGCGATCGGAACCTCGATCACTTCAATACGGAAGAACGATGTGTTCGCGTCTTCGGCCGGCATCCGCGCCGAGCACCCGGCGAGCTCTTCGGGCGAGCGTACGCTGCTCGTCCCGGAGACATACACGTAGAAATGCGACGTATCCTTGAGGTCCGGCACCAACGTATGCGTGTGCGACCCTCGGCAGGTCTGCACCGCGGCCACCTGAATCGGCTTCTCGATATTCGTGATATCAAAGATGCGCACGCCGCGGAAACGCTCGACGTTCACTGGGCCCATCGCCCCCTGATTGCCACAGTCCACGCGACCACGCGTTTCTTCGACGCTCATGAAGAGCAAGTTGCCGTGCACCGAGACATCACCCTGTCCACCACCGCACACGAACGCGGTCTTCAATACGGGCGACGCAGGATTCGAGACATCCCAAATCTGGAAGCCGTTGAAGTTCCCCTGGAACACCAACGAGCCGCGAAAGGCGAGATCGCTATTCGCCGTGCCGAAGTCACCCGGCTGACCGGCGCGGAAGAATCCATCAGGACGCGGCGTCGCCGAGATCAAACGCATGTTCGATGTAGCAGTGGCGGCATCGAGCCAGCCACCCTTCAGACCAACACGCGGATCAACAGCAGGCACCTGCGCAGCAAGCGGCGCGGCCAAGAACACGAATGCGGCAACACGAGCAATCGAACGGAGCACTGCACCCCTCCCTAAACGGCATGAATGGTCGGAAATCATCACCCAGTCTAACCAGCGCCACAAAAGTTGTGTGCACTGCGTCACACCTTTAACACCGACCCCCTTGGAAACGTTGGCTAGGTAACCGCGGTGCCATGACGCACCGCCGACACCAAGGAGATCACCAGATGCGCCGCACACTGTTCGTCACCGCCGCTGCTCTCACCCTTGTTCTTACTCCCGTCGTTGGCGAGGCGCAGGCGCGCGCCGCGCGTCCTTGCCCGGCGGGCACGGTCTGCGACCACGTCGAGGATCGCCGTGATCGCCGCGAAGATCGCCGCGATGTCCGTGAAGATGTGCGCGACCGCGCCGAAGACCGTCGGGACCGCCGTGAGGATGTGCGCGACGCGCAGCACCAGGGTGGACGCCGCGACCGCATCGAAGACCGTCGCGATGCGCGAGAAGATGTGAGGGACCGCGCCGAGGATCGCCGGGATCGGAAGGAGGGCGTGCGGGACCGCACCGAGGACCGCCGTGAACGCCGGCGCGATCGCGCTCCGCGGACGCCGTAACCGGCGCGAACAGGAAGCAAACGAACGGGGGAGCGGCGTAAGCCGCTCCCCCGTTCGTTTACAAAACTCAAAGTGGCCAGGGCCGGAATCGAACCGGCGACACGCGGATTTTCAGTCCGCTGCTCTACCAACTGAGCTACCTGGCCGCGAGCCTTTCAACTTAGTCAGCCCCACGCCCCTTCTCAAGCCACCCCACCCACTCCGAAAACGGGCCTAAGTCCCAGTCAGTTGGCACTTTCCGCCCCGCCCAGCGTAGGGAGAGACGCCCAGCAACCCCCGGCACCCCCGCATTGTCCTATAATAGATGCGAATAGACGCGCCGGGC
>JANLTT010000005.1:0-15439 GCA_031363115.1 Gemmatimonas sp.
AGCGTGCGAAACGTCGAGCGATGCGCGGCCAGCACAAGGCGCTCAGCCGCCGCCTTCGAGGCGGGATAGGGCGAGGCGTGCGTTGTCGGCACGGGATGCGACTCGTCCACGCCAAAGTGGTCGGTGCCATCCGCGATGACCGACGGCGTGCTGGTCTGCACGAAGTGTCGTACGCCCGCGCGTTGCGCGGCATCGAGCAGCGCGGCCGTGCCGTCCACGTTCACCCGGAAAAAGGTCTCTCGGTCACCGTGATGCCCGACCTGACCACCCACGTGAAAGACGCTCGACACGCCATCGAGCGCCGGCAACAGCGTCTCCGGACGCGCGAGA
Organism: Gemmatimonas sp.; assembly: GCA_031363115.1. GTDB lineage: Bacteria > Gemmatimonadota > Gemmatimonadetes > Gemmatimonadales > Gemmatimonadaceae > Pseudogemmatithrix. The sequence continues at coordinate 331 of JANLTT010000005.1, forward strand.
TCGCCTTGCACCACCTCGACACCGTCGCGCGCCTCGACGCGCGACGGTGTGCGCGCCAGCACGCGGACCTGCGTCCGCTCGCGACGTAGCGCCTCGACGACGGCTCCGCCGACAAAGCCGGTTCCCCCGGTCACCAACACGAGCTCATGCGGTGGCATGCCGGGCATGATGTGCGGCACGAATGTGAGACCGCAAGAGCCATCCCCGCTCCTACGTCAACTTCGCTGGTGCGCTACGTCGTTCATCGCGTAGTACGGTTCCGGCGCAATCGCGATGCTCCCTGTGTCCTCTTGAACGGAGAATCGCTCGATGTCACCGCGCCACGCCGACGCCCGCCTGACCCCACCCGCCCCGCCGACTCGCGACGCGGATCCGCTCGCTCCCGATGTCTGGGGCTTCGCTGACACACGATTCGAACTTCTGCCCAACGGAAGCGTGACGCTCACGGGCGCGCGCTACGCACTCAGCGGCACCGAGCTGCCGGCGCTCATCCCGTGGGTCGAGGAAGTGATGCAGGTTCGGCTCCCGCGCGAGAATCTGCGCCCCTCGCACTTCCCGCCCGCCGTGCCGCCCGCGCGCGAATGCGCCGAGTTCCTGCACGCCGCGCGCTTGGCGCTGGGCGACGCGCATGTCTCGCAGGACGACCTCGTGCGACTCCGTCACGGGCACGGCCAAACGCTGGAGGAGATGTACCGCCTCAAGCACGGCGTGATTGCGCGCGTCCCCGATGTGGTCTGCTTCCCCGCGGACGAACAGGAAGTGCAGACACTCATGCACGAAGCGCAGCGGCGCAATGTCTGCCTCATTCCCTACGGCGGCGGCACCAACGTCACCGATGCCCTCCGCTGTCCAGCGGACGAACCGCGCGCGATTGCGTCGGTGGACCTCAGCCGCATGAATCGCATCCGGTGGGTGGACCGCGCCAATCTGACGGCCTGCATCGAAGCGGGCGCGGTGGGACGACACATCCAGGCGCAGCTCGCCGAACTCGGACTCACGCTCGGCCACGAGCCTGACAGCATCGAGTTCTCCACGTTGGGCGGCTGGATCGCCACGCACGCGAGTGGCATGAAGAAGAATCGCTACGGCAACATCGAAGACCTCCTCCTCGACCTGCACGCCATCACGCCGGCCGGTCCCCTTACGCGGGATGTCGTGGTGCCACGCGAGTCCGTGGGTGTGGACGCACGGCGCTGGATGCTCGGCTCCGAAGGCATGCTCGGCATTATCACACATGCGGTCATGCGCGTCTTTCCGCTGCCGGAAGTCCAGCGGCACGACGCGATCATTTTCCCGACCTTCGAGACCGGCTATGAGTTCCTGCGACAACTCACGCGCTCCGGAGCGGTTCCGGCAAGCGTGCGCCTCGTGGACAATCTCCAGTTCCAGCTGAGCCAGACGCTCAAGCCGTCGGTCGAGGGGCCTGCCGCAATCAAGCGGGCCATCGAGCGCTTCATCGTGACCGGCGTGAAGGGCTTTGATGCCAAGAAGATGGTCGCCTGCACGCTCGTCTTTGAGGGATCGCGCGAGGAAGTCGAGCGGCAGGAAGCCACCGTGCGACGCCTCAGCGGTGCGCTCGGCGGGATGCGCGCCGGCGCCGAGAACGGGAAGAAGGGCTACGAGCTCACCTTTGGCATTGCCTACATCCGCGACTTCGTGATGCAGCTCGGCGTGCTGGGCGAATCGTTCGAGACCTCAGTGAGTTGGAGCGAGGCGCTGTTGCTGTGCGATCGGGTGAAGGCTCGTGTGATGAAGGAGCACGCGGCGCGGAAACTGCCTGGGCGCCCATTCGTTACCTGCCGCATCACGCAGCTGTATCACACCGGGGTAGCGGTGTATTTCTATCTTGGCTTCAGCGTGGACGGAGTGGCGGACCCGCTTGGGGCCTATCTCGGCATCGAGCATGCGGCGCGCGATGAGATCCTCGAGTGCGGCGGATCGCTCTCGCATCACCACGGCATCGGGAAGATTCGTGCGGAGTTTCTGCCGCGCACGCTTTCACCAACCGCACGGGCATGGACAGCGGCGGTGAAGCACGCGATTGACCCGCAGAACATTCTCGGCGCGGGGAACCAATAAATGCGCTCCGCCCCGACCACCTGGTTCCTGACGGGCGCGACCGGCTTCTTGGGCAAGGTCCTGCTGGAAGAGTTGATGCGGCGACGCACTGAGCTGAACGTGCGCCGTGTCGTCCTGCTCGTGCGCCCGCGCGCGGCGCGTTCAGGGCTGCAGCGATTCCATGAGGAGGTCGTGCCCGCCGCCTGCTTCGCCGCGCTGCCCCCTGAGTGGACGAAGTATGTCCACGTCCTCGAGGGCGATCTCGCGCACGCGGATCTCAAGCTCGACGACCGGAGCGCCCTACAGGAGGTGACGCACATCGTGCACTCGGCCGCCTCAATTGCCTTCGACCTCCCGGCCATCGAAGCCGTTGCCGCCAACATTGATTCCACCCTGCATCTGCTAGAGACCGCGCGCACCTGTCCGCGGCTCCGACGATTCGTCTATGTGTCCACTGCGTACGTGTCGCCACATCGCGCGGACGGTGGCCCCATCCGCGAGGAGCTGGTGCCGCTGCCGATGCCGGCCGAAGCGCTCCTCGACGCAATCCGCACGGGACGCCTCCGCGACGATGCCATCCTCGCGCGCACGGGACATCCCAACACCTACACCCTCACCAAGTGCCTCGCCGAACATCTACTGGTGGCGCGGCATGGAACGGTGCCGTTGAGCATTGTCCGCCCGAGCATCATCTCGGCGAGTCGACAGTACCCCTTCCCCGGCTGGATTGACAGCCTCGCGGGATTCGGCGCCTTCGCCACACTGATTGGACTCGGACATCTGCGCGCCATTGTCGGCGATGCGACCACCCGGCTCGACGTGGTGCCGGTGGACGAAGTCACTTCGCGCCTTGTGCATGCCGCCCTTGAGGATCGCGGCGGAGCACGCATTCGGCATGCCGTCGCGGGACTCGCGGGGGCATCCACGGTCGGCGAGTGCTGGAAAGTGGTAGGCGACTGGTTCGCGCTGCATCCCGTTGCGCGGCGTCCGGTGCGCGGCTTTCTCGGGCTCTCGCGCGTGCGCTTCCACGTGGCGGACCTCTGGTTCCATCGACTCCCGATGGCCGTGGGAGCACTCGGCGGTGCGAGCGCGCGGAAGCGCGTGCGCAAACTCGCCACAAAGCTCGAGCATCTCAACAGCGTCTTTCCGTACTTCACCACACGGAGCTTTGACTTCCGATCATCCCTGCCGCTGGCGCCGTCTCGGCTTGGCCCCAACTACATTCGCACCATCTGCCGCGGACTCTACCGGCACGTGCTGAAGCAGAACGAACAGGAGTGGACACTCGCGGGCGCACGTCACATTGGGCACGACGGGGACCTGCGTTGGGTTCTAGGACAGCCGCGCGGCAATGCCTGGGTGCGTGGGGCCTCGTGGCTGGTGACGAAGACGCTGCGCCGCACCACCGATCGCGTGAGCGTGGACCTTGTGTCCTTCTCGCGGGCGCGGGCGGCGATTCCCGAGGGGGCATCCGTCGTGCTGGTGCCCAGCCACCGCAGTTACCTCGACTTCGTGCTGTGCTCGTACCTCGCCTTTGCGCGCCCTGACCTCGGCGTGCCGATTCCGCATATCGCCGCCACGATGGAGTTTGGACGCATCCCCGTGCTCGGCCGCATCCTGCGTGCGATGCACGCGTTCTATCTGCGTCGCGGCGTCGGCAAGGAAGATCCCGAACTCACCGCCCGCGTGCGCGACCTCATTTCCAGCGACGAAACCCTCGAGTTCTTCGTGGAGGGGGCGCGGAGTCGAAGCCGCGAGTTCTTGCCAGCCAAGCGCGGGATGCTGCGCTGCCTGCAGTCCACGGGACGGCAGGTGGCGCTGTTGCCAATTGCGATCAGCTATGACCGCGTGCCTGAGGAGCGGAGTTTCGCGGCGGAACTGCGCGGGGCCTCGCGTCCGCCGATGCGCCTGACCGGGCTGCTGAGGTGGGCACTCGATGCCTGGCGTGGCCGCATTGCCCTTGGGCGCATCCATCTCGCCGCGGGCGCGCCGGTGATGCTCGATGCAAACACTCACATTCCGGAGGCCGCCGAGTCCGTGATCGAGGAACTACGGGGAGCGATGGCGATCACGACCTTCCACTTGCGGGCGTATCTCGCGGCCCATCCCGTTGCGGGGCACGATGCCGCGTCGCTGCAGCGGCTGATCGAAGCGGGAGGCGGGCGCGTTCTTGAGAGCACGTTGGATGCGCCGCCCAACATGGACCCGCTCATTGCGGCCACCCTCCGCGAGCATTTCGTCGAGCGTTGTGCGATGGTGTTGGCTCAGACGCCGAGTTCGCGAACCACATCGGTGAGTGCGCCGCGGGAGTCCACGCCGAGCTTTGCATAGACATTGTTGAGGTGGGTGCCGACCGTGCGATCGGAGATGCCGAGGATGGCACCCACTTCCTTGTTTGACTTCCGCGCCGCGACGAGCCGCGCAATCTCCGTCTCGCGCGCCGTGAGTGCCCCGATGCCCGCGCCCGTGGAGGAGACTTTCGGCGGCGGGCGCACCCCGAGCTCCGTCAGCTTCTCGCGCACATCGTCCAACGACAGCGTGGCGCGGAGGCGTGAGAACACATCGTGAATGCGCCGAAGCTCCACAATCGCCTCGTCACGCCGTCCCGCCACGAGTAGCGCATCCGCGAACTTGCGTCGCAACCGCGCCGCATGCTCCACGAAGGGAATCGCGTCGAGGTCATCCGCCGCCTGGCGCAACTGCGTCAGCGCGCCGGCCTGATCGCCCTGCAACATCCGTTCGAGCGCCACGCAGGCATCCGACCAGGCACGCGCGAGGGAGTTGCCCATGCGATCCGCGGCCTCGCGCATCCGCTGTCCGTAGGCATTCGACCGATCCCAGTCGCGGACCCAGAGTGACGCCTCGGCCAAGAGCGGAAGCAACCGATGCACTGCCCACACTTCGTAGCCCGTTTTGTCGGCAATGGCGAGTCCGCGCTCGCCAATCTCCAACGCCGCGCGATAGTCACGCCGATATAGGTGGTAGTACGCGAGCCCCACATGCGCCGGCACGACCGTGTGGACGTTGACGGCCTCGTGCTCCCCGAGTCGGTCGGCCCCCGACAGCACCCACGCCTCGTCTATGCGCCGCTTGGCTTCCTCGAAGTTGCCGCGTCCGCAGTGAATGAGCGAACTCCACACGAGGAGGCGCGGGAGGAGCATGCGCTGACCGAATGCCCGTGCTTCCTCCAGCGTGCGATCGGCCAGCGCGAGCGCCTCGTCCCATTCGCCGATGCCGGAGCGATACTCCACGGCGACCTCGGCGGTCCAGAGCCGTAGGAGGGGCGAGCGAATCTCCTCGGCGAGACGCGTGGCCTCCACGAGGTGAGTCGCGGTGCCGCTGGAGTCTCCGGTGAGACCGGCATAGAGCGCGAAGGTCCACTCGGCCTGCCAGGCCGTGCGCACATCACCGGCGATTCTTGCGTACTCGAGCGCGTGCGCGCCGTGCGTTTGGACTCCGCTCTCGGGACCGCGCCACACCGCGAGGCTCTGCAGGGCTTCGTGCACTCGCCCAAGCAACCGTGGGTCGGCCTGTCACTCCGCGATCTCCAGCGCCAGCTCGGCCTCACGCTGCGCATCGTCACCATGGCCGAGTTCCATCATGACCGAGCTGCGCGCGAGGCGCAGACTCGCCTCCGCCACTTCATCGTGCGCGAGCGCCGCGGCCGCACGACCGCGTTCCTGGTGCGCGAGCGCGCCGCGAAAGTCGCCGCGGCGGAGCGCGGCCACGCCGAGTCGGCGCTCGAGCGTCGCCACGCGGTCGTGTGCGCCACGCAATTCGGCGAGGTCCACGGCGCGCGTCCACAGTTCCTTGGCCGCGTGATAGTCACCGAGCCGGTGCCGCGCACGACCTAGCAGCGCGAGGACGTCCTCGATCTGCGCCTGTTCCCCACCCCGTTCGAGAATTGTCAACGCGGCAGCCAACGTCTCCACCGCTTCGCGACCGGCGCCTCGCTCGAGGGCATTGCGACCCGCCGCCGTGAGATAGCGAATCGCCCGCGGCGCCTGCTCGGGGGCATCGGCGCGTGCGTAATGCACCGCAATCTCCTCGGCGTGCTGCATTCCCGCCTCGCCGTACATCGCGTCCATCGCATCGGCGATCTTCGCGTGCAGGCCACGAGAGCGGGCGCGCGAGAGCTCTGAGTAGAGCATGTCCTGCATCATTGGATGCGTGAAGACGTACGCGGGCCCGTCGGCGAGTTCGACCTCCTCGATGATGCGATCGCGACGGAGTTCATCAATCGCGCGCAGCAATGCCTCGGTTGAGAGTCCGGCGAGTCGCTCCAGCAGCCGGTGCGAGGCCTGCACCGCAATCACGGCAGCGATGGCGACCACGTCTTGTGCATCCTCGCTGAGACGCTCGTAGCGCAGCGAGAGCGCGTCGCGAATGCTGTCGGGGAGGGCGAGTTGCTCCGTGGACCATCCGAGCCAACGGTCGCCCTCGCGCCGCAACCGTCCCGACTCCACAAGTGCCTTGAGGGTTTCCTCAATGAAGAAGGCGTTACCGCGTGTACGGGCATGCACACGCGAGACGAAGTCCTCGACCGCGCTCCGACTCTCGCCAAAGACGGCGCAGACCAACTCACTGGTCTCGTCGCGCGAGAGCGGCGGAATCACATGACGCGTGAGGACACCGAGCGAGCTGAGCGACTGCTCGGCGAGGCGCAGACTCCGATTCCCCTCGCGCTGCGCATCGTTGTAGCTCGCCACAACCATGATTGGTTGCGTGCTGATGGAACGGGCGATGAAGTGAAAGAGATCAAGTGAGGAGGGGTCTGCCCACTGCAGGTTCTCGAGGACCACGAGAATCGGTTGCTTCTGTGCGAGTCGAAAGAGCAACTGCGCGAAGGCATCGAAGACCCGTGGCCGCAGATCCGATGGATCCCCCCCTCGGACGGGAGCGCTTTCGAGGCGCAACGTCGGGAAGAGCACGCCGAGTTCGGCCATCGCGCCACGCGAAAGGGTTTGCAGCGTCGCCGCCGGCATTCCGCGCAGGAGCGGGACAAAGCCGTCGCCAAAGAGTGCGAACGGAATGCCGGATTCGACGGGGAAGGCACGACCCGTGATGGTGAGGAATCCTTTCTCGGCCGCGCGCTCGGCGATTGCCTCCGTGAGCCGGGTTTTCCCGATGCCGCTTTCGCCGGCGAAGATGTGTACGCTACCGCGCCCCTTCCTCGCGGAATCAAGGGCGGCGGTAAGGGCGGCAAGCTCTCGCTGACGACCGATGAATGGTGCACGGGCGGTGGAGGTCACGGCGAGAACGTACTGCCACTTGGCCGTGCCCGCTTGTTTCGATAACGGCGGGCGGCAGCTCCGGGCGACGGGCCCGCCTTGCCCTGAGCCTTGACGTATCAAGATTTATTGTTTAATGTCCACCCATGCCACAGACCGCCGTCGATTTCGTCCGCGCTTCGCAGCTCTTTCACGCCCTCTCCGATGAAACCCGGTTGGGTATCCTCGAGATGCTGCGCGCCGGCGAACGGTGCGTCTGCGATCTGCAGGAGGAACTCGATGCCGCGCAGTCACGGCTCTCGTTCCACCTCAAGGTGCTGAAGGAAGCCGGACTCGTGAGCGACCGCCGCGAGGGACGATGGGCGTACTACACCCTCGTCCCCACGGCCTTCGGCGAGGCGCACGATGTGGTCCGCGCCCTCGCCACCGAGCGGCCCGCTGGCCGGAAGCTCATGGTCTTTGGGCGCTGCTGCGACTGACCTTTTTTTGACGTATCCATCAACATTTCTTGCTACGAGAGGCTCGCATGACCACTCAGGAAACGTCCGCCGGCATCACCGAGATCGTCCGCGAGAAGTACGGCGAGGCCGCGCGCCGCGTCCTGCAAGTTGGCGAGGCCGCGGACTGCTGCGGTCCCCTCAACTCCTGCTGCGGCGGTGCGGCCTTCAATGGCTCCACCGACCCCATCACCTCGAACCTCTACGTCAGCGGCGAAACGGACGAACTCCCTTCCGCCGCCGTGCTCGCCTCGCTCGGCTGCGGCAATCCGACCGCGCTCGCTGCCCTGCATCCCGGTGAGGTCGTCCTCGACCTCGGCTCTGGCGGCGGCATTGACGTCATTCTCTCCGCGCGACGCGTCGGCCCGACGGGCAAGGCGTACGGACTCGACATGACCGATGACATGCTCGCGCTGGCGCGTCAGAACGCAGCCGAAGCGAAGGTCGAGAATGTCGAGTTCATGAAGGGGCACATCGAGTCGATTCCCCTCCCCGATGCGTCAGTGGACGTCATCATCTCCAACTGCGTGATCAATCTCTCGGCCGACAAGCGCACGGTGCTCGCCGAGGCATTCCGCGTGTTGAAGCCGGGTGGACGCTTTGCGGTGAGCGATGTGATCGTTCGCGGCGCGGTGCCGGCGAATGTGCGTCGCAGCATGGAGCTCTGGGTGGGCTGCGTGGCCGGCGCACTCGAGGAATCCGAGTTCAAGTCGCTGCTCGCCGAGGTGGGCTTCACCGACGTGGACATCGAGCCGACGCGGGTCTACAAGAGCGAGGACGCGCGGATGTTTCTCACGGAAGCGGGCATTGATGTGGACGCGAGCCTGCAGGAGATTGACGGCAAGTTCATGGCGGGATTTGTGCGCGCCACGAAGCCGGCGGCGCACTAGCCGCCGCCTACACCGTCACGAGCGGCAAGGCACCGTCACCCGCCGTCAATCGCTGCACGCACCGCCTTCTGCAGTGCGTGCAGCGTGAACGGCTTGTGCAGCACACCCGAGCTCGCGGGGATACTCGAGTCTTGCATCTCGTCGGCCGACGCGTATCCCGTCATGAAGACCACCGGAATTTTCGGATACTTCGCGCGCATGCGATGCGCGAGTTCAGGGCCGTTGCAATTCGGCATCACAACGTCGCTGAGCAGGAGACCGACCTTGCCGTCGAGCTCCTCGAGTTTCCGCAGCGCTTCTTCACCGTCGGCTGCGAGATGGCAGCTGTAGCCCTGCTTGGTCAGCATGCGATGAATCGCCGTGCGGATGGCCGGTTCGTCCTCTGCGATGAGAATCGTCTCATCCCCCGTGAGCGCTTGCAACGACGGGACGCTCACGGACCGCGGTTCCTCCGGCTCGACTTCGGGGAGGTACACGTCCACGCTCGTGCCCAGACCCTCTTGGCTCGTCGCCGAGACGAAGCCACCGTTTTGTCGCGCGATGGCGTAGACAGTTGCCAGGCCGAGTCCCCGACTCTCGCCGCGCGGCTTGGTGGTGAAGTACGGTTCGAAGGCGTGCGCGAGGGTCGGGGGATCCATCCCGATGCCGGTATCGCTCACGCGGATGCGAACGAACCACCCGGGCGCGACATCCGGCTGCCCGAGGAGTTGCTGCGTCGTGAGTTCGACGGACTCGGTCTCGATGGTGATGCGACCGCCGTCTGGCATCGCTTCCTCAGCGTTCCGCACCAAGTTGCGTAGCACCTGCTCAAGCTGCTCGGGATCGATCTTCACGTCCGGTGACGGCATGGAAGGTGCCGAACTGAGTTCCACCCCCTCCTCGAGACGCGGACGCATCACACGCACGAGTTCGCCAATCAGGCTGTTGACGGCAATGCATCGGCGGTCAAGGACCTGGGGGCGCGCGAATGCCAGCAGCTTCTTCGTGAGGGCGGCAGCCTGATGCAACGCGTTCTGAATGGCGAGCAGGTCCTCGCGCCGCGGATCATCGACGGGGAATGCGTCGAGCAGAAAGTCATCATGTACACTGACGACCGTCAACAGGTTGTTGAGATCATGCGCGATGCCGCCAGCCATCCGGCCAATGGCTTCCATCTTCTGTGCCTGCAGAGCGGTGCGCTCCGCCGCGCGGCGTCCGGTCTCATCAGTCAGGGCGATGCGAATGGTGTCCGCTCGCGTACTCCGCGCGGCTGAGAGCACGCAGACGCGTGGCGAGGCCTCGCGGGGCCGCACGCGCACCTCCAACGGCGCATCTCCGTGCTCCGGCGTGATGCGCGACAGAAACTGCAAAGTCGCGAGGCGGTCGTCGGGCTCGAGATGCTCCAGCAGCGGCGTGCCGAGCAGCTGCGGGCGCGGCACGTCGAGCAACGTCGCCAAGGTCAGGTTGGCGCTGATGATAGTGCCATCGTCGAGGACCAACGCGCATCCGACGGGCGTGTGCTCGTAGAGTTCCTCGATGGCGGCGCGATGCGCTGCATCGTCCGTCATCGGGCGGTCCACCAAACCTTCGCCCTGTTTAGGCATGAGGTCATCCAAGCGGTGATGCCAAACTCTAGTGACTGCTCTCCCCTATGAACCTAATACCAGTCCGATTGCCGCGAGGACAGTCGAGGAAATGCGCCTAGGTTTGTCAGGCAATCTCCTACGGCTCTCCCGCGAGCAGTGGCTCTAGCTGTGGCGCGCTCGCACCATTCTCGTCGCACAGCGCGAAGGTCGTCTCCCCCGCCCGGTACATCGACACGCCGGCATGGCGCCCCCGCTTGTCGATGATGAAAAAGCGCACGTTGAAGTTCGGCAGGCCGCGCTCGTTCAGCAGACGCGACTCCACCGTGTTCGCACGGATGCGCTTGAGTGCCTCGAGCCCGGCGTCCTTCGGCGCGAGCCCTCGGCGAAGGTTCTCGATGATGAGGTACGACGAGAGGTTGTAGAGATTCGCCTCGCCGCGTCCGGTCGAGCCGGCTGCACCCACATCGTTGTCCACGTACAGACCGGCGCCGAGGATTGGCGAATCGCCAACGCGCCCGGGGATCTTCCACGCGAGCCCGCTGGTGGTGGTGACGCTCGCGAGATCGCCATTCGGCGTGATGCCGCTGCAGTTGATCGTCCCCCAGAAGGAGCCTTCGCGAATCAGGCCATCGCGCACCATCGAGAGACCGGCGGCGAGGCCAGGATCTCGCTCGTGCGCCGGGCGATTGTCCCCGCGCGGGCGGCGGGCCGCGCCATTGGGATCCAGCCAATGCTCGCCGTCAAGGCGGCGCTTCCACTCCATCCAGAGACGACGGCTGTCGGGGGTATTGAGGTCGTCCTCGATGGTCATCCCGATCTGTCGCGCGAACTCACGGGCATCGCGCCCGGCAATCAGGTGATGATCGGTCAGCTCCATGACCGCCTTGGCCACGAGCGATGGCGTGCGAATCCCTTCGATGCTCGCCACCGCCCCGGCGCGCCGCTTGGGGCCGTGCATGCATGAGGCATCGAGTTGCACGATGCCATCGGCGTTGGGGAGCGCACCGTAGCCGATGCCGTTCTCCGTGGGGTCTAGCTCCGGGATGTTGACGCCCGCAATCAGCGCGTCGAGGACATCCTCTCCCGATGTGATGCCGCGGAAGGCGCGCTCCACGGCGTTCTCGCGTCCGCCATTACGGAACTCGTAGCCGCTAGCGTCGGCAATCACGAGCGGCTTCACCGCGCGCGTGTGCACGGCGGGCGCGCCGCGATCCGACAGCGGCTGCGGCTCAGTCGTTGGGGTCGCGGCCGAAGCGGCGAGTGGCGTGGTCGCGGCGATGCCAGCGACGGCGGTCTTGACGAAATCTCGACGGGTAGAGGACATCCCGAATGCTGGCCTAGTCGGGAGTCGAACGCCAGCCGCGGCGCGTCCGTCTCGCGACCGCCTCGCGTGCAGGAGCCCCGAGAGGCAGATTCTGGGATGCGATTCTCGACGCCCTTGAGGTTCGGCCAGCTCGCCGCTGCGCTCGTGCTCACACTCGCCTGCGTGCTCGCCCCTTCAGGCGGCGGCGCCCAGGCCCCCGAGGCCATCTGGTACATCCGCAACAACGAAGCGGGAATCGCCAGCTTCGTGGCGAACGCTCGGCAGATCAGCATCATCGCACCGCAGACGTACGCGATTGACAGCACCGGCGAGATCACCGGGGGCATGGACCCGCGCATCGTGGCCACGGCACGGGCCAACGGCGTGCAACTGATGCCCCTCGTGATGAACCCCGGCTTTGACGTCGCGATTCTGCACCGCATCGTGACCGTGCCCGCCGCCCGCACTAATGCCGCGCGCAACATGGCCGCGCTCTGCCGTCGCGAGCGCGTGCAGGGGATTCAACTCGACCTCGAGAATCTCCACGTCAGCGATCGCGACGCCTTCACGGCCTTCGCGCGCGAGTTTGCCGACTCCGTGCGCGCCGCGGGGTGCCATGCCTCGGCCGCCGTGGTGCCGCGCACCGACGATGACCGCGGCACGCGCCCGTACCACCACATGATGTACGACTACTGGCGCGGGGCGTACGACTACAAAGCCCTCGCCGATGCGTTGGACTTTCTCTCGTACATGACCTACGCACAGCACACCGGCGGTTCTACGCCCGGCCCAGTGGCCGGCTTCCCATGGATGACCGCGTCGCTCCAATACGTGTTGGCCGCCGGCGTGCCGCCGGAGAAGCTTTCGCTCGGACTCGCTGGCTACTCTGACTACTGGTACTCGGCGTACGATCCGCGCAGCGGCGTCTCACGCGCGGTGGGCGAGGACATCGGCTATGTGCGGCTCATGGAGATTGTGCGCCGCGCCGGCGCGACCCCCGCCTGGGACGCAACACAGAAGGCATGGGTCGCGATGTGGGAGACCCATGGTGTCTTTGAGCATGCGTGGATTGAGGATGCTCGCGCCTTCTCTGAGAAGATGGTGCTCGTGAAGCAACATCGGCTGCGCGGATACTCCGTGTGGCTGCTCGGAGACGAGGATCCACGCACCTGGGAGATTGTCGGAGCGGTGAAGCGATGAGCAACAACCCGTTGGTGCCGCGGCGCGACTTTCTGCTCACGACCGCGGCTGCGCTCGGTGCGCTCACGCCATTCGGTGGCTCGGCGCAGGGAATCTCCAGCGCACTCTGGCGCACGCAGATTGGCGGACCCGCGCATACCGCCGCTGACCGCATGGCCTGGTGGCGCGACGCGCGCTTCGGGATGTTCGTGCACTTTGGGCTCTACTCCATGCTCGGCGGCGAGTGGGGCGGTCGCACGGACTACGGCGAATGGATCCGCAACAACGCGAAGATTCCCATTGACGAGTACGACACGCTGATTGGTCGCTTCGATCCCACGCGCTTCGACGCCGACGCGCTCGCGCGCCAGGCCGCCGCTGCGGGAATGAAGTATCTCGTAATCACCACCAAGCACCACGATGGCTTTTGCCTCTGGCCGACCGCGCAGACGAAGTGGAGCGTGACCAACTCGCCGTATCGTCGCGACTTCATGCGCGATGTCGCCGACGCCTGCCGCGCGCATGGGGTGCGCCCCTGCTGGTACCACTCCATCATGGACTGGCATCACCCTGACTACCTCCCGCGTCGCGACTGGGAGGCGGCCACACGCCCAGCGACGGGGGCGGACTTCACACGCTACGATCGCTTCCTCAAGGCGCAGGTCGAGGAGTTGCTGACGCGGTACGGCGACATCGGCGTGATCTGGTTTGATGGCGAATGGGAAAGCACCTGGACGCAGGAGTTAGGCGCTTCCCTTCTGGAACACGTGCACACTCTGCAGCCCGACACGCTCGTGAATAGCCGCGTCTCACCGCAGCCGCCGAGTCCCGTTGAGGGACAGATGGTGCGGCCCAAGTATGGCGACTTCGGCACGCCCGAGCAGAAGATTCCCGATCGCGGCGTGCCCGGCGTGGATTGGGAGAGCTGCATCACGATGAACGGCAACTGGGGATTCAATCGCGCGGACGAGAATTGGAAGTCGGTGCCGCGACTGGTCGCGTTGCTCGTCGAGACGGCGTCGAAGGGTGGAAATCTGTTGCTCAATGTTGGGCCTGATGGATCGGGTGCGACCCCGGCACCGAGCGTCGAGCGACTGCAGGGCCTCGCTGACTGGATGCGCGTGCACGCGTCGGCCATTCACGGCACGTCCGCGTCGCCGTTCGACGGCGCGCCATTCCGCGCGACGCGCACGGGGAATCGTTTGAACTGCTTCCTTCAGCAGTGGCCTGCGGAGCGCGATCTCTTGCTCCCCGGCGTCACGACGCTCCCGGCGCGCGCTGCCATGTTGGGCTCGCCCGCGAGTGATGTGCTGCCAGTGCGTCGCGTGGATGCCGGTGTCGTCGTCACGCTTCCGCCACGCGCCTCCAACGCCGTTTGCTCTGTGCTCGGACTCGACATGCCGAGTCCGATTCCCGCCGCCTACTGATTCGATGCGTGACTTGCGCGCACTCGCGCTCCTTCTTCTGGCTCCGCTGATGCTCGACGCGCAGGCCGCACCCGCACGCACCCTTCTGCCGCGCCCAACGCAGCTCACGGAGCGCGCCGAACTCGCGCCTTTTGTGCTGCGCAGTCCGGTGCAGATCGTGGTGGATGAACGCGGCGATGCGTGGCAGGAAGTGGTCGAGCTCCTCGCGGAGGCAATTCGCACGCAGACGGGATTCACCGTGACGCTCGCGCCACGTCGGCCACGATTGCTCCCTCAGGGCGATATCGCCAGCGTCATTCGCATTGCCGGCGGCCTTCGTGCGTCGCACAATGAAGCGTACAGGCTTACCGTGCAGGCGTCAGGCGTGGAGATCGGCAGCGTGACACCGCAGGGCGCCGTCTGGGCAATGCAAACACTGCGCCAACTTCTTCCCCCTTCGTTTGATGCCCTCGCGCCAGACACGCGCGAGGCGTGGACCATCAACGCCCTGCAGATCTCCGACGCGCCGCGCTTTGCGTGGCGAGGAACGATGCTCGACGTCGGACGCCACTTTCTCCCAGTTGATGCCGTCAAGCGCCATATCGACCTGATGTCGCGCTACAAGCTGAACGTGCTGCACTGGCATCTCACCGATGATCAAGGCTGGCGCATTGCCATCAACAAGTATCCTGCGCTCACGACCGTTGGTGCCTGGCGCACCGAAGTGGACGGCTCGCGCAGCGGTGGCTTCTACACGCAGGCGGAAGTGCGGGAGGTCGTCGAGTACGCGAGGCGGCGCGGCGTGATGGTCGTCCCCGAGATCGAAATGCCCGGCCACGCGATGGCAGCACTCGTCGCCTACCCCGCGCTCGGCTGCACCGGCGCGCAGTTCGAGGTACCGACGACCTGGGGCGTATTCGCAGAAGTGCTCTGCCCCGGCAAGCCGTTCACCTTCACTTTCGTGCAGGACGTCCTCGACG